>JAGQIK010000388.1 GCA_020431405.1 Myxococcales bacterium
CACGAGGGCGACGGGGTCGGCGAGCAGACGCGCCACGGGGGCTGCCTCGCCGGCGGCGGCGCGCGCGGGGCCGGCGGCGTAGAGCAGCACGAACAAGGCGAGGAACGAGGGTCGCATCGAGGCCGCGTTCAGCAACGTCCATGCCTAACGCGCAGGGGGGCGGACAGGGTGAAAAGCCGTTCTAGTTCAGTGTCTTATGCTCGTGTGACAGCTGTGCGAGACGCGGCAAAGTCGCCCCACGGCCGACATTTTCGCCACACGGAGACATTACAGCGCCTTGGCCAGCACGCGCTGCAGGGTCGGCGTGTCGATGTTGCTGCCCGACAGCACGATGCCCACCGACTTGCCGGCGAGTTCCTCGCGCAGGGCCAGCAGGCCGGCCAACCCGGTGGCGCCGGCGCCCTCGGCGAGGTTGTGCGTGGTGCGCAGCATCAGGCGCAGCGCGTCGGCGATGGCCGCCTCGCTGACCTTGACGAAGCCGCGCAGCCCCTGCTGAAGCGCCGGGAAGGTCAGCGCGTAGGTGCTGCGCGTCGCCAAGCCGTCGGCGAAGGTGTCGGCGCTGTCACGCGTCAGGGGTTGGCGCGCGTGCCACGAGTCGTGGATCGCCGCCGCGCGCTCGGCTTGCACTGCGTAGACGGGCAGGTCGGGGCGCAAGGCGCGCGCGACGGTCAGCGCGCCGACCGCCTGCGAGCCGCCGCCGACGGCGATCACAAGCGCGTCGATGTCGGGCTGCTCCTCGAGGATCTCGAGCGAGTAGGTCGCCGCGCCTGCGATGACCGCCGGGTCGTTGGTGGAGTGCGCCATGGTCAGCCCGCGCTCTTGCACTAGCGCCAGCGCCGTCTGCAGCGTGGCGTCGTAGTCGGCGCCGTCTTCGATCAGCTCGGCGCCGTAGGCGCGCATCGCCTCGTTCTTCTCGGGGTTGTTGCCGAGCGGCACGCAGATGGTGACCGGCACGCCGTAGATCGCGCCGGCCCAGGCAACGCCCTGGCCGTGATTTCCACGCGTGGCCGCGACCACGCCGCGCGCGCGCTGCTGCGGCGTCATCGCGCCGAGCAGCGCGAGACCGTTTCGCGCCTTGAACGCGTTGGTCGGACAGTGGTTCTCGTGTTTGACCCAGACGGTGATGTCGTGGCCGACCGCCTCGTCGAGCGGCGCGTAGCGTCGAAGCGGCGTGGGCGCCATGTGCGCGCGGATCAGCTGTCGCGCGCGCAGCACGTCGGCATAGGTCAGCGGCCAATCGCTCGTCGCCCAATCGCTCATCGCCCAATCGCTCATCGAGACTTCTCCGGCATCTCGAACGTCGCGACCACCGGCAGGTGGTCCGAGACGTCCGTCTTGACGACGTGTTGCTCGACCAGTCGCCAGGCCTTGGGCGCGACGATGAAGTCGATGCGGTGTTTGGGCTTGTCCACCGGGAACGTGGGCGGCCCTTCGAAGCAGGCGTTGTTGAAGCGCCCGCTGCGCTGAAAGAGCGTGATCGGCTGGGTGCCCGGCCAGGCGTTGAAGTCGCCGCCGAGCAGCGCACCGGTCGCCGGCACGTCGGCGAGCAGCTGCTCGACCTGATCGCGGTTGCGATCGATGTCGAACGAGTCGTTGCGCAGCGCGCCGGCGCGCACGCCGCCCAGCGCCGGGATCTTCATCCACAGCAGACGGCGGTTGCCCATCGGGTTGTAGAACGGCGTGCCGTGCCGCAGCTGCTTGACGCCGACGGGCTCGAGCGCGAAGCGCGACAGCAGCGCGTTGCCCGAGCGGATGCGATAGAAGAAGACGCCGAAGCTGTAGTTGGCGCCGAACGACCAGCTGTGAAAGCCGGCCTTGTCGGCGAGGTACTCGACCTGGTTGATCGAGCCGCAAGGCGCGCAGTCGAAGTTGATCTCGCTGAGGAACGCGAGGTCCACCCTCTCGCGCTGCATCAACGCGGCGATGCGATCGAGGCAGGTCTTGACCTCCGACTCGTCGCGGAACTTCATCCCGCCTTGGTGTGCGAAGCACTTGGCGATGTTGAACGCCATCACCCGCACGCGCTTGACCGTGCCGGTGCGCTGCGCGTGTTTGGTGGTGCCCGTCTCGGGCGTCTTCCAGCCCGGCCACAGGCCATTGAGCGAGAACAGCAGCGCGAACAGCAGCGGCAGGCCGATCACGATCAGTAGCACGCGGCGCAGCCAGCGGCGCTTGCGCTTGGGTTGCGGCGTCTTGGCCATGGAGCGCATGCTATCCTCACCGGCGCCAAAATCACCACCGAGTAGAGGTCAGATGACGAGAGCAGAACCGATCTGGAAGCTCATGGGCCTGTTGTTCAAGGCCCACCCTTGGCACGGCGTCAACATCGGCGCGTCGTTTCCGGAGATCGTGACCACCTACATCGAGATCACCCCCACCGACACGGTCAAGTACGAGCTCGACAAGATCAGCGGGCACCTCAAGGTCGATCGTCCGCAGGCGTTCTCCAACATCTGCCCCACGCTCTACGGCCTCGTGCCGCAGACCTTCTGCGGCGAGAAGACCGCCGAGCTCTGTCAGAAGCGCACGGGGCGCGCAGATATCGTCGGTGACGAGGACCCGCTCGACATCTGCGTGCTCACCGAGAAGGACATCTCGCACGGTGACGTATTCTTGCAGGCGCGCCCCATCGGCGGTCTGCGCATGATCGACGGCGGTGAGGCCGACGACAAGATCCTCGCCGTGCTCTCGGGTGACCGGCTGTTTTCCGACTGGCACGACATCAGCGATTGCCCGCAGCCGGTGGTCGACCGCCTGCGCCACTACTTTCTGACCTACAAGCAGGTGCCTGGATCCGACAAACAGCCCGCCTGCGAGGTCACCGACGTGTATGGCCGCGAAGAGGCCTATGACGTGATCCGCCGCGCGCATGACGACTACATGGCGCGCTTCGCCGACATCGAAGGCATGCTCACCGCGGCGCTGCGAGGCTAGGCGCTGGTTCGGCGCGCCAAGGTCGCGGCGCTCGCCGCGTATCACCCCTGAAGATGGCGCTGGTCTGTCCCGAGTGCGGTGCGAGCTATAGCGAGGGCGAGTTTTGCCCCGTCGACGGCTCGCGTCTCACCGATGGCGCCGCCGACACGCTGCTCGGCAGCCAGGTTGGCAACTACCGCATCGCGCGCGTGCTCGGCGCGGGCGGCATGGGCAAGGTCTATCTCGGCACCAACCCGGCCATCGGCAGCCGCGTGGCGATCAAAGTGCTCTCCTCGGAGCGCTCGGGGGGCGTCGACCTGGTGGAGCGCTTCTTCAACGAGGCGCGCGCGGTCAACCTGATCCGCCACGAGAACATCGTCAACATCGTCGACCTGGCGCGCTTGCCCGACGGTCGGCCCTACATCGTGATGGAGTTTCTCGAGGGCGCCCCCCTGTCGCGTGTCTTCGCGCGCTCGTCAACCAGCACGCCGCCGTCGCTGCCGCTGTCGCGCCTGGCGCGCTTGATGATCCAGACCCTCGAAGCGCTCGCCGCCGCCCACGCGCGCGGCATCATCCACCGCGATCTGAAGCCCGAGAACATCTACGTCACGCGCGGCGGGCACGCCAAGGTGCTCGACTTCGGCATCGCCAAGCTGAGCTCTGATCTGAAGGTCAGCGGGCCGACGGTCAGCGGCGTGATGCTCGGCACGCCGCCGTACATGTCGCCCGAGCAGATCAAGGGCGGCGCCATCGACGCGCGCTCCGACCTCTACGCAGCGGGCGTGATCCTCTTCGAGGGCGCCACCGGCCAGCTGCCGTTCCTCGCCGAGTCGCTCTACGTGCTGTGCAGCATGCACGTCGAGCAGCCGCCGCCGCCGCCGCGCAGCTTGCGCGCGGACCTGCCGCCGGTCCTCGAGCAAGTCATCCTGCGCGCGCTGGCCAAGGCGCCCGAGCATCGCTTCGCCGACGCCGCCGCGATGGCCGCCGCGCTCGAGCAGGTGCAGCGCACGCTGCCGGTGGACGCGGCGCGCGATCGCTGGGCCACGACCAACCTCTTTCACAGCGAGATCAACATCGCGCCCTCGGCGGCGCTGCTCTCGCCAACGCCGTTCTCACCAACGCCTGGGCCCTCGCCGCACGCCGCGACGGGCCCGCGCACGCCGGTGGTGGCGCGTCCGCCGGGCCACACGGTGCCCGACGCCTACGCGCAGACGCAGCACTCGGACGCCTTCGCCAAGACGCACCACTCCGACGCCTACGCCGCCACCCATTGGTCGTCGTCGAGCGCACCCGTGCTGCCGGCCGCGAACGCGACGCCGATGCAGATGCAGCCGCAGGCGACGCCGATGCAGATGCAGCCGCAGGCGACGCCGATGCAGCCGCAGGCCACACCGCGTCCGCGCCGGCCGAAGAAGCGCGCGCTGCCGTGGCTGTGGCTCGCCGTTGGCCTGCTGGTCGTAAGCGGCGGCGTCACGGCGGCGGTGGTCGTCCTGCGCGTCAACGGCGATGATGACGCCGCTGTCGCTGGCGGCGGCGGCGGCGGTGGCGGCGGCGGCAACCGCGTGACGCGCAAAGGCGGCGTCACCCGCATCGAGACCGGCAAGACGCGCCTGACGGTGGCGATGAAGCAGGACCCCAAGCGCTTCGACGCGCTGGCCTTCTACCCGCGCGCGCTGGCCCTCGCGCGCAAAGTGATGAGCGACGCGATCCTCATCGACCTCAGCGTGCACGGCGTCTACCCGAGCGGTCTCGCCGACCTGACGATCAAGAGCGGCTACGAGGCGAGCTACAGCTTCCGCTCGCCCTCGCGCTCCAAGCGCCCCGCCGGCCTGCCTGCCAACGTCAAGCGCGAGGACATTCGCTGCCTCGTCGACGTCGACGTCTCAGCGACGAAGGTCGAGGTCGTGACCAAGACCAGCAACGAAGACTGTGCCGAGAAGCCGCGCGTGATGTGGCGCTGCTCGATGCGCGAGGCTTGGCAGCTGGCGCGCAAGCAGGGCGCGCCCAAGGCCAACAACATCGTCGCGCGCGTCAGCTGGCTGTGGGACGGCTGGTACTTCGACTTCGGCGCATCGAGCATGACGGTGCACGACACCTGCGGCGGCGCCGCGCGCATTCGCAAGGCTCGCGCGGCGGGCGCCGCCAAGGGCATCGGCGCCGACGACGGCGACTACAACACCCCCTCCTTTTGAGCCGTCCAGCGCCTCGGTGGCGCTGGCTGGTCTTGTTGCGGCGTCTTCGGTTATCGGCCTCGCGCGCGCGCTGGTCAGAGCGATTTCACCCGCGATGACGCGCATTTCGAGGTGGGCGCGCGCCTTGCTTCGACATCGCGCGATGAGGTGCTGGCGACAGTGGGTGATCGCATTGCTCGTGGCAGGCCCGCTGCTGGCCGCCGCGGCGCCCGCTGCTCGCGCCGGCGGCTCGCGCCAGACGTCGAGGCGGCTGACCGTCTCGGCGCTCGCGCTGCGCCCGCCGAAGAAGCCGCTGCGCTGGCACGAGGCGCTCCGCCTGCTGCCCACGGGCTACGGCACGTCGAGCGGCGGCGGCGGCCCGACGACCATCACCGTGATGGACGGCATGTACCTCAGCGCCAAACAGTCGGCGAGCGTGCTGCTCGACAACCTCGGTCTGCTCGACGCCGCGGCGCGCGCCAAGCTCGACGCGCACCAGCCCGTGCACATCAACGTCGATGGACAGCGGCTGGTGATCGCCCTGCCGTCGACGAAGCGCACGACGATGCTCGAGCTCGCCAACAAGGCGATCAACAACCCGCGCTCGCACCAGGAGGTCGCCGCCGAGGCGATCGGCATCTTGAAGCGCGGGCACACCCAGATGATCCGCAAGCGCGGCGTGATCCAGCACTGCCACGGCGGCGTGCTCGAGCTGCTCGAAGCGCTCGGCGGCTCGGGACGCATCCTCGTCACCGGGGCTGGCGAGGGGATGTTTGCCAAGGAGCTCCTCGGCGAAGGCGGCGCGCGACCGCGGCGCCCGCCCGATGTGCGGCTGGCCAAGCTGCTCGCGCGCGTGGAGATCGATAAGCCGTACGTCACGTCGATGGACCTCGGCGCCGAGCCGGCGGGCAAGCGCCACCCCAAACATCGCTTCATCAGCGGCAAGCTGCTCAGCGAGACGTCGACGGGCGACCTCTGTACCACCGCCGACGGCAAGAAGGGCAAGTACAACCTGATCCTCGACGAGGTCGCGGTGCTGACCTACACGCCCGACATCACCGCCGACTTCAACAAGATGCTGGCGGCGCTCGAGGTCGGCGGCACGATCTCGGTGGCGACCACCGACGCGGTGGCCTTCGTGCGCCGCGGGAAGCTCGAGCTGCTGCCCGAGGCCATCGCGCGCATCGATGGCGTCAAGGTCGACTGGGCCAAGCCGCCTGGGCAGACCAACGGCACCTATCTCAATTTCCGCGTCACGAAGACGTCCGACAAGGCGAAGATGCCACGCTACAAGCTGCTCAGCTGCGGCGACAAGGACCAGCAGGCGCCGCAGGGCGCGTGCTCGTCGGTGCGCATCTACGGCGAGGCCCAGTGACCGAATCGGATACCAGATCGACTCGACCGCCGACGGGGTCGAGCTCAGCCTCCCTCTCTGACGAGCCGCTCTCTCGCGACCCGCTCGATGGCGCCGAGCTGTGCGCGCTGCTCGAGCGTGTCTTCGCGCCGCGCGCCGACGAGCGCGCGCTGGCCGTGCTCGTCGATCTGCCCGACCAGGCGCTGCCGGACAGCGAGGCGTGGCGCGATCGACGCCAGCTGGCCGCCGAGTGGGTGCGGGCGCTCGAGGGCTCGCGGTTCGCGGCGCAGCTGTTCGGCTATCGCAACGTGCGCCGCAACAACGCCGAGCTGCCCGAGACGCTCGTCGAGCTCGACGCCTACGAGCCGCTGCCGCTGTCGATGGACGACGCGCGCCTGGCGGCGATCGAGGCGCGCGCGCGCGACGCCGTGCTCGCCGAGCACCCGATGGTGCTGGCACCGACGCAGCTTTCGGCGACGGCGCCGCTGAAGCTGCTCGCACCGCGGCTCGGCTTCTCGGCCGCGACCATGGGTGGACTGTCGCGCGCGATGCAGCCGGCGCTTCGGCTCGACTACATCGAGATCGATCGACGCGTGCGCGCGCTGGCGGCGCTCGTCGAGCGGGCCGACACCGCGCTGTTCGACTTCGTCGTCGACGGCGCACGCGCGCTCGCGCTGACGCTCGACCTACGCCACCGCCCAGGCCATGCCTCCGGCGGACTGCTTCGCGAACGCGGGCGCGCCGGCAACCTGCCGTCGGGCGAAGCCTACATCGTGCCGTACGAGGGCGAGCGCGCCGGCGAGCCGAGCCGCAGCGCCGGGGAGCTGCCGGTGGAGCTCGACGGCGAGGTGGTGATCTATCGCGTCGAGCAGAATCGCGCGCGCGCCGTCGAAGGCGACGGGCCGGTAGCCGCGCGCGAGCGCGCGCTGATCGCGAGCGAGCCCGCGTACGCCAACATCGCGGAGCTCGGGCTCGGCGTGCTGAGCGACTTCGGTGTCAAGCCGGTGGGCGTGACGCTGCTCGACGAGAAGCTCGGACCGCACATCGCGTTCGGGCGCAGCGATCACTTCGGTGGTCAGGTCGGCCCTGGCGACTTCTCTAGCCCCGAGGCGGTGGTGCACATCGATCGCGTGTATCTGCCCGAGACGCAGCCGCGCGTGCGCCTCGAGCGCATCCGGCTGCAGGGCCGCGGCGACGCCGAGCCGACGCTGCTCTACGAGACCGACGCGTCGGGCCGCGGCCACTACGCCGTGGCGCTGTGACACAATAAGGCGTAGATGCTCCCTCGTCGCTTCTCGTTCGCGCTGCTCGCCGCCGCCGCCCCTGCCGCCGTCTGCTTGGTCGTGCTCGCGAGCGCCTGCGCGGGCGGCGGCCCGTCGGTGGACGTCCAGCGCGACGCGCCGCGCGGCGAAGGCATCAGCTTCCGCGACGGACCGGGTGCCGAGCCGCGGCCCGACGTCTTCATCGATGTCGCCGTCGACGGTCCCACCGACGGCCCCAAAGACGTCACGCTCGACAGCGACACGCAGAGTGACGGTCCGATGCCCGACATCACGACGCCCGACACGACCGCCGACATGCCGCCGCCCGACACGACGGTCGACATGCCGCCGCCCAAGTGCTCGCTCTACAGCAACTGGTCGTGCATGGCGCTGACGAGCATCGTCGCGTGCACCACCACCTGCACCCAGAGCGGCACCGAGCAGCGCATCACGTGCCTCAACTCGGGCACCTGCCTGTGCATCAAGGGCGGCTCGGCCACCGGGCAGCAATGCACGGTGCCGGCCACCGGCGGCTGCTCGGTGTGCGGCGCGGCCTTCGCCAAGCCGTGCTGTACGTTCTAAGAGTCTAGCGGGCGGTGCCTAGGCGCTGAGCTCGGCGCGCACGAGCTGATTGACGAGCTTGCCGTCGAGCCCCTCGCGGCCGGACTTCATGATGTGGCCCACCACGCGGCCGGCCTGCTTGGCGTCCTTGACGCCCAGCTCGGCGATGGCCTCTCTGACGATGGCGCGCACCTCGTCCTCGCCGAGCGACTTGGGCAGCCAGCGCGAGAGGAACTCGATCTCGAAGGTCAGCGTCTCGACCTCCTCGGCGCCGCGCTCGCCGAGGCCGGCGTACTCGTCGCGCGCCTTGTCCATCTTCTTGACGTAGGCGGAGATGACCTGGCGGTAGAGCTCGTCGTCGATCGCGCCGGAGAACCCGCTCGCGCTCTTGCGCGTCGAGATCTCGGTCTCGATCTGGCGAACCACGTTGGCGCGGCGCTGGTCACGCGCGCGCAGGGCGTCCTTCAGCTGGTCGCGAAGCTCGCTCTGGATGCTCATTCTGGCCCCTTCGGTTGAGAGCGCACGTTAGCAGCGGCTAGCTCGCCGTCCAGCCCCCGTCGATGACGAGCGTCTCGCCGGTGATGTAGCTCGCCGCGTCGCTGGCGAGCAGCACGGCCGCCTGCGCCACGTCGTCGGGTTTGCCCACGCGCTTGAGCGACGTGCGCTCGAGCACCATGTCGAGGATCTGCTTGTTGCTCGTCATCGCCTGCGAAAAGCGCGTCTCGATGAGCCCCGGCGCGATCGCGTTGACGCGGATGTTGGCGCCGCCGAGCTCCACCGAGAGGGTCTTGGTCATCGAGATCACGGCCGCCTTGGTCATGCCGTAGATGCCCTGCATCGGCGCCGCGTCCTGGCCCAGCACGCTGGCGAGATTGACGATGGCGCCAGGCGCACCGCGCTCGATGAGGTGGCGCGCCACGACGCGCGCCATCTCGAAGTAGCCTTTGACGTTGACCTCGAAGGTCTTGTCCCAGGCCGCCCAAGCGAGCTGGATCATCGGGCCGAAGTAGGGGTTGGTCGCGGCGTTGTTGACCAGCACGTCGACCTTGCCGAAGCGATCGAGCACCGTCTTCATCAGCGCCTCGATCTGCTCCGGCTTGCCGGTGTGACAGGCGACGGCGAGCGCCTCGCCGCCGGCTTGCTCGATCTCGCTGACGACACGCTCGCAGCCGTCGATCTTGCGCGACGCGACGACCACGCGCGCGCCGGCGCGCGCCATCGCCCTGGCGATCGCTTCGCCGATACCGCGGCTGCCGCCGGTGACGATCGCGACCTTATCCTGCAAGCTGATGCTGTCGGCCATGCTGCTCATCTCCTGGTTTGTCGCCTGCGGGGCGGGCTTTTCCGCGCACGCCGGTGAAGCCGCGCTCGGGGATGTCGGACGGAAAGTCGCGCTCGATCGCGGCGAGGTCGTAGCGGAAGAAGCCGCGATAGTAGCGCCGAAACCAGCCCGCCATGTCGGGAAGCTCGACGGCCGCGTGCAGCGCGCGGTAGCGCTCGTCGCCGTACTCCTCGCCGCTGAGCGCGTCGAAGACACGCGCCTCGCCGTCGCGTAGACGCACGAAGCTGGCGTCGCCAAGACACCAGGAGCCGCTGTTGACGTAGGTGTGACCGCTGTGGCGCGGCACCACGCCGGGTTGGTGCGAGTGTCCGACCACTAGCGTGCGCCAGCGCGCGCCGGTGCTCTCGAGGTAGACCAGCGCCTCGTCGTAGATGTTGCCCAGATCGCCCCACTGCCCGCGTGACCAGAAGCGGTCGATGCGCTGCCAGCGCTCGTAGGGCGCGGGATCGCCGACGGCGCGTTTGACGGAGCCGTACAAGCGCAGCGCCTGCGTGTAACGGAAGAACAGCCGGTGGATGACGCCGTTGGGGATGTTGACGTAGTCGCGGAACGGCAGGCGGATCGGCAGGCGCAGGTAATGCTCGAGCGCCGCGTGAAAGCGCGCCGCGAAGTGCGACTGCTTGTCGCCGTTCCAGTGCAGGTCGAACTGATGGCCGTGGGTGATCAGCACGTCACCCACCGCGAGGGCGTGATGAAACGCCATCTCGGGGAACGCCTGGCGCGCCAGCGCTTCGTTGTCGTGGTTGCCGATGAGCATGATCACCGGCAGGCGCTGCGACAGCTCGCGCAGCGCCGCCACCGTCCGCGGATGCGCGCGCTCGATACGCGCGTTGTCGGCGACGTGCAGGTGGTCGAGCACGTCGCCGTTGAGCACCACCGCGTCGATGTCGGCCGTCTCGCGCGCCAGCATCGCGAGGAAGACCTCGTCGCGGCCGGCGAACAGGTCGCCCGGCCCGAGGTCCGCGATGTGAAGGTCGCTGAGGATCAGCAGTCGCGACGTGCTCGGAAGGCGCACGTCGGGCGCGATCACGACATCACAGCGGCGCTCCTCGCGCTCCTCGCCGTGCACGGCGCTGCCTCCGCCGGCGCTAGGGCCCCACCTGCACGCAGAGCACCGCCTGCGTCTCGTCGCAGGAGTTGCTCTCGTTGTTGAACATCTGCTGGAAGTCGCCCTCGCCCGAAGAGCCCGTGACGGTGCTGGCGTTGCTCGTCCAGTTGTTGCACGTGTTGGTCGACGTGGTGCCGTCCTGGTTCATGCCGTGCCAGAAGTCGGCGTCGTAGAAGCACGTCGGCTCGCTGCCGAGGCCGCTCGCCGTGGTCGGGCAGGCGGGCTGCGGCTCGTCCTCTTCGATGACACGTCCCGAGAACGTGTAGACCAGCGCCGAGGTCGGCCAGGTGGTCGACGTGGACGTGGTGGCGAAGGCGGCGTTCCAGTTGGGGAACATCTCGAGCCCCTGCGTAGTGACGACCTTGCGCGTGGTGGCGTCGGTGCCGGTGATCAGCGACTTGACCGTGCGCGTGGAGCTGCCGAGGAACGCCTTCCACTGGCCGGGACGACCCGCGGCCGTGGCTTGCTGCTGGCAGAGCGTGTCGGCCGCGGCGACGCCGCCGAGGTTGCCGTCACGCGCTTCGTTGAGCGCGGCGACGACGATCGCCCAGCAGCCGGCGATGGCGGTCCACGCCGTCTTGCTGGTGGCGGGCTTGCACTCGGCGCAGCCGGTGGGGTCCTTGTCGCTCGGCTTGTAGCACTTCTTGCCGATGTAGCAGTCGTTGCCTTTGATGGTCCAGTTGCGGCCGTCCACCGCCGGGTCGCAGGTGCCGCAGCCGCCTTCGGCGGTGTTGACGTCGTTGGGCTGGTAGCAGACGCCGTCGATCTCGCAGACGTTGGGCAGCGCGGTCCAGTCCTTGTCGTTCTTGGTCGGATCACACACGCCGCAGCCCGAGGGGCTCTTGTCGCCGGGCTTGTAGCACTTGGCGGCGATCAGGCAGAACGAGCCGAGCGCCGTCCACTGGTTCTGGCTCTTGCTCGTGTCGCAGACGTTGCAGCCGGTGGCGTCTTGCTCGCCGTCCTTGTAGCAGGTGCCCTGGATCAGACACGAGTCGGAGCGCAGCTGGTTGCCGACGCAGCCGCCCTTGCCGTCGCAGACGTCGTCGGTGCAGCTGATGTTGTCGTCGCACTGCGCGCGGTAGTCGGTGCCCTTGCAGGTGCCGTTGTCGCAGTAGTCGTCTTTGGTGCAGGCGTTGCCGTCATCGCAGGGACCGCCGTTGGCCGAGCTCCAGGCGAGCTTGTCGCGGTCGGGGTCGCACACCGCGCAGCTGCGCTCGGGCGAGTTGTCACCCTTGGCGAAGCACTTGAGGATGCTCTTGCCGTTGCCGTCGTCGACCGGCAGCGCGCAGGTGCCGTCCTTGGGCGTGTTCTCGCACTTGCCCTGACCGAGGCAAGTATCGGTGGTGCAGTCGAGCCCGTCGTCGCAGTTCTGATAGCTCGCCGGGTGGCACTTCAGATCGTTGCCGCAGGTGGCGTTGATCGCGCACGTGGTGTGCGCCGCGCAGGGCTTGCCGACCTCGGTGCAGTCGCGCAGCGGGCCGAACCCATCGGGCGCTATCGGACCCGCTTCTTTGGGGTTGCCGCCGTCGGGCGTGGTGTTGCCGCTGTCGCCGCAGGCCGCGGCCACGAAGGCCAGTACGATAAGTGCACAAAAATGCTTGGTTTTCATCCGTCCCACCATGGATACAAAGCGCCGCCGCCGCGGCCAGCGCGGGAAACCTAGGGGACGATGTAGGTCTTGTAAAGAGGCGGCTTTGCGGGGCGCGCCGGGGCGCGTTGGCGCCCGCCCTGCGCTACAGCGCTACGGCCCGACCTGCACGCAGAGCACGGCCTGCGTTTGATCGCAGGTGTTGCGCTCGTTGTTGTGCCACTGCTGGAAGTCGGCCTCGCCCGACGAGCCGTAGTCGGTGCTCGTCTCCGAGGTCCAGTTCTGGCACGTGTCGACGCTGACGGTGCCGTCCTTGTTCATGCCGTGCCAGTAGTCGGCGTCGTAGAAGCAGTTGGGCCCGCTCGAGCTGGTGCACAGTGGTTGCGGCTCGTTCTCCTCGATCACGCGTCCGGCGAAGGTGTAGAGAAGCGCCGTCGTCGGCCACGTGCACGTCGAGGTGCTCGCGCCGCAGGTGGTGAAGATGCTGTTCCAGTTGGCGTACATCTGCACGCCCTGGGTCGTGATCACGGGGCGCGTCGTGGCGTTCGTTCCGGTGATCAGCGATTGCACGCTGCGGTTGGAGTCGGCGAGCAGCGCCTTCCACTGACCGGGACGCCCCGCGGCGGAAGCTTGCTGCGCGCAGAGCGCGTCGGCGCCCGCCGTGCCGCCGAGCTTGCCCGAGTGCGGCTCGTTGAGCGCCGCGATGATGATCGCCCAGCAGCCGGCGATCGGCGTCCACGAGGTCTTGCTCGTGCCGGGCACGCACTCGCCGCAGCCGGTGGGATCCTTGTCGCCCGGCTTGTAGCACTTCTTGTTGATGTAGCAGTCGTTGCCCTTGATCGACCACGCGGTGCCGCTGAGCGCCGGGTCGCACACGCCGCAGCCGCCTTCGGCGGTGTTGACCGCGTTGGGCGTGTAGCAGGTGCCATCGATGTCGCAGAGGTTGGGCAGCGGCGTCCAGGCGTACTTGTCCTTGGCCGGGTCGCACACCCCGCACTGGCTGGGGCTCTGATCGTTGGGGTTCTGGCACTTGTCGGCGATGAGGCAGTTGTTGCCCTTGACGGTCCAGCTGGTGGCGCTCGCCGTGGGGTCGCACTCGCCGCAGCCGCCTTGCGCCGTGTTCTTGTCGCCAGGCTTGTAGCACTGCGCGGCCACCTGGCAGACGTTGGTCAGCGGCGTCCAGCCCTTGTCGTCCTTGGTCGGATCACACTCGCCGCAGCCGTCGGTGCTGCGGTCGCCCGGCTTGTAGCACTTGGCGCCGATCAAACAGAACGAGCCGAGCGCCGTCCACTGGCTCTGGCTCTTGCTGGTGTCGCAGACGTTGCAGCCGGTGGCGTCTTGCTCGCCGTCCTTGTAGCAGGTGCCCTGGATCAGACACGCGTCGGAGCGCAGCTGGTTGCCGACGCAGCCGCCCTTGCCGTCGCAGACGTCGTCGGTGCAGCTGATGTTGTCGTCGCACTGCGCGCGATAGTCGGTGCCCTTGCAGGTGCCGTTATCGCAGTAGTCATCCTTGGTGCAGCTGTTGCCGTCGTCGCAGGGACCGCCGTTGGCCGCGCTCCAGGCGGTCTTGTCGCGATCGGGGTCGCAGATCTGGCAGTTGCGGTCGGGCGAGCTGTCACCTTTGGTGAAGCACTTGAGGATGCTCTTGCCGTTGCCGTCGTCGATCGGCAGCGCACAGAAGCCGTCGTTGGGCGTGTTCTCGCACTTGCCCTGGCCGAGGCAGGTGTCGGTGGTGCAGTCGAGCCCGTCGTCGCAGTTCTGATAGCCGCTCGGCCGGCAGAGCCCGTCGTTGCCGCAGATCGGGTTGATCGCGCAAGTGGTGTGCGCAGCGCAGGGCTGTCCCGGCGTGGTGCACGGGCGCAGCGGCTGGCCGTCGGGCACGGTGGTGGTGTCGGCGACCGCGCCGTCGTCGGGGGTACCGCCCGGGCTGCTGTCGCCGCAGGCGGCGAAGGTCAAGAGCGCGCCCAAGGCGCAGACATACAAAGCAAGCGAGAAAGAACGACGCACTACGTCCCCCCAGACGTCCAGCGTTGACAAGAATGTCTGTTTGTTTAGCGCAAGACTAGCGGATGAGCCAGCCGAGCAGCCGCTCGACGAGCTTTCCGTAGGGCGGCGCCATCATCGAGAGCGCCGAGAAGCGGCTCTGATGAAAGATCGGCTTCTTCTTGGAGAACGTCTCGAAGCCGTCGAAGCCGTGGTAGTGGCCCATGCCGCTGTCGCCTACGCCGCCGAAGGGCAGGTCGTCGGGAGCGATGTGCACCAACGTGTCGTTGACGCACACACCGCCGGAGATGGTCTGGTCGAGCACGCGGTCGACGACCTCGCGACGCTCGTCGAAGAGATAGAGCGCCAGCGGGCGCGGGCGCGCGTTGACGTGATCGAGAGCTTCGCCGAGGTCGCGGTAGGGCAGCACCGGCAGCAGCGGGCCGAAGATCTCCTCGCGCATGATCTGCATCTCGTCGTTCACGTCGAGCACGAGCGTGGGCGCGATCTTGTTGCCGAGCGCGTCGCGATCCTCGCCGGCCGGGTTGAGCGGCACCAGGCGCGCGCCCTTCTGCTCGGCGTCGGCGAGCAGCGCGCGCAGCCGCTGGTGATGGTGCGCGTTGATGATGGCGCTGTAGTCGCGGTTGTCGCCCAAGGTCGGGTAGAGCGTGGCGACGGTGTCGCGCATGGCGTCGACGAAGCGCTCGAGCTGCGCGCTCGGCACCAGCGCGTAGTCGGGGGCGATGCAGGTCTGACCGGCGTTGAGCAGCTTGCCGCGCGCGATGCTCGTCACCGCGTGTGAGAAGCGCGCGTTCTCGCCGACGATGGCGGGCGACTTGCCGCCCAGCTCGAGCGTCACCGGCGTGAGGTTGGCGCTCGCGGCGCGCATCACGTGGCGGCCGACCTCGGTGCTGCCCGTGAAGAGCAGGTGATCGAAGGGCAGCGCGGAGAACGCTCTGCCCACCTCGGGGCCGCCGGTGACGACATCGACGTAGTCGCGCGGGAATATCGCGTCGAGCAGCTGCGCGAGCGCTTGCGACGTGCGCGGCGTGTGCTCGGACGGCTTGAGCATCACGCGGTTGCCGGCGCCGATGGCCGCAGCGATCGGGCCGATGGCGAGATAGACGGGGTAGTTCCAGGGCGAGATGATGCCCACCACGCCGAGCGCCTGGTAGCGCACCTCGGCGCGCGCCGGCTGAAAGAGCAGCCCCACCGAGCGGCGCTGCGGGCGCATCCACTCGGCGAGGTGCTTGTGCGTGTGGCGCAGCCCTTTGATGCTCGTGAAGATCTCGGCGATCAGCGACTCGTGATGCGAGCGGCCGTTGAAGTCGGCGTCGATGGCGGCGACGAGGCTGTCTTTGTGCTCGACGAGCGCGCGCGCCAGCCGGTCGAGGGCGGCGCGGCGTGCGCGCAGCGAGATCGTGCCCTCGTGACGTTGGGCGCGGCGCACGCGTTCGAGCCGCGCGGCGAGCTCGCTGGCGACATCGGGGCTGGGGACGGCGGCGAGCTTGGTCTCGGCGGCCATGGCTTGTCTCTCCCTCCGCTCAGATTCCGAGCAGGGCTTTGCTGCGCAGGTGATTGAGCCTGCGCGCGAGCTGCCGCGCGTCGATGTCGGCGAAGCGGCGTTCGATGGTCAGCGGCTCGGCGTCGCGGCGCAAGAGCAGCAGCCGGCCGCGCTCGTCGTCGCGAGCGCTTTCGATCTCGTCCCAGCTGAGCAGCTCCTCGCGATCGTCGCGCACCACGACGATGCCGTCGTCGCGCACCAACAGCGAAAGCTCGGCGGCCATCACGCGGTGCAGGCTGACGACCGCGAACAGCGGGCCCGCGACGGTGGCGGCAGCGCCGACGCAGGCGAAGGCCAGCGCCAAGCCAGGCGTGAGGTGATCGCGCAGAAAGAAGGCCGAGGCGAGAGCCAGCGCGCCGACGGTGAGGATCGCGGCGGCGACGGCGAAGATGCCAAGGATGCGGCGCCGATCGTCGGAGCGAAACCAGGCGAGCAGGCGTGCGTGGGACACGAGGGACAGGATAGCAGCTGTTGTCGCTGGCGCTTCGCGCTAATGTCCGCCTGCCATGGTCGAAGAAGGCGTCATCAAGTTCTCGGCGGCGCATCGCGAGCAGGCGCTGCCGGCGCGCCGCTTCGCCGACCTGGCGTGCAAGCTGAGCGCGTGGCGCGAGGTGATGGCCAAGACCGGCCTCATCGGTCAGACCGCGTCGCTCTACGGCGGCGCCGGCTACGGCAACGTCAGCGCGCGCGTCGGAGCGCCGACCGCGCCGCGCGGCGCGCGGGCGTTTCTGATCAGCGGCACGCAGACCGGCGGTCATGCCTGCGTCAGCCTCGGCGACTACTGTGTGGTCGAGCGCTACGACGTGCGGCTCAACCGCGTCGAGAGCTACGGGCCGCTGCTGCCGTCGTCGGAGTCGATGACCCACGGCGCGATCTACGACCTCAGCTCGCGCGTGCGCTTCGTGCTGCACGGCCACACGCCCGCGATCTGGCGACAGGCAAGAGCGCTCGGCATCCCCACCACCGACGAGCATGTCGCCTACGGCACGCCCGAGATGGCGCAAGAGGTGGCGCGGCTCTATCGCGACAGCGCGCTCGCCGAGCGGCGCATCTTCGCCATGGGCGGCCACGAAGACGGCGTGGTGGTTTTCGGCCACACCGCCGAGGACGCCGGAGCCGTGCTCGTGGCCTGGCTGGCGCGGGCCTACGAAGCCGAGTGTCGGATCGCGGGTGGAAACCTCTGCGACGTGACGCGTTAGGAACGATACGTGAGCTACATCGACTTCTACTTCGACTTCTCCTGCCCCTTCGCCTACATCGCGTCGACGCGGATCGAGGCGCTGGCCGATCGGCGCGGCGCGCAGCTGCGGCTTCAGCCGGTGCTGCTCGGCGGCATCTTCCGCGAGCTTTCGCAGCCCGACGATCCGAACCTGCAGCTCTCGCCGCAGAAGGCGCAGCACAACATCCGCGACTATCAGCGCTGGGCGGCGTTCTTCGATGTGCCGCTGTCGCAGCCAGACGGCCACCCGCGACGCACGGTGCAGGCGCTGCGGCTGGTGCTGGCCGCGCCCGAGGCGCGCTGGCCGCAGCTGATGCACGCGCTCTATCGCGCCTACTGGGTCGAGGGGCGCGACATCGCGCAGCGCGAGGTGCTGCGCGACGTCGCCGACGCCGAGGGGCTCGACGGCGCGGCGCTGCTCGAGCGCACCGAGGCGCAGCAGATCAAAGACGACTTGCGCGCGCGCACGGCGGCCGCGGTGAAGCGCGGCGTGTTCGGCGTGCCGACGTTCTTCGTCGACGCGGCTGATGGCGGCGATGGCGACGGCGGCGCGAGCGCCGAGCAGCTCTTCGGTCAGGACCGGCTGGTGTTTGTCGAGCGCGCGCTCGGTGCGGCCGACGTCACGCAGCCGCGGCCGGTGGCGGCGGCGAAGCGCGCTCCGGCCAAGGTGTTGCGCTTCTATCACGACTTCTCGTCGCCGTTTTCGTACCTCGGCTCGACGCAGGTCGAGGCGTTGGCCGAGCGCTGTGACCTCGAGCTGCGCTGGCATCCGATCCTGCTCGGCGCCGTGTTCAAGCAGATCGGCACGGCGGACGTGCCGCTGCTGGCGATGTCGAGCGCCAAGCAGCGCGTCTACGGCGCTGACATGCAGCGCTTCGCCGATCTCTACGGCGTGCCGTTCTCTTTTCCGACGCGCTTTCCGATGCGCACCGTCACGGCGCTGCGTTTGCTGCTGGCTGCGCCGGCAGAGGGGCAGGGCAAGCTCGCCCATCGCATCTATCGCGCCTTCTGGGCCGAGGATCGCGACATCTCGGACAGCGCGCTGCTCGTGTCGCTCGCCGACGAGGTGGGGCTCGATGGCAAGCAGCTGCTCGAGCGCACCGGCGAGCCGGCGATCAAGCAGGCGCTGTTCGAGAACACCGAGCAGGCGGTGAAGGCCGGCGTGTTCGGCGTGCCGACCTTCGTGCTCGACGAGGACGCGTCAACGCTGGTGTGGGGACAGGATCGGATCGCGCTGGTGGAGTGGATGGCGAGAGGCGGGGCGTAGGCGGTGGTCAGGCTTCAGGCCTCGGGCTTCGGGTCGAGCCGTAGGCTCGCGCTGCGCGCTTCGCAGTTGGGGGCAAGCGGCGCGGCTGCGCGAAGCGGCAATGCGCTCGCAGGCCACCCCTGAAGCCTGAGGCCCGAGGCCTGAGGCCTTCCCGCTAGCAGCCGATGACAGGCTCGCTGCGCTTCGCCGACTTCTTGCTCTTCTTCGCCGTGTTGATCGCGCCGCCGATGGTGATCTGCTTCTCGCCGAGCACGCTGCCGCTCTCGTCTTTGACGGTGACCTTCCAGCTGCCGCGGTTGCCCTTGACGGCCTTCAGATAGGACCAGGTGCGCCAGCGCGGGCTCTTGCCGACGGTGAGGTTGAAGGTGTGGCTGCGCGCGCCGCGCGTCCAGGTCATGGTCAGCTTCTGGCGCTCGCCCTTGTTGCGCACCTCGAGGTAGCCGTAGACGCGCTTGCCGTCGGTGTCGAAGCGGTCGGCGGGCGCGACGGGCTTGCGGCCGGAGAGCTCGTTGGCGAAGACGAAGCGACCGAGCGAGACGCTGGCGTCGCTGCTGGCAGACGGCGCGCGCTTGGTCGGCGCGCTCGGCGCGGCGATGGCGAAGGTGCTGGGCAGGGCGATGATGGCGGCGAGGACGGTGGCGATAGCGGTGCGGTTCGTCATGGGAGCCTCCTTTGGCTTCGCTTCGTGTCGTGCCGCTGGTGATTGCAGCCGCGATGCCAGCGACGCGCGGGAGGGATTTCGGCGCGTTGAGCGCCAGCGTGGGCCACGGGACACGGCGCGTGTCCGCGATCGCACGCGCTGCGAAGAAAGTGGCGATCGAAGTGGGCGGCACGCTGCGTATAACGAGGCGTGGGGCACGCACCTACCTGTACACCAACGTATTCCTGCCACTATCTCCTGCTGTTGGGCGCGACGCTGGCCCTCGCCACGGGCTGCGCGGTGGGCGAGGTGCGCGTCAAGTCGCTCGACTCGGCGGTGGCGCTCGACGGTCAGCTGCTCAGCACGGACGTCTCTGTGAAGACAGACGCGAGCGGTGGCGGCGGCGGCGGCGCGACCGATGCGGGCCCGAGCGTGGTCGACGTGACGGTGGGCAGCGTCGATGTGACGGCGCTCGACGGTGCGGACAGCGCTGCGACGGATAGCGGGGCGGCGGATAGCGGCGCCGCGGATACGAAGGCCGTGGCGGATGCACAACCGAGCGTCGACAGCGCGCGACCAGACAGCGGCGCGCCCGATAGCACCGTGACCGCCGACAGCACCGCCGACAGCACGGTCGATGCCGGGCCGAGCGGCGACAGCACGCACGACAGCGCGGGTGGTGGCGGCGACGCGACCATCGACACGCTTGTCGACACCAGGCACGACAGCGGCGGCGACGGCACGGTAGACACGAGCGTCGATAGCGCCATCGACAGCGGCGGCAGCGTCGTACCCGGCGCGCCGTGTCCCTGCGCCATCGGCTTGGTCTGCATCTATGGCCAGTGTCGTTCGACCTGCGAGGCGCCATCCGGCACCTGCAACGTGACGTCGGTCTGTCCCGCCAACGAGGCCTGCGTGCCGACGACGCACGGCGAGCACGTTTGCATGCCGGCGGTTAACGTGGGCGCGGCCTGCAGCGGATCGGTGTTCTGTCCCAACGGCTCCGTCTGCGGCACCTACGCCGGCCAAGCGCTCTGTCGCCGCACGTGCGCCAACCCCGGGCTGCCATGCGCCGGCGGCGGCAGCTGCGTGGCGGTCAACGGCAGCTGCGCGTTTTGTCTCTAGCCGCAGGCTGCTAGGCTCGGCGGCATGCCCGCACCAGCGCCCGCGCTGCCGGACTTCATCGCGCGTCAGCTGCCCTCCGACATCGAGCGCTCACTGGTCGATGTCGGCGGTGTGCGCTTGCACGTGATGCAGCTCGGCCCCTCCGACGGCCGGCCCGTATTGATGCTGCACGGCAATCCAACCTGGGGCTTTCTCTATCGCCGCGTGGCGGCGGCGCTGGGCGGTGAGCCGCTGCGCCTGGTGATGCCCGATCTGGCGGGGCTCGGCTACTCCGATCGTGTCCACGTCGGCGAGCACAGCATCGCGCGTCACGCCGAGCGCATCGGCGCGCTCGTCGACGCGCTCGATCTGCGCGGTCTCGTCTTCGTCGCGCAAGACTGGGGTGGCGCCATCGGCCTGCGCGCGCTGCTCGAGCGCCCCGAGCGCGTGGCGGGCATGGTGCTGCTCAACACGGTGGTGGGCCCGCCCAAGCCGGGTTTTCGTCCGACGCTGTTTCATCGACTGGCGCAGGCGCCGCTGATCTCGCACGTGCTCTTTCGGTGGCTCGGTTTTCCGCAGCGCGTGCTGTGGATGCCACAGGGCGATCGCAGCAGCATCCGCGGCGACGTGCTGCGCGCCTACCTGCACCCGCTACGCGAGGACAACTCGGCCGTGCTGGCGCTGGCGCGCATGGTGCCCGACAGCGTGCAGCACCCGTCGGTGGGCGAGCTCGAGCGCTGTCAGCGTTACGTCGAGCGCTTCGAGGGGCCGGCAGCGATCGTCTGGGGCGAGCGCGACCCGGTGCTCGGCAAGCTGCAGCGCCGCGTACATCGCGCGCTGCCGCACGCCGCGCTGACACGCACGCAGGCTGGCCACTTCGTGCAGGAGGAGTTTCCCGACGAGATCGCCGCCGCGATCCGCGATGTAGCGCGCAGGGTGACCTGACGCGCGCTATCATCTTCGGGTCGCCGGTCGCGAAGGAGGTAGAGATGCTCAGAGGGTCGTGCGCTGCAATCGTCGCCGTCGCGGCGTTGCTCGCGTCCCCCGCCGCGCAGGCCAACGTCGACGCCGCGCTCGCCTGCTGGAAGCGCGTCGCGCGCAGCAAGCCCGCCGTGATCCAGCGTGCTTTCAAGCTCAGCGCCAAACAGCGCGCACGCGTTCAGGCGGCGCACGACGCCTACGAACGGCGAGCGATCGCGCATCGCGCGGCGGTGGCACGTCACCGGCTCGATCTGCGCATCCTGTTGCGCGAGCCGCTGCCCAAGCGCGCGGAGACGATGGCGCTGCTCGCCAAGCTCAGCCGCGTGCGCCAGCGCGCCGAGCAGGACGCGTTCAAGACCTACGCCACCATCGCCTCGCTTCTCGACGCCAAACAGCGCCGCGAGCTGGTGCGCTGGTGCAACGACGACGCGCGCGCTTCGGCGCGAGCGAGCGGCGATCGCGCACCGAGCGGCTGGGTCATCCCGCCCGATCCGGCGCTGGCGAGCAAGAGCGTGCTGCGACGCAGGGGCAAGGTCAGCACGGTGGCTTTCAGCACGATGCCCTGGTCGCGCGTACACGTGGACGGGCGGCTGCTCGGCCACACGCCACTCATCGCGCGCCTCGCGCCTGGGCGCCATTTGGTGATGCTGACCAATCCCTCGCAGTCGCTGGTCAAGCGGGTGGTACTGAACGTCAAGTCGGGCGAGGTGCGCACGCTTCACCTCAGGCTCGCCGACAAATAGTCTCTTCAAACAATCGCCGCCGCCGCGCTGCCAGACGGCCGCGCGCGCCGCTATCCTGCGCCCATGGACGACGACCTCCTCAAGATCCTCGACGACAAGACGACGACGGCCAACTCGGCGCTGCTGCTGCGCGAGGGCCGGCGCGCCTTCGTAGACCTCGACCGCGACCACCCTGGCTTTCGCGATCCCGACTACCGCGCGCGGCGCAACGCCATCGCGCAGATCGCGGTGGACTACGAGCCGGGCGCGAAGGTCCCGCACGCGCCCTACAGCGACGAAGAGCACGGGGTGTGGGCGACGATCTGCGAAAACCTCGAGCCCGAGCACCAGCGCTCGGCGTGCGCGGAGTACGTGCGCTATGCGCGCGAGCTGGCGATGCCGCGCGATCGCATCCCGCAGCTCGAGGAGGTCAACGCGCGCATCACGCAGATCAGCGGCTTTCGGCTCGAGCCCGTGGGTGGGCTGGTGCATCCCAAGGTCTTCCTCTCGGCGATGGCCAACGGCGTCTTCTTGTGCACGCAGTACATCCGTCACCACTCGACACCGAGCTACACGCCCGAGCCGGACGTGGTGCACGAGCTGATCGGCCACGCCGCGCAGCTGGCGAGCCCGCGCTTCGCTGCGCTCAATCGTGCCTTCGGCAAACGCGCCACCTCGCTCGCCGACGGCGACGCACTCACGCGGCTGAGCCGCGTCTATTGGTACACGCTAGAGTTCGGCGTGCTCTCCGAGGGGGGCGAGCTGAAGGCCTTCGGCTCGGGGCTCTTGTCTTCGTACGGCGAGATGCAGGCCATGCGGCGCGCCGAGATCCGCCCGATGGACATCGAGGCGATGGAGACGACGGCCTACAACCCGACGGACTTTCAGCCGCTGCTCTTTCGGGCCGACTCCTTCGAGCACCTCGAAACGGTGCTGGGGGCCTACCTGGCGACCTGATCCGCGCGCTTTCGCGACTGGCCTACATGTAAGGCATTGGAAAAACTGAAGGTCGCTCAGAAAACATTCAGTCTTGACTGATTTTTATCAGGGGCTATCACTGGTGTAGATGGCCCGACCGCAACAAGCACGCAGCCTCGCGACGCGCCAGCGCCTGCTCGACGCCACCGTGCAATGCCTCTACGAGCTGGGCTACGCCGGCACGAGCACCACCGAGGTTTGCCGACGCGCCGGCGTCTCGCGTGGCGCGCAGCTTCACCACTTCCCGACCAAGGCCGAGCTGGTCACCGCCGCGGTGGAGCACTTGTTCGACCTGCGCGTGCAGGAGTACAACGAGCGGCTCGGCGCGCTGCCCGAGGGCGTCGACCGGCGCGGCGCGGCGATCGAGATCCTGTGGGAGATGTATCGCGGCCCGACGTTCTACGCCTGGCTCGAGCTGCTCGTCGCCGCGCGCACCGACGACGAGCTGCGCGGCCACGTGCACGAGATGTCGCAGCGCTTCATCGACTCGGCCGACGCGACGTTTCGCGCGACGTTCCCCGACCAGTCGCCGCACCCGCTGCTCGGCGAGCTGGCGCCGGTCTTTGTGATGTGCCTTCTGGACGGCCTGGCCCTCGGTCGCATCGCGCTCGGCGAGGACTCGCGCGGCCGGCAGATGATCGAGCTGCTCAAGCGGATGGCGTTTATCGCCGGCAACCGCGACGGCGGCGACGAGGACGGAGGTAGCTGATGAGCGTTTCCTACGATCCAGCCAACGATAGCCGACTGCCCCCGGGGCCGTGGTTGCCCGCCGCCGCGCAGGTGGCGTGGTGGCTCGCGCGCCCGGTCTCGATGCTGCGCGCCTTCCGCCACCGCTACGGCAAGACGTTCACCATGCGTCTGGCTGGCGGTGTGCCGCCGCTGGTGGTCTTCTCCGAGCCGCACGCGGTCAAAGACATCTTCACCGGCGATCCGCACGATCTGTATGCCGGCGAGGCTAACCGCGTGCTCGAGCCGCTGGTGGGCGTCAACTCGCTGCTGCTGCTCGACGGCGATCGCCACCTCGCCGAGCGCAAGCTGCTGCTGCCGCCGTTTCACGGCCAGCGCATGCTCGCTTACGGCGAGGTGATGAAGGAGGTCGCCGACGCGGACATCGACCACTGGCCGCTCGGCAAGCCCTTCGCTGTGCACGAGCACCTGCAGGCGGTGACGCTCGACATCATCATGCGCACGGTGTTCGGCATGAGCAGCGGGCCGACGGTGGAGCGGCTGCGCGAGCTTCTGACCCACACCCTCGACGTGATCAGCAACCCGCTCTGGTTGCTGCCGTTCCTGCAGCGTGACCTGGGGCGGCTGACGCCGTGGGCCGAGCTGACGCGCATGAGCGAAGAGATCGACGCCACGCTGTTCGCCGAGTTCGAGCGGCGCCGCGTCGAAGGATTCGAGGGGCGCGACGACATCCTCTCGATGCTGATGCAGGCGCGCTACGAGGACGGCAGCGCGCTCGGCGACGCGGAGCTTCGCGACGAGATGATGACGCTGCTGGTCGCCGGGCACGAGACGACCACTACCGCGATGGCCTGGACGCTGAGCCTGGTGCTGCAGCGGCCCGACGTGCGCAGCGAGATCGCGCGCGAGCGTCACGAGGTCTGCGGCAATGACCCGCTCGACGCGCAGGCGGTCGGCAAGATGAAGTATCTCGACGCGGTGATGCGCGAGGCGCTGCGGCTCAAGCCGGTGTTGCCGATGGTCGGGCGCGTGCTGCAGCGAGAGATGCGCATCGGCGGCATCGACCTGCCGCCGGGCGTGATGGCGGTGCCGAGCATCTACCTGACACACCACAACCCCGACGTGTGGCCGGATCCCGAGCGCTTCGAGCCGCGACGTTTCCTCGAGCGCAAGGTCACGCCCTACGAGTTCTTCCCGTTCGGCGGCGGCGTGCGGCGCTGCATCGGCATGGCCTTCGCGCTCTTCGAGATGCGCATCGTGCTGGCGCAGGTTCTCGATCGCGTCGACCTGTCGCTGGCGCCGGGCTACAAGCCGAAGCTCGTGCGGCGCGCGATCACCTTCGCGCCGTCGCGAGGGCTCCCCGTGCTGGCGCGGGCCGTGCGGCCTTCGCGTCGGGCGACGAGCGCGGCTGCTTGAATCATCACGGCTTAGCTGCATATAGTCCGCGCCGATGGCGGACGAGCCGAAAAAGCCGGTGAGCGAAGAGCCGAAGGCCGACGAGCCGAAGGTCGAAGCGCCGAAGGCCGACGCGCCGAAGGCCGAGGAGCCGAAGGCCGAGGAGCCGAAGGCCGAGGAGCCGAGCGCCGAGTCGCCGAAGGCCGAGTCGCCGAAGGCCGAGTCGCCGAAGGCCGAGTCGCCGAAGG
>JAGQIK010000389.1 GCA_020431405.1 Myxococcales bacterium
GCCATCGCCGCCGCCGCCGCCGTCGGCGCCGCCACCGCCGTCACCGCCGCCACCACCTTCGAGCGCGGGCGCGTCGCCGCCGCCCGCACCGTCGATGCCGCTCGCGCCGTCAGGGGTGCCGCTGGTCGTATCGCCGCAGGCCGACGCCAGGATCAACGCCAACGCGCACAGCAGGGCCGCGGGTCTTTGCATGGTCTCGCGCTCCTGTTGGATCCAAAGGAGCGCGCAGTATACGAGGCGCCTCGGGGGCCGCGAAATTCTCAGCCAGAGCGCGTTCAAACGCGCGCTAGTTGATCACCGTGCCGCAGGGGAAGCGCGCCTCGAGCGTCACCGAGGCTTTGTCGAGGAACGTCTGGCAGGCCTGGCCGAGCAGCTTCATCGTGCGCTGGTCGGTGAGCTCCCAGTCGGTCTTGTAGGTCAGCTTCTGGCCGTCGAGCAGCACCGTGCCCGACGCCGCGTCGGTGACCGCGCCGCTCAGCGTGAAGCTGCACGTGCGCACGCCGCCGATGATCTTGCTGAAGGCGTCGATGAGCTGCTGCGGATCGTTGCCGCGGTAGAAGGGCGCGTCGGCGGGCGTCAGGGTTTTGCCGACGCCAGCGTTGGCGAGCTTTTCGAGATGGCTGACGGTCACGTCGCTGCCGACGCTCAGCACGTAGGTCGTGATGCCCGCGCTGAAGGCGTTCTGCACCGCGGTCTCGGACATCTGCTGCGAGGCCGCGTTGTGCGCGTCGGCGTCGGTGCAGTTGTCGGGGTCGCCGTCGGTGGCGAGCACGATGATGTTGGGCGACGGATCGTCGGGGCTGCTCTTGGACCACGACTGCAGATCGGCGACGACGGCGTTGATGCTCTCGGCGGTGGGCGTGTCGCGGTTGGGGCTGTTGTTGGTGAACAGCTGGTCGATGGCGTTGCGGTTGTTGAGCACCGGCTGGCCTGCCGGCGTGCCGGGCGACTTGGCGAGGATCGGACATTGGCCGCCCTGGTTGCCGCCCTCGCTGTGATAGAGCGTGGCGCCGAAGCGCACGCGGTCCTGCAGCTTGCTGACGATGCCTTCGGTCTGGTCGGTCAGCGCGTAGTGCACCGCCTCCCAGCGGTTGACGCGCTGGTTGTTAATGCGGCCGAAGTTGTCGGTCATGCTGCCCGACTGATCGATGACGAGCATGACGTTGGGCACCACCGGCGCGAGGCTGACGGCCACGTCGGGACAGCCCGTCTGCGCGTTGACGCACAGGCCGCGCTCGTTGCAGCGCGAGGTGGCGGCGCAGCGTTTGCCGTCGGCGTTGCAGTCGGCGGTGCACACGCCGGTGCCGCCGCAGTAGAAGCCGCTTTTGCAGTCCTCGTCTTTGCTGCAGGTGTCCTTGCAGGCTGGATCGGGGTTCGGTCCCGAGCAGGGCAGCGGCGAGACGCCGCCGTCTCCCTTTGCGGTGCCGGCGTCGTCGCTGTTTGCAGTGCAGCCGCCAATAAACGAGCAGTTGTCTTTGTTGCAGCCAGCCGGCGCGAGCAGGAGCGCGCACATCGCACACACCCACCCACAGCGCGCGAGCATCCGCTTACGCATAGTCATAAGGTCTCCCGCGATGCGATGAGCGATCAGTCTACCACCACAGAGGGGTCGAGCGCCCGATCCGGGTCACAGCGCGGTAGTCTCGCGCCGTGACCACGCAACAAGAGATTCGCGAAGCCCTCGACACCCTCGGGCGCGATCTGCGCAACAAAAAGCTCAGCGCGCTGCAGCGCGAGATCCTGGCTCGGCCGGTGGACGAGGTTCTGCCGCACGCCGAGGCGGTGGGCTCGACCAACGCCTACGCCGACTACCTGCTCGGCGCCGATCGCGAGCGTTTCCTCGCACACGAGGCGGCGTTCTTCGAGGCGGTGAAGTCGTCCAAGCAGGACGGCCGCGTGACGCGCTTCATCGAGGTGCTTACACACGAGCAGGGCCTCGGCGAGCGCTACGAGGCGCGCGTGCTGTCGCTCGTCGACACGCTGAAGGCGCCCTACAACCAGTTCATCGCCGGCTACCTGCTGCTCGAGGCCTACGGCGAAAAGCACCGCGATCGCGCGCGCGCGCTGCTCGTCGACGCGATGCTCGGTACGCAGAAGAAGGGCGGCAGCTCCGACATGACGGCGCTGCTCGACGAGCGCATTCGCGGCGAGAGCGGCTCGCTGAAGATCCGGGCATGCGAGCTTCTGATCGAGCACTTCGGCGCCGCCGCGCTCGATGACGTCGCCAAGTACCAAGAAGAAAACGCCGCCATCCGGCTGCGCTACCTGCGCATGGTCAAAGACAAGCTCGGCGACGCCGGCGCGCCGCTGCTCGTGTCGCGCGGGCTCTTTCACGCGTTCGACAAGCGCAGCAAGTACGGCGACGTCGACTTCAAGACATACATCGTGCGCTGTCTCGGGATCCTCGAGGGCGTCGACTTTTCGAGCGAGCAGAAGCGCATCTGGAAGGACTTCGCGGGCCACAAGACCGAGAAGATCCGCGACGCGGCGGCGGCGGCGCTCGCCGGGCTCGGCGACGGCGTGCTCGAGTCGGCCAGCGCGCACCTGGCGGCCAAGGACGCGCCGACGCGCACCACCGCGGTCAAGGCGCTCTGCGGCGCGGGCACGCCGGCGGCGCTGGCGGCGCTCGAGGCGCACCTCGCTGGCGAGCGCAGCAAGAAGATCAAGCTGCTGATCGAGACGCGCCTCGCCGAGGGCGGCGCCGCGGTGGCGACGAAGCCGGCGGCGGCGAAGAACAAGGCCGCGGCCGCGTCGAAGAAGAAGAAGAAGAGCAACAGCACGGCTGCGCCGAAGGCGGCCACGACGGCCACGACGCCGGCGGCGGCGGGGGCGCTCGGCGACGGGCGCGATGCCGAGCTCGAGGCGCTGCTCGCCGAGGATCCCGATGACGTCGAGCGCGCGCTGGTCTACGGCGACTGGCTGCAGGGGCGCGGTGACCCACGCGGCACGCTGATCGCGCTGGCGGCGGCCGCGGAGGCGGCGCCCCACGACGCGGCGCGCGCCAAGGCCGCCGAAGCGTGGCTACAAGAACACGACAGCGTGCTGTGGGGCTTTTCCAAGCGGCGCGGCGAGCGCGTCGAGGCGACCTGGTCGCTGGGCTTCGTGCGCTCGGCGCGGCTCGAGCTCGACGAGATGGGGCCGCTGCTCGAGACGCTGCGCGCGCTGCTCGCGCATCCGTCGGCCTGCGTGCTGCAGCGGCTGCACATCGCGCCGTTTTCGGGTCGCGGGCGGCTCGACGTCGAGCCGGTGGTCGAGCTTCTGTGCGAGATCGGTGCGCCGGTGACGCTGACGCACCTTTCCATCGGCGAGCCGGGCCAGTTTCGCGGCGACGCGCGGCTCGAGGCGGTCTTTCCGCGGCTGGCCGAGAGCGCGGGGACGCGCTTGGCCGCGGCGATGGCGCGCGTGGCCGAGCAGCGCGCGCTCAAGGTGCCGTTTGGCGCCGACCAGATGGCCGAGCTGGTGCCGCGCGAAGCCGACTTCGAGGGCGAGATCGATGTCGCCGCGATCCTCAACGGGCTGCGTATGGAGCTCGACAAGAGCCGGCCCGTCGGCGTCGTCGACGCCATCTCGCGCACCTTCACGCGCGAGTCGCTCGACGCCTTCGCGCTGTCGCTGCTCGAGGCGTGGCGCGCGGCGGGCTCGCGCGGCGCGGATCGCTGGGCCTTCGACGCGGTGGGGGCGCTCGGCGGCGAGCGCTGCGTCGCCTCGCTCGGCGCCGAGCTGCCCGAGCTTTCGCACCAGCGCTGCGACCAGGCGATGCAGCACCTGCTGCGCATCGGCAGCGACGCCGCGGTGTGCGAGGTGATCGGCTTGTGGATCACGCCATCGCGCTATCAGCCGCGCCGTGAAAACGCCGAGCGCGCGCTGCGAGACGTGGCGCGGGCGCGCGGCATCGACCTCGACACGCTGGTGGTCAGAAGCTGCCCGCGCGCGCCGCGCGGCGAGGCGGAGCGACGCATCGTCTCGCTACAACGGCGCTGGCTGCAGCGCGCGATGGTCGACGGGCAGCGCATCGACGCGCGCGACTTTCGCGAGCACCTGATGTTTCACGCGCTGCGCAGGCCGCTTTGCCGCACGCTGCTGTTCGGCCGCTTCGCGCCGGGCGGAAAGCGCGACGCGCTCTTTCGCATCGGCGACGACGGGCCGATCGATGACGCCGGCAAGCCCGTGGCGCTCGGGGCGCGCGCCGACGAGGCCGTCGGCGTGATGCATCCGCTCGAGCTCGACGACAAGGCGCTCGAACGCTGGCGCGCCGTGTTCGGCGAGCCCGCGCGGCCGCGCATCAAGCAGCCCTTCGAGCAGCTGTCGCGGCCGACCTTCACGCTCGATGACGACGAGCGTAAAGCCGACCGCAGCGAGCGCTTCGCCGCGCGCCGCGTGGGCTTTCACCGCCTGCGCGAGGGGCTCGAGGGCTGCGACTGGCCGGTCTATGTCGCCGACCACGGCATCGAGGCCTTCGCGCGCAGCTTCGCGCGCGGCCCCGCCGTCGTCGTCGCCGACCTGCGCGGCAACTCGGGCGCCATCGACGAGCTGTGGGCCACGCGGCCGGGCAACGCCGGGCGCGGCTTCTACGCCAAGCGGCTCGCGCTGGGCGAGCTCGATCCGATCGTCGTCAGCGAGGCGCTCTACGACATCGAGACCGTGCTCGGCCCCGAGCAGCGCGCGCGGCCAGCCAAGCAGGCGGGCGCGCCGAGCAGCGCGCCGAGCAGCGCCGCGAGCAGCGCCACGGCGGCAAGCGACGTGCTACCGCAGCGCGGCAAGTACCCCTACGCCGAGCTGGCCAAGAGCAGTCGCTCCAAGTGCGTCGTGTGCGGCGAGAAGATCGAAAAGGGCACCGTGCGCGTGGGCGTCGAGCGCGTGATCGAGACGCCCAACTTCAGCGGCCGCGCCACGGCGTGGCTGCACCCCGACTGCCGCGACGGCTGCGCCGAGCTCGCCACCGTCGACGACGTCGAGGCGGCGCTGACGAAGAACTCGGGCGGCGCCTGGCCACCGTAGGGGCCTACGGCGGTCAAGTGCTGTCGGGATCCTCTGAATGGCGCCGCGGCGCGACTACTCGAGGGGCCACAGACGCCAGCTGCTCTCGGCGCGCGCGATGATGAGGATACGCTGGCCAACCTCGTTCTTGAAGTAGAGGCCGGGATCCAGGCAGTTGGTGGTGACCTGCTTCGTCGCGATCTTGCCGGTGAAGTGCTTCCAAACCCTCGATCTCAGCGTCGGTTCGGTCACCTCGTAGCCGCTCTGCGAGCTGGCGGCGAGCGACGCGAGCGAGATGTCGGCCTCGAACGGCCATGGCTCCGCGTCGATGTTCGAGTCGAAGAGGGCGCCGCCGAGCAGCACCACGACGCCGGGCACGGCAGCGTGCTGCGAGCTGGCGTCTTCGGCGACGCTCGATAGCAGCGACGCGATCTCGACGCTGCCCGCGAGCAAGGTGTTCGTGGTCGACAGTTTCGAGATCATGCTGGCCTTCGAGTCAGCGCACTCGGCGAAGCCACTGTCGGCGCCGAAGTAGAGCACGGTCGCGCCCGTCGTGATGCGGAAGCGCTCCTCCGAGCAGTCGGTGGCGCAGCAGGCCCAGCTCCAAGACTCGCGCTTCGGCGTCGTGGCGAGCCAGGAGGCCACCTTGGAGAGCACGTCCGTGCGCGGTGGGCCGCGAAACACCTCGGCGATGCCACAGCGCGTTCGTGCGATCAGGGTTTCTTTCGTGGTGAGCAGGATGCGCGTCGGCGTGTTGTCGTCGACCGCAGAGGTCAACGCCCACGGACCGATGAAGCGGCTGTATCGAACCTCGTCGACGGAGAGGCTGCCCCACGTCTGCGTGTCGCTCGACGTTGCCGCGTCATCGGCTGGCGGTGAAGACGACGGATCGCGTGTCGAGCATGCTGCGACGGAGGTCGCCAAGAGGAAGCACAGGCTGGCGCAGCTGCTGCGGTGCACGGAGGCCTCGTACGAGCGGACGCATGACTTACGCGTTTATCAAGCTTAGCATCGATGTTAGCGCTTCGCTTGGCCGAGGCGCTCGAGCTCGGCCATGATGTCGAGCTGGCCCTGCTCGAGCGCGGCGAGGCGCTGAAACTGCCAGCGGATCACGTGGTCCATCTTGTCGTGCAGCATCGCGACCTCGATCTCGGCCTTGAGGTTGACCTTGTAGTCCTTGGCCGCCGCGGCGCGGTCTCGCTCGGTGGAGCGGTTCTGGCTCATCATGATGATCGGCGCCTGCACGGCGGCCAGACACGACAGCATCAGGTTCAACAGGATGTAGGGATAGGGATCGAAGGCGCCGCCGCGAAGCAGCAGCGAGTTGATCACAATCCAAGTCACCAGCACCAAGCCGAAGCCGATCACGAAGGGCCACGAGCCGCCGACGCTGGCGACGTTGTCGGCGAGCCGCTGGCCGAAGCTGCGCTCGTCGTCCTCGTCGTCGACGCGATCGACGATGGCCTGGTGAAGCGCCGCCTTGTGCGCGACCTCGCGTTCGACGCCGGTCAGCGCGCCGCGCTCGTCTTCGAGCAGCTGCTGTAGTCGGTCGACGCGCTCGCCGTCGAGACACGAGCGACAGATCCCGCGCGTCTCGGGCGCCGGGTCGGGGTGCCGCTCGGCGATGAAGTCCGCGAGGCTGGTCCTCAGCGACGCGAACGGCGTGAGCGCGTCGCGCTCGAAATCGAGCGTGCAGATCAAGCAGGGGGCGCGTTCCTTACGGTCTGACATCACCTCTCTCCATGCTCGCCGAGGCGGCGAAGCTCAGAAGGGTCACGAGCGAAACCGGTGCTGTGCGGGGGCTAGATGGACAGTCTGGCGATGCCGCGGACGCTGGCGCGCGTCAGCGGGTTGGCTTTGCGGATGCTCTCGCGCTTGACGTGCTCGAGCTCGAAGCCCGCGTCGAGGATCGCCTGCTCGGTACGGCGTGTGAGGTGGCAGTTGCCCGCCAGGCGCTTCCAGAAGGGCTCGATGCGGCGCTGCCACTTGAGGCGCTCCGGGCGCGCGTCGGCGGCGACGTGCTCGATGAAGACGAAGCGGCCGCCCGGCTTGAGCACGCGGCGAACCTCGGCGAGCGCGTCGTAGGGTCGGTCGACCGAGCAGAGCACGAGAAAGCAGACGACGGTGTCGAAGCTGCGATCGGGCTGGTCGATGGCGTGGGCGGGCGCGGCCGAGACCTCTACGTGCGCGGGCGCGCGCGCAGCGAGGCGCTTGCGCATGTGCGGGTCGGGCTCGCTGAGCACCAGTCGCGCGACGGCCGGCGGATAGTGCACGAGGCTGGCGCCGGTGCCGGCGCCGATCTCGAGCACGTCGCCGGACAGATCGGCGAGCAGCTCCGCGCGCCAGTCGCGCAGGCAGGCATCCTCGCTGCCTTGCATGAAGCGATCGTAGATCGCGGCCAGCAGTCTCGACATGGCTGTAGCCTAGCAGCCCGTTGACAAACCCTCCCGTCGCGATGCACGCCCCTGCGCACCGCTGACCAGGACGGCGCGGGCGGATCCGCAACAGAGATAACGTTTTGGTTACGTGACGTCGTTGCAGCGGCGCCTCGCGTGCGCGCGCTTTCGAGCACTTAGCGCCCGGCACGCGATGTGCTCGTGTGCTGAAGCTCCCGGACAACCCATGTAGGAGCGCGTCTATGTGCGTCAGAGTATGGATTGGTGCGCTCGCCGCTGTGCTGATGCTGTGCGGCGCCGGCCTCTCGCGCGTCGAAGCCGCCTGCGGCGACGTGCCGCGCGCGCTGATCGTGCTCGATCGCTCGGCGAGCATGTCGAGCGCCGCCGGCTCGCAGAGCAAGTGGGCCAGCGCCACCAACGCCATCAACACGCTGACCACCAGCTTTGCCGGCCGTATCGACTTCGGCCTGATGCTGTTTCCCGGCACGGCGTCGCTGTGCGCGGCGGGCTCGCTGTCGGTGGGCTGCGGGTCGACGACGCAGGCGGCCATCGCCAACGCGATGGCGGCGACGTTTCCGCAGAACAACACGCCGCTAGGCCACACGCTGGGGCTCGCGCAGAGCTACCTGTCGACGCTCGGCACGAGCAAGCCGCGCTACGTCATCGTCGTCACCGACGGCGAAGAGACCTGCGGCGGCGATCCCGTCTCGGCGGCGCAGACGCTCGCCGCGGCCGGCATCAAGACCTACGTGGTGGGCTTTGGCGCGGGCGTCGATCCGGTGGCGCTGACGGCGCTCGCCGCGGCCGGCCAGACCGGCAGCTACTACCAAGCCGACAACCTCGCGCAGCTCGACGCGGCGCTCAAGCAGATCGCGGCGCAGCTTTCGTGCTGCGGCAACGGCGTGCTCGATCCGGGCGAAGGTTGCGATCCGGGGCTGCCCGCTGGCGCGCCCGGCGCGTGCCCGAAAAACTGCGACGACAACGACGCGTGCACGCAGGACACCATCGTCGGCGGCGCCTGCAATCTGACGTGCAACCACGTCACGATCACGCAGCCTGCCGGCGGTGACGGCTGCTGTCCGCCCGGCCAGACGAGCCTCACCGACAGCGACTGTCAGCCCGTCTGCGGCAACGGCGTGGTGGAAGCCGGCGAGCTATGCGATGTCGCCATCGCTGCCGGTCAGCCGGGCGCCTGCCCGCAAAGCTGCACCGACAACGACGTCTGTACGCGCGACACGCTGGCCGGCAGCGGCTGCAGCGCGACGTGCACCCACACGCGCATCACGCAGGCGGCGGCTGGCGATGGGTGCTGTCCGCCCGGCGCCAGCGCCGCGACGGACAGCGACTGCCCGGCGGCCTGCGGAAACGGCGTGGTCGATCCGGGCGAGAGCTGCGACAGCGGCATCGCTGCCGGTCAGCCGGGCGCCTGCCCGACCTCGTGCGACGACAACGACCCCTGCACGCACGACGTGCTGCACGCCGCGCCGTGCTTCACCAAGTGCACGCACTCGGCGATCACGCAGGCTGTCGACGGCGACGGCTGCTGCCCGGCCGGCGCCGACAGCTTCAGCGACAGCGACTGCGGCGCCGTCTGCGGCAACGGCGTGCTCGACAAGGGCGAGACGTGCGACGAGAAGATCCCCGCTGGCCAGCCCGGCGCCTGCCCGCAGAGCTGCCAGCCCAAAGACAGCTGCAGCACGGCGACGCCGAGCGGCTCGGGCTGTCAGCGCAAGTGCGTCGAAGCGCCCATCGCGCCCAACAAGACGCAGAAAGACGGCTGCTGCCCGACGGGTCTGACCGACGCCGACGACGCCGACTGCCTGCCGCCGTGCACGCCCGACAAGAGCACCGACTGCGTCAACCTCTGCGCCGAGGTGACCTGCCCCGACGGCCAGTTCTGCAAGCTCGGCCACTGCGTGCCGTGGCCGGCTGGGACCAACCCGCAGAGCGAAAAAGACCCGCGCGACGCCGACGGCTTCTACGCGCCCGACGAGGGCTGCAGCTGCAGCACGTCGAGCGCCGGCGCGCGCGGCTGGCCGGTGCTGCTGCTGCTGCTCGCGCTGCTCGCGACGGTGCGGCGCCGACGATGAGCGCGCGCCTATCACATCAGCTCTGCGGCGTGGAGATCACGCCGGCGATGCGGGTCCTATGGCGGACAGCCGATACGCTGGTTGCTGAAGGCCACGTCGTCGATCCACATCGTGCGCTGCGACGTCTGCTGGTAGTGCTCCCAGCCGACGTAGACGCGATCGAACGTGGGGAAGTACCAGTTGCCGTTGGTGCCGTTGCTGATGCAGCCCGAACCCTTGGCGGTGACGGTTAGATCGGCGATGGCGCCGCCGTCGAGCCAGAAGCTCATCTGGTCCTTGGTGGCGTCGAAGTGCCACTCGAAGCAGGCCCAGCGCTTCTCGGGGATCGTCGTCTGCGAGTGCTTCCAGCAGTCGCTGCCGACGCCCTGCGTCTCGTAGTTGGCCATCAGCTTGCCGTCGTGCTGGCCGCCGTAGCGGATCAACGCGCGGAAGCTCTGGTTGGGCACGTCGCCTTCGCCTTGTACGTTGGTCCAGTGCACGCTGCCGGTGGGCGCGGCTTCGAGCCAGATCATCATGCGCCCGTAGAGATGGTCGGCGGCCGCGGGAAACAGCGGCGCGCCTTCGTAGCCGATCAGCGCGCGGCGAAACGACCCGCTGCCGGCGGTGTTGGTGGTGAACTTGACCGACTTGCTGCCGCTGTAGGCGCGCGTGGTGTCGACGGCGACGGTGCCGCCGTTTTCGCGCGTCAGCCACGGCGCGGGCGGCGGCTGGCCGGCGCTGAATGTCTCGAAGCGCTCGCAGACCAGCGCGCTCGCGCACGGATCCGCCGCGTCTGCGCCCTGA
>JAGQIK010000046.1 GCA_020431405.1 Myxococcales bacterium
CGTGCTCGGGATGCGCGAGCATCGACAGCAGCGCCGCGAGCCGCGGTTGCGCGCGCGGATCGAGACCGAGGCACTTGTGGCAATGGCAGTTGGCCTTGATCGCCTCGAGCTCGACGAGCGCTTCGCGGGCCGCCCCGCGGGCCAGCCAGCTGACGAGCGCACCGACGGCGGCGCGCAGTCCGGCACGTTTGGCGAGCCGGTCGGAGGCCGCGAGCAGCGAGCGCTCCTCGGCCTTCTTGATCTCGGGGCAGCGCGCGTCGTCGCGGCTGCGGCTGACGGCGTCGCGAAGCGCCGCCTCGTCGGCGGTGGAGAGGCCCCACCAGGGCATCGCGCCGAGCCGAAAGCGCGAGCCGCAGCGCGCGCGCGCGTTGATCAGACGCGCGGTCTGCCGCAGCACCAGCCGGTCGCCGACGCTGTCGCGCAACGCAGCGTGCGCCGCGCGGGGCAGCGCGCGCGCGACGATGGGGCGCAGCAGGCGCGCGAAGCTGCGCTCCGCGTCGAAGAGCTCGGCATCGGCGCGCGCGTCGAGCAGCGGCCACAGCCTCTCGACGGCGAAGCGCTCGACGGCGCCGACCACCACGAAGGCCCCTTCCTCGGCGCTCGCCTGCGTCGCCGCCTCGGGGCCGAGGTCGAAGGGATCGACGCGGCGCACGACCCACAGAGGCTGCGGCTTCTTCACGCGGTGCAGCACGCGGTACGTCTTGACGTAGAAGAGATCGTCGCGCGGCCGCTTGCCGCGGCGCAGCCCGCCCACCAGCCGCCACGGCTTGTCGTAGCGCGCCAGGTAGGCGCTCCAGGCCCAGCACAGGTACAAAAGGCGCGCTGCCTCGACGCGCAGGTCGCCGGCGACGCGCCGGGCGAGCTCGTCGAGCAGCGCCGTGAGGTTGCGCTCGCCGCCGAGCGCGCCGCGCAGCGCCGCGAAGGCGGCACGCGCCTCGGCGCCGTCGGCGCCAGTGCCGTGGCGCAGCTTGACCCAAGCCGGCCACAAGGTGCGGTGCACGCGGGCGTGATCGATGCGGGCGAGGGCCGCGGGATCTGCCGGAAAAGCGAGGCGCAGCGCCAGCGGCGCGCCCGCGCCGGGCTGGTCGGTACCGAGCACGGCGCGCAGCTTGTCGCGTCGCAACGCCACCAGCAGCACCAGCAGCGTGGTCGTCACGGCGACCGCCGCGAGCAGGATCACGCGGCGGCGGAGCGTAGGATCGGTCATCGGCGGCAGCGGGCCAGGTGCGGGCGGGCTTGACGCTCGCCCTGCGCTGATGTTAGCGGGTTTCTTGATGTTCGGCCTTGGTGTGAAAGGCGTCAGGCTCGCCGCGGCGCTGTTGGCGCTGCCGCTCGCGCTGCTTTTGCAGCTCGTCCCCGCGGCGACCGCCGCGCACGCCAAGCGGCGCGAGACGATCAACGCCGACGGCACGCCCAAGCTCAAGTCAAAGGTCGTGCTGGTGCTGCGCAACAAGACCGGCAAGGCGTTGCTGGCCAAGCGCGCCACGGAGCTTCACGCCATCGCCAGCCTGACCAAGCTGCAGGTGGCGCTGGTGGTGCGCGCGCGCGGCATCAAGCTCGATCGCGGCACGACGATCACGCGCGAGGATCACAAGGTCGCCGTGCGCGGGGCCAGGACGCGGCTCGAGCTCAAGTGGGTCTACCGCAACCGCGATCTGCTGCACGCGTCGCTGATGGCGTCGGACAACCGCGCTACGTCGGCGCTCGGGCGCGCCGTGGGGCTGCACACCACCGCGCTCGTACAGGCGCTCAACGAGAAGGCGCGCCGCATGGGGCTCAAACGCACGCGCTTTCTCGGTCCCGTGGGCATCGACCACGGCAACGTCAGCACCGCTTGGGAGGTCTCGCGCATCGTGCGCGCCACCGGGCGCGACCAGCTGCTGCGCGAGATCATGACCAAGCGCGATTACACGGTGAAGCCGCTCAAGGGCTACATCAAGGTGCACTACCGCAACACCAACCCGCTGATCAGCAAGGTCCGCGGCGCGCGCTTCATCGCCAGCAAGACCGGCTACAACGCCAAGGCCGGCTACTGCATCGCCGCCGTAGCCAAAGTCCGCGGCGAGGAGTACACGTTCGTGTTGTTCGGCGCGCCGGCCAAGATCAGCCGCGTGCGTGACCTGAGGCGCTTGATCAACTGGGTTCGGCGCGGCGCTCGCGGCCGCAGCAGCTGAGGCGTCGGTGCCCCTATCCGATAGCGATCCCGTCTACGTCATCGACCTGACGGCGGCCGCCATACGCCGCGCAGCGCGCGAGCTGGGCGTCGATCCGCCAGCGGCGCTCGCGGTGCCCGAGGGCGCCATCGGCCAGGGCGCCATCGACGAGGCGGTCTCGCGTGCGGCCGAGGCGGCGCTCGCCGAGCGCGTGAGCCCGGCCGACGCGCCGCCGCCCGAGCTGCGCGCCGTGGCGCTGATCTTCGACTGGGACGACGACCCGGTGCTGCTCGCCATCGCGCCCACGCGCGACATCGAGGCGCTCGCTTGTCTGGCGCGCCTGTTGCGCGCCGCCTACCTCGTCGGCTCGTCGCTGGCGCTGTTCGTCAACGACCAGGGCGACGACCAGATGCGGCGCCTCTACTTCGAGCGGCGATTTCCGCGCTTCGTCTACGCCGGCGTGCCCGCCACGCTGCAGGCGCGCATGCCGCCGGACTTCTACGAGGTCGTCAAACCGCGCCGAACAACGCGGCCTTAGCGCCTGCGTAAAAAAAGTGCGCGGGCCTGTCGAAACGCCCGACGCCAGTTCGTCGCCCCAGCACAACATCCACCCAGGAGAACGCGATGCGCGTGATGGTGATCGTCAAGGCGACCAGCAATTCGGAGGCGGGCGCGCTGCCCACGGCCGAGCTGATCGAAGCGATGGGCAAGTACAACGAGGAGCTGGTCAAGGCGGGCGTGATGCTCGACGGCGATGGGCTCAAGCCGAGCAGCGCCGGCAAGCGGGTGCGCTTTTCGGGCGGCGACAAGACCGTCATCGACGGGCCGTTCACCGAGACCAAGGAGCTGGTGGCGGGCTATTGGATCTGGCAGGTCAAGTCCATCGAGGAGGCAGTGCAGTGGGCGCGGCGCTGCCCCAATCCGATGCCGGGCGAGGAGTCGGAGCTCGAGATCCGGCCGCTCTACGAGCCCGACGACTTCGGCGAGGCGTATCCGCGCGAGCTGCGCGAGCGTGACGAGGCGCTGCGCGCCGAGCTGGCGCGCCAATCGAAGGAATGAGCGACACCGCGCAGGCGACGCGCGAGGCGATCGAGACGGTGTGGCGCATGGAGTCGCCGCGCCTGCTCGGCGGCCTGGTGCGCATGGTGCGCGACCTCGGCACGGCCGAGGACCTCGCCCAGGAGGCGCTGCTGGCGGCCCTCGAGCGCTGGCCGAGCACGGGCGTGCCGGAAAACCCCGGCGCCTGGTTGATGGCGACGGCGAAGAACCGCGCCATCGACGAGCTGAGGCGCGAGCGCATGCGCGAGCGGCGCCACGGCGAGCTCGCGCACCACGCTGCCGCGCTCGACCGCGCTTCGAGCGACGCGGCAGCCATCGAGGCGGCCATCGACGACGAGGTGGGCGACGATGTGCTGCGCCTGATGCTCGTCGCCTGTCATCCGGTGCTGTCCAAGGAGGCGCGCGTGGCGCTGGCGCTGCGACTGCTCGGCGGCTTGAGCGTCGAGGAGATCGCGCGCGCCTTCCTTTCCACGCCGCAGGCGATCTACCAGCGCATCACGCGCGCCAAGCGCACGCTGTCGGAGGCGCGCGTGCCGTTCGACGTGCCGCGCGGCGAGGCGTTGGCCGCGCGGCTGTCTTCGGTGCTCGAGGCGATCTATCTCGTCTTCAACGAAGGCTATGCGGCGACGCGCGGCGACGACTGGATGCGCCCCGCGCTATGCGAAGAGGCACTGCGCCTCGGACGCATCCTCGCCGAGCGCGTGCCGGCGCACGCCGAGGCGCACGGCCTCGTGGCGCTGATGGAGCTGCAGGCGTCGCGCCTGCGCGCGCGCAGTGACGCGCGCGGCGAGCCGGTGCTGCTGCTCGATCAGGACCGCGCGCGCTGGGACCGCCTGCTGATCCGGCGCGGCCTGGCGGCGCTGGCGCGGGCCGAGACGCTCGCGCAGCCGCTCGGGCCGTACGCGCTGCAGGCGGCGATCGCGGCGTGCCACGCGCGCGCGACGCACGCCGCGCAGACCGACTGGGCGCGCATCGTGGCGA
>JAGQIK010000390.1 GCA_020431405.1 Myxococcales bacterium
GCGAGGCGGCGTGGCTGGTTGTCGAAGGGCGCTACGCGCGGCCGGGCGTGTGCGCGCGCGTGGCCAAGGCCATCGGCGAGCAGCTGCCCGTCTGCTCGCGCTAGGCGGTATGCTCCTCGGCGCCGGGCTCGCAAAGAGGAGGAGCGCGTGGGGCAGATCATCATCAATGCACCGACGGCGTGGCGCTGGGTCTCGACGGTCGAGAAAGGGGAAGCACACCCCGACTACGTCGAGGTCTACGAGCTTTCGGTGCGCGACCTCGGCCCGTACTTCGCGCCGCTGACCTTCGAGGGCTGGCTCGAAAACTACGGCGCCGGCAAGACCAAGGTGCAGACCAAGGCCAAGACGTGGCGCTTGGCCTTCAGCTACGACGCCGTCGACGGCGACCATGCCTGGAGCTTCGCCGAGCTGAGCGCCGCGCTCGCCTCGGCCCCGCGGCCCGCGCATCGCGCCAAGCGCCTCGCCACGCTGATCGAAAAAGCCGCCGCCAAGCGCGCGATCACCGACAAGGACCGCGCGAAGGTCGAAAAGCAGCTGGCCAAGGTCGGCGCCGCGAGCACGGCCAACTTCGACGAGGTCAAGCTGCTGCCCGATCCGGGCAAGGCGCTGCAGGCGGCGGAGTACGTCGTGGCCAACGGCGTCGGCCTGCTGCAGGTGCACGACGCGATCTTCGCGCTGCCCAAGCTCGCCGGCGTGTTTTTCGAGCACAGCCTGCTCGAGACCGTGCCCGACGCCGTGGCTGACGCCAGCGGTCTCAAGTATCTGCACCTCGCCAACAGCAGCCGCCTGCAGGCGTTGCCCGAGTCGATCGGCAAGTGCAGCGCCCTCGAGTCGATCGACGCGAGCAACTGCTACTGGCTCGCGCGTCTGCCCGAGGCGATCGGCGAGCTCGCGGCGCTCAAGACGCTCAAGCTGTCGTCTACCGCCCTCGACGCGCTGCCCGACAGCATCGGCCGCTGCAGCGCCCTCGAGACGCTCGAGCTGGCCAACGAGGAGCTCGTCGAGCTGCCGCGCTCGCTGGGCAAGATCAAGTCGCTCGAGGCGATCAAGCTCGGCGCGCGCGCCCACGATCACAACGCGCAGTGGCTGAAGAAGGCGCTGCCCAAGTGCAAGCTCACGCGCAGCGGCTGACGCGCGTCGAGCGCTCGGCGCGCTAGTGCTCGGCGAACACTTCCGCGGTGAAAACCTCGATGCGCGTGTCCTGCGAGCGCCACGCGTCTTTGGGCAGCCCCGCCTTGAGGCAGGTGTGCTCGAGGAACGTCTCGCGATCCCAGCCCGCGTCGGTGGCGACCTGCGGCAGCAGCACGCCGCGGTTCATGCCGCGCGTGACGTAGACGCCGTGCTTGCCGACTTCGATGTCTTGCGGCTGTGCCGGCGAGCGCGGCGAGAGCACCGAGATCTCGATGTCGAGCTGATCGAGCTCGGCGGGCTCGAGCGGCGAGAAGCGCGGGTCGCGCGTCGCGGCGGCGACGGCCATCTCGCAGACGGTGCGTGTCAGCGGGCGCGTCGCCTCGAAGGTGCCGATGCAGCCGCGCAGCCGCTCGCCGATGTGCAGGCTGACGAAGGCGCCGAGCGGCTCGGTGAGCTGCGGATGTGCCGCCACCGCATCGTCATCGGGCAGCGACATGTCGCGCCCGACCTCGCGTGCGATGGCGCCGCGCGCGAGCTGCAGCAGGATCCGCCGCTCGTCGCGGTCGAGCGTGTGCTCCGTGGTCTCCACAATCCGGTCCTCGCTACGAGCCTGTGATGATGATACCCCCACCAGGCGCCGCACCTCCACCACCACCTCCCGGAAGCGACGGATCTGTCGCCGGCATCGCCGCAGGCAGGGGGATCACGCGCTCGATGAAGCGCCTCACGAAGGGGTGACGCGTCAGCGCGGCGACATCGTCGGCGGCGAAGAGCAGGGCGGCCTCGGCGAGCAGCGCGGCCCGCGAGGGGCCGCTGGCGGCCGGCGTCTCGCGGTCGAGCTCGGCACACAGGTGCGCCGTGTCGAGCAGCACCTGGCGCGCGGCCTCGCGGCGCGCGGCGTCCTCGAAGTAGCGCGCGAGCCACTGCTCGCTGGCGTAGACCATCTGCGAGCGGCGCTGGTTCTCGTCGACCATCAGCTGGCTGGTCTGGATCTCCTGGTAGCGCAGCAGCAAGCGCTGCGCCTCCTCGCGCTCGGGCACCCAGCCGCGCAGCTCGAGCGCGTCGTACAGCGAGAGCAGCGCCTGCGCCGGCGCGCTGGCGGGCTCGATGGACAGCGCGGGATGTCGCTGCAGGGTGGTCTCTGCGATATGTCCGCTGGCGCGCAGGTAGGCGTCGGGCAGTCCGCGCTCGGCGCGCTCGGCGCGCTCGGCGGCGTCGCGGATGTACCAACGCGCCACGTCGGGCGTGACCTGCGCGGCGCGCAGGTTCTCGCGCACCTCGCGCACGAGCTGGCGGTAGGCCTTGCGGCCGATGGGCCCGCTGTGAAACTCGAGCAGCCCCACGCGCGCCGAGGCACGGGCCTGAAAGAGCGTCAGACCGCCTTCGGGGTTGAGCTCCGCGAGCCAGATCAAGCGCTGGTCGCGCCCGTCGTAGACCGACACGAGGCTCGGCGGCGGCGGCGAGGGATCGAGGCCGGTGCCGAGCGGCGCGCTGCGCCCGCTGGGCACGTCGACGTCGACGCCGCGGCTGCGCAGCCGGTGAAGCCCCGCGCGTGCTGGCTTGACCAGCGCCTTGCGCTCACTCGAGCCGCCCTCGGCGAGCCAGGTCAGCGCCTCGCCGTCGCCCACGTCCACGAGGTGATCGACGAGCGCGGCGGCGAGCGCGTCGTCGGGCTCGTCGGGCGGCTCGCCGCGTCCGCCTCCGGTCACCGCGCGCGCCCAGCGCATCATCACGCCGGCGTCCTCGGCGAGCGCCTCGGCGGCGAGCACCTCGCGCACCTTCTGCTGGCGCGCGCCATCGCTCGGCTTTTTCTTGTTTTTCTTCGTCTTTTTGCGGCTCATGGGGACCTGGTTCGCCGAAGCATGCCGCCCGGCGCTTTCCCTGTAAATGCAAATAGAAACGTTGAAGAAACGACCTCGCGCTCTTAGAGTGGGCACCTACCTCTCTTTGTGGCGATAGAACGGAGACGCCATGAGCGCCGTCGTCGGTGTAGGACAAGCACACATCGATCACCTCGCCGTCGTCGACCGTTACCCGGAAGTCGAGGCCAACCTCGAGCTCGCCGGCCTGAGCTTGCAGGGCGGAGGCATCGTCGCCACGGCGCTAGCCACGCTGGCGAACTTCGGCGTCCCGACCCGCATCGTCGCCAAGATCTCCAACGATGACTTCGGCCGCTTCATCGAGCGTGGGTTGGCGGCGCTCGAGATGGACACCTCGCACCTGGTGGTCGAGCCCGACTGCATCTCGCCCTATCGCTTCGTGGTCATCGAGCGCGAGCGCCATCGCCACACGGTGCTGCACACGCCGGGCAGCGTCTCGCCGCTGCGCCCGAGCGAGATCGACTTCTCGGTGCTCGACGACGCGTCGTTGCTGCTCATCGACGGCTGTCACACCGACGCCCAGGCGCGCCTCGCCGAAGAGGCCCGCAAGCGCGACATCCTGGTGGTGCTCGACGCCGGCGCCCTGCACGAGGGTATGGGCGACCTGGTGCCGCTCGCCGACGTGCTCGTGGCCGCCGAACGCTACGCCTCCGAGATCGCGCCGCGCGGCGAGATCGAGGACAGCCTGATCGAGCTCGGACGGATGGGTCCCAAGACGGTGGTCGTCACGCTCGGCGAGGAGGGCAGCATCGGCCTCGAGGGCGACAAGCTAGTGCGGCAGCCGCCGCTCGCGGTCGACGTGGTCGATACCACGGGCGCCGGCGAGATCTTTCTCGGCGGCTACTGCTACGCGCTGCTGCAGAAGTGGCCGCTCGAGCGCTGCATGCAGGTCGCCTCGGCGGCTGCCGGCCTCAGCTGCCGCGAGCTCGGCGCGCGCGCTGGCATGCCGCGGCTGCAGGAAGTGCTCGAGTCAGCCTGAGGCGCGCTCGTTAGCGGCGTCGCTCAGTTGGCGTCGTTCAGTTGGCGTGTTCAGTTGGCGGGCTGGGCGCTGAGCGCGGCGTAGCCGGCGGCGATCGCCGCTTCGTCGGCGGGAGCCGTCTTGCCGAACTGCAGGCCGAAGCCAGGCGGCAGGCCGCGCCCGTCGCTGGGCAGCTGGCGCCACGCCACGGCGCCATCGACGACGGCGCGCCCGCGCCCGAAGGGCGGCGAGAGCTCGACCTCGACCTCGGTGCCGATGGGCGGCGGGCAGAGCGTGCGCACGTAGATGCCGCCGGCGCTGATGTTGTAGGTGTAGCCCCAGGTGCGGTCGCCGTCGCGCACGCGGAACGACACCGGCGTCTCGTAGGAGAGGCGCGCGCTGCGGCGCATGCTGCGGTCGCGCTTGACGAGCAGCTGGTTGGCGACGAACACCACCTGCGCGGCGTCCTTCTCCACGTCGAGGTAGCGCACCGTCTCGTCCTCGCCGCAGCGCTGCCGCGCGGCGTCGAGCACGTCGCCTGCGCCGGTGATGATCCATGGCGCGACGCTGCCGGCCTCGGCGTGCGACGCGCGCGCCGACGCGACGGCGTCGCCGTCGCTGCCGTGTACGACCACCAGCTTGACGAGCGGATCCGCGGCGGCCTCCGCCGGGCCGACGGAGAAGCGCACGTCGAAGCCCATCTTGCGCAGGTGGCGCGCCAGCGCGGCGCGGCGCGCGCCTTCGGGATCGGCGATCACGACCTGGCCGAGCTGCTCGGCGCCGACGACCAACCCTTGGCCGCGCAGCGTCTGCAGGCGGTCTCGCAGCTGCGCCACCATGCCTTCACCGCGTGCGACGAAGTCGTCGGCGCCTGCCTCGAAGACGGCGCCTACGTCACGCGACCACGGATCGCTGACGACGGCGACGATCGGCAGGTCCGCCGTGGCCGCCGCGGCGCGCAGATCGCTGACGACCTCGAGGCCGGACGTCTGGCGGCAGTCCACCAGCGCGCAGATCGCGCCGGCCTCGTCCGCGTCCTCGAAGGCGGCGAAGCCGAGGCCGTCGATCATGTGAGCGGTGCGTAAGAGCTCGTCTTCATTGATGAATCCGAGCGTGAGCACGCCGCCATGGCGGTGTCCAGTGGCTGCGTGGTCGGTCATTCGGCGGACGGGGAGGACGGCGAACGGTTGAGGTTCCATGTCACTACCATCGACCGACCCGCGCTGTTGTTGAGCATCACTGCCCCTTTCCTTCGATAGCCAGACCCAGGCGCTCGCGCAGGGTCAGGTGCTCGTCGCTGACGGCGAACGACATCAAGCCGCGCAGCCGCGGCCCCGCCGCCTCGGCGAAGTCGCTCGGCTTGCCCAGGCGCGGCCGCAGGCTGTAGCTCTCGTCGCGTAGCAGCACGCGCATGGCGGCCTGCAGGTCGCCCGTCACCGCCAGCGCCACCCGATCCTCGCTCTGCGCCATCGACGCGATCCAGCGCTGGGGATCCAGTTCGAGATCCGAAATCTCGATCGCCGCCGACTCGAGGCCGGCGCGCATGCGGCGGCTGATCGCCTTCTCGAGCTTCACCGCGAGCTCGTCGATGTCCTTGGTGTTGAGCGGCGAGGCGTAGCTCGAGACGAGCACGGTGAGCAGCGACGAGACGGCGCGCCCGAGCTCCTCGTGGCCGAGACGCCCCCACAGCACGTGCGAGAGGCGCACGTGGGCGAGCACGCGCGCCAGCCGAAAGCGCGTCAGCGGCGAGTCGCTGGTGGCGGCGAGCTCGCGCGTGACGAAGACGCTCGGCGTGGCGGTGTCCTCGACCCACAGGTCGGTTTCGCTTTCGACGTCGGCGGCGTCGACGAGGTACGCCGTGAAGCCGCTGGTGCCGATGGTCTTGGCCAGCGCGCGCAGGGTGGCGTAGAGCTCGCTAGCGCTGCGGCTGGTGACCTTGGTCGGCTTAGCCACCGAGCGCTCCACCGGCTCGTAGAGCTTGCGCAGCGCCGCCTCGGCGCCGCGCAGCAGGCGATCGAGCGGACCGCGCTCGTCGGGGTGCATCAGCACGTGCGCGATCTCTTCTTCGGTGAGCGCGCGGTGCGGCTGCGATGGCGTGGCGCGGCGCGTGCGGTCGACGAAGGCGCGCGTCTCGGCGCCGGCGGCGCCGATGAAGTCGAGCAAGGCGCGCACGATGTACTCGCGGTCGGCTGCGCGTTGGCGCGAGAAGGCCTGGATCAGCGCCTGGTAGGACTCGATGGTGAAAGGATCCTGATCGAGGCGCGCGCGGTGCACGGTCAGGGTCGACTCGAGGTGCGCGTGCAGCGCGCGCAGATCACCGGCCTCGTTGAGCAGCGAGGCCATCTGCTCGGTCGCCTTGAGATCGCCCGGATCGAGCGCCAGCGCGCGCCGACAGGCCTCGATGGCGCCGGGGATGTCGTTGAAGCCGCGCGCGTAGATGAAGGCGAGCCGCATGTGGTAGTTGCGCACGCGGTTGCGGTCGTCGTCGCGCTGGATCAGCATCTCGGTGGCGCGCGCCGCCGGCATCCAGTCCTTCTCGCGCAGAAGCAGCGCCGAGATGCGCGTCAGCGCGCCGAGGTCGTTGGCGTCGATCTCGAGCACGCGGCGGTACTCGCCGATAGCCGCCTGCACGTCGACGAGCTTCTCCTCCCAGATGCGACCCAGCTCGAAGTGCAGCGCCTTGAGCAGCACCGGATCTTCGGTGAGCCGCACCAGGCGCCGGTTGACCTGCGCCAGCGCCTTGAAGTCCTCCGAGACGCGGCACAGCTCGGCCAGCGTGGTCAGCAGCTGCTGATGGTTGGGGTCGATCTCGAGCGCGCGCGTGATCGTGCGCCGCGCGGCGAGCAGGTCGTTGAGGCGGCTTCGCTGCAGGTCGGCGACGCGCGCGAGGATCTCGCGCCGCTCGTCGTTGCTCGTGGCGACCTCGGCGCTCGACTCCAGCGCCTTGACCAGCTCGGGCCACTGATGGCGCGACGTGAGCAGCTTGGTGAGCGCCTGCGTGGCGGCCTCGTGGCCGGGCGACAGGTCGAGCACCTTCTGGTAGGCGGCGCAGGCGCGCTCGGGCGCCGAGGCCTGCGTCTCCCACGTGTGCGCCGCCGCGAAGTAGCAGCCGATGCGGCGCTCGCCATCCTCGCTGGCGGCGCCTTCGCGCTCGAGCGCTTCGGCTTGCTGCGCCACGTCGCCGAGCACGCGCGCCGCGTGCAGCCAGCCGCGCACCGCCGAGAGGTTGCTCGGGTTCTGATCGGAGGCGAGCCGATAGATCTCGGCGGCCTTGTCGGCGTCGCCGCGGCGGCCGTGGATCGCGGCGATGGAGCACAGCACGGCGACCTGCTCGTCGACGGTCTGCGCCGTCTTGAGCTGCCGGCTCAGAACCTGCGCTAGCCCTTCGGCGCTCTGCGTGTTGCGGTAGTGCCGCTCGCCGATGAGCAGCGCCTCGGTGTTGCCTGGGTCGCCGGCGAGCACGTCGACGGCGCTCTGTGCCGCGGACTGCAGGTCGTCGCTGCGATCCTCGCGGATGCCGGCGACCAGCATCGCGCAGCCGCGGCGGTAATCCGGATCCTCGCTCGGCTCGCTGGCCAGCTCGAGCACCGAGGCGAGCTCGTCCCAGCGCCCGAGGCGACAGAGCAGGATCTCGAGCTGCCGCAGCACGGCGCGGTCGCGCGGGGCGTAGCTGAGCACCTTGCTCAGCGAGGCTGCGGCGCGTTCGAGGTCGTGCTCGGCGACGGCGTAAAGGCGCGCGAGCTTGAAGTGCGCCGCGAGCAAGGCGGCGGGCTCGCTGGCGCGCTTGACCTCCATCTGGTGCAGATTGATGACGCTCTGGCGATCCTCGACGGTGGTGTAGAGGCGCTTGAGCAGCTGCAGCGCCGCGTCGTCGTCCGAGGCGGTCAGCGCGCGCCGCAGATGCTCGACGGCGAGCGCGGGACGTTGTCCGTGCTGCAGCACCTCGGCGATCTGGCGGTGATGGATCGACTGCGCCATCGGCGAGTCGGGCAGCGGCTGCTTGGCGAGGATGCCGAACAGGTCCCCGTAGCGACCGAGACGGCGAAACATGCCGGCGAGCCGGTCCGAGGCGGCCTGCGCTTCGTCGCCGCGCAGCCGCAGCGCTTCGTTGTAGGCGTCGGCTGCGTCGTCGGGGCGATCGAGCTGTTCTTCGCAGAGGCGGCCGATCTTCATCAGCAGCCACGCGCGATGGTCGGAGTCCTCGGCCTGGTCAAGCTCGCGCCGATGCACGGCGACGAGGTCGTCCCAACGGCCGGCCGCGGCGAGCAGGCGGCCGGCGGCCATCAGCGCCGGCTGATGATCGGGGGCGATGCCGAGCACCTCGAGGTATGTGTCGAGCGCGGCGCCGCTGTCGGCGAGCTTCTTGAGCTGCACCTCGGCGGCCTCGGTGAGCAGCGCCACGCGGCGCCAGCGATCGCCGACCTGCTCGGCCTCGCTGCGCAACGCGTCGACGAGCTGCTCGTGCTGGTTTCCGAGCTCGTAGATGCGGCGCAGCGCGCGCAGCGCCGGCAGGTTCGATGGCTCGATGGAGAGCAGCCGCTCGTGGGCGGAGAGCGCCGCGGCCGGCACCGAGAGCTTGCGCTCCCACAGCTCGGCGATGCGCCGCAGCAGCAGGATCTTCTGCTCGCGGCTTTCCACCTGCGAGAGCTCGCTCTCGTAGATCGCGATCAGATCCTCGTGGCGCTCGAGCGTGCGATAGACGCGGCTGATGGCGCGCATCGCCGGGCGGTAGCCGGGGATCAGCGCCAGCGCCTGCTCGTAGGCCTCGATGGCGCGCTCGGGGTCGCCGGCGCGGTTCTCCTGCAGATCGCCGATGCGAAAGAGCGTGGCGGCGCGCCGCCCGGGGTCGCTGTAGATCTGCATCTCACTGCGCAGCAGCTCGACGAGGTCGTCCCAGCGCTCGAGACGCGCGTATAGGCGGCCAAGCAGCTGTCGTGCCGGCGTGTGATCGGGCGAGAGGCGCACCGCGTGGCGCAGCGCGGCGACGGCGCCGACGGCGTCGTCGAGGTGCTCGAGGCGTACGGCCCCGAGGCGATAGGCGATCACCGTCGCCTCGCCGCGGTCGCGCACCTCGGGGGTCTCGCCGGCGTCGGCACTAGACCCTTCGGCGGGCAGATCGCCGGCGAGGGGCAGCGCGCGCTCGAGGGTGGCGGCGAGCTCTTCCCAGCGGCGCTCGCGTTCGAAGAGATCGGCCAGCTCGAGGGTCATCGCCAGATCCTGACGATGCTCGAGCGCGCGCACGAGGGCGTTGATGGCGAGCTCGGCGTTGCGCAGCTTGCCCTCGTAGATGCGCGCGGCGGCTGCGTAGTGCGCCGCGGCGGCGCTGCCTTCCTCGAGATCGCCGAGCTGCTCGCACAGCCGCGCCACCGAAGGGTAGTCGTCGGCGGCGCGAGCGGTGCGCAGCAGCGCGCGCATGGCGTGCGTGTTGCTGGGCGAGGTGTTGAGCGCGGTGCGATACAGCGCGGCGGCGCCCTCGACGTCGCCGCCGTGGCCCTCGCGCAGCCGCGCGCAGGCGGCGAGCAGCACGGAGCGCAGGCGCGGCTCCTCGGTGAAACGCAGCTTGCGGCGCCACAAAGACTCGAGCGCGGCGTAGTCGCCGCTTCGCCGCAGCACCTCGACCATCAGGTCGTAGGCGACGGGGTCTTCGGGGTCGATGTCGAGCGCGCGCGCGATGTCGGCGCGAGCGCCTTCGAGATCGCCGAGATGATCGAGGCGCAGACGCGCGCGGTCGACGAGCACCACGACGCGCTCGGCGGCGGAGGTCGAGGTGCCGAGCTCGCTGTCGAGCACGCGCACGGCGCTGGCGAAGTCGCGGCGGCCCGAGGTGATGCGCGCGATCGCGCGCACGCAGACGCCGAGGCTCGGGTAGCGCGCGTGGCTCTCGCGGTAGATCGCGAGCGCCTTCTCGTGCAAGTACAGGCGGTCTTCGTAGACGCGGCCGAGCTCGTAGAGTAGCACGCCGGCGCGGCGAGCCGAGGCGGCGGCGTCGGCCTCGCGGCGAAGCTGCGCGGCGCGCTCGCTCCAGTAGTCGTGCACCTCGGGCGGGATCTCGGGCGGCGCGGTGCGCTCCGATGTGATCGCGCGCGACTGGGTCGGCGGCAGCGGGACCTCGAGCTGCGTGTCCGGGCCGTCGCCCTCGCCGTGCGCACCCGGGTCGCCGCCGCGCATCTCGCGCACGAGGTCGTTGTCGACCAGCGCGCTGGCGGCGCTCTCGTCGAGCTCGCGTACCGCGGTGCGCGAGAGCTCCTCTTCGAGGTCGGCGGCGTCGGGGTATGAGGCGTCCTCGAGCCCGGCCGCCGGTCGCAGCGCGCCGCGGAACGAGCCGACGGCGGGTGGGATGTCGTCCGCCATCTCGGTCGGCGCGTGCTGCATGGCGGGCGGAGACGCGCGATCAGGGCGTAGAAGGCCCCCGCTGCTGTCCGTGACGGTGGCGGCGCCGGCCGAGATCGGCTCTGGCGCCGAGCGGCGCGTGCGCGCGGCCGATCGGCGCACGTCGCGCTGCAGGCCGGGCTCGTGCAGCGAGGCCTTGGTGGGCGCGTCGAACTTGAAGCTGCCGCCAGCGGTGCGCTTGGGTGCGAGGCCTCGCGGCCGCTTGTTGTCCTTGCGCGTCAGCGGGGGCGGCAGCGTCTTGGCGCCGGCGCCGAGCTCGGTCTCGGCGGCCTCGATGGCGCCACCTTCGTATTCGCGCGTCAGCTCTTCGCCGCCGCCGCCGAGGTCGTGACCGTGGCCGTGGCCGCGCTTGCCGCGCAGGGTGTCGTCGCCGCTGCGTTTGGCCACTTCCTTACGCGCTCCCCGGCGCGAGGCCGAGCTCGACGCGCAGCGCGAAGTACTCCTCGCTGACGACGAACTGCAAGAGGTCCCCGAGCTCGGAGCTGGCCACGCTGCCCGCCTGCTGCGCCGTCAGCTCGATGCCTACCAGCGGATCGGCGGCGCCGAGCAGGCCGGCGCGGTTGGCGCCCTGGGCAAAGGCGCGTGCCGCGGCGCCGAGCGCCCGTTCGAGGTTGCTGTCGGCCCCGCCGTCGCCGAGGCTCGAGACGAAACGCGGCAGCGCGGCGCCGATGGCGCGTCGCTCCTTGCGCGTCAGCTTGCGCGTCAGCTCCTTGGCCAGCGCCGTCACGTCGGCGCCGTCCTGGCCGGGGTCGCCCGCGCCGCGAATCAGCCCGGAGAGGTCGGCCTGCGGCTGCGCCGCGATGCCCACCGCGCAGTAGAGCTGCGCCAGGTCGCGCACCGATCGGTCTTGTAGCGACAGCGCGTGCTCGGCGAGCA
>JAGQIK010000391.1 GCA_020431405.1 Myxococcales bacterium
ATCGCCAGGCGCATCGGCCGGCGCGTCGCCGGCCGCGTCGCGCGGCGGCAGGCTGCCATCATCGCCGCGGCGCTCGGCCGCGCCGTCGCGCGCGCCGGACCCATCGGCAGCCGGGCCGGAGCTGTCGCTGCAGGCTCCGTGGGCCGAGAGCAAGGTCAGCGCTGCGAGCCAACAAGCTGTGCGATTCATGGCAGATCCACCTCGTGTGGAGAACAAATGCCGCGGACGACCGCTCCGCGGCCAACAAAATGCGCACGCTGACGCGCGCGCTTCATCGATCAAACACCGAGCATCAAGAAAAATGGAAGCGGCGTATGGTGACGCTCGTCATCGTACAATGGTCGCATAGGAGATCAGATGTCGATGAAGGTCGCCTTGGTGGGGCTGCTGACGTTCGCGATGGCAGCACCGATGGTCCCCGGCAGCGCGCAGGCTGCGCGCGTCGACGAGGGGGACGCCACACGCGGACCCGTGCGCCGCGTGGCGCCGTTGAAGGTCGCGCGCCACGCCGATGCCGCGCAGCCGGTGCTGCTCGCGCGGCGCTACCGGCGCAGCCGCAGCCGCAGCCGCAGCAGCTCGCGCCGCCGCTGGCGACGGCCGCGCCGCTTCGGCAACGCCAACGCGCACCGCAAGTGGCTCGTCGCGCGCCGCAAGTCGCGCCGTCGCGCCGCGCGCTACCGGCGCAGCAGCTACCGGCGCAGCAGCTATCGATCGAGCTACCGGCGCCGCAGCTATCGGCGCCCGCGCTATCGCCGCAGCTATCGCCGCAGCTATCGCCGGCGCTATCGCCGGCGCTACCGCTAGGCGCTGAGCGCGCCAAAGCGCGCGCTAGGCGCTAGAGCGCGAGGCTAGCGCTAGCCGATCACCGCGCTGGCGATGATCGCCGGCGCCGCGAAGCGCACGCGGCCGTCGGCCTCGCAAAAGCAAGACAGCTCGCGCTCGGCGTCTTGCAGCAGCGCCTCGAAGCCTCGCGCGTCGATCAGCTCGCGCAGCGTCCAGCCGTAGACGTCGGTGTGCACCCAGTCGCGGATCGACGCGAAGCGCGCTTCACCCGCGACCTGCACCGCGCTGACCTGTTGCGAAACCTCGGCGAGCAGCGCGCGCAGCGACTCGGGCTCTCCGAGCACGAACGGCGCCTCGAGCGCCGCCGCCGCCACGTCGCCGAAGCGGCGCCGGATCAGCGCCACCATCTTGGCGTAGCCCGGCGTCGTCTCGAGCGCCGCCCACGACGCGAGCACCACGCGACCGCCGGGGCGCGTCACGCGCGCCATCTGCGTCAGCGCGGCGCCGCGGTCGGCGAAGAACATCACGGCGAACTGGCTCAGCACGTGATCGAAGTGGTCGTCGGCGAAAGGCAGGTCCTCGACCACGCCGCGCTGCCAGCGCACCGCCTGCGTCTGCGCGCCGACGCGGCGTGCCACCGCGAGCATGCCTTCGTTGGGATCGAGGCCGACCACCTCGCCCCGCGCGCCCACGCGGCGCGACGCGGCGCGCGCCAGCACGCCCGTGCCGCAGCCGACATCGAGCACGCGCTGTCCAGCGGCCACACCGGCCGCCTCGAGCAACCGCTCGGGCCACTGTCCGAAGAGCGCCGGCACGAAGAAGTCTTCGTAGATCTCGGCCGCGCTGCTGCTGATCTGTCC
>JAGQIK010000392.1 GCA_020431405.1 Myxococcales bacterium
GCATCGGCGCCCGGCTCGCGCGAGGGCCGGCCGAGCCGCAGGCCGAGACACGCAGCGCCGCCCTGGCAACAGCGGTGTCGCATGGGCCGTGGTCGATCACCGTGCATCGCGTGCGTGATAACGCGCGCGGTGTGCTGCTCGAGCTCGAGCTTCGAGGGGCCACCAAGACGAAGGCCTCGCTCGCTGCGCAGCTGCGGCTGGCTCGTGGCGCGGGTCAGCCCGTGAGCGCCCGCTTCTGGCGCATGGAGCCCGATGGCCGGTTGACGGTCGGCTTCGACAACGCGCCCGGCCGCGGCAAGCTGGCGCTGCTCGCTCGCCTGCCGGGCGCCGGCGCGCTAAGACTCACGTTGCCATGAGCTTCGACGTCGCAGATCCCACGGCAGCCAAGGCGCTGTCGGCCTGGCAGACCCTCGCGGAGCGCATCGAGGCGCGCTTCGCCGAGATCGCCGAGCGGCACGGCGAGCAGATGCAGTGCGCCGCGGGATGCAGCGCGTGCTGTCAGCCGCAGCTCGGCGTGAGCGTCTTGGAGGCGATCGCGCTGGTGCGCGCGCTCGAGGCGGGCGGTCAAACAATCGACGTTTCAGATGCAAATACAGACAGATGCGCACTCCTGCGTGACGACAAGTGTCAGCTCTACGCGGCCCGACCGTTGATCTGCCGCAGCCACGGGCTGCCGGTCGCGCAGCGCAGCGCGGCCGACATCGTGGCGAAGCTGCAGGCTGGTAGCGGCAGCGACGACGGGCTGGCGCGAGAGCAGGAGGGCGTGGAGGTGAGTGTCTGTCAACTGAACTTCAGGCAGCACATTCCCACCGACGCCATCATTGACGGTGGGTCGATAGAGGCAGCGCTCGCCGTCGCCGATCACCTGCTGCGCGAACGATTCGGCCTGGCGCCGATGCGGATCCTCATCGACGAGATCGCCCGGCTAGGTCGCGCCGCGCTGCCTGACGCGCTGCACGGGTTACTTGCTGCTAAGATCGGAGACCGCGAGACGGCAGAGAAAAGTGAGCCACCCCAAGGGGGGTCGGCGAACTAACGTCAAAGGGGCCGAGCACCGACTGCACCATGGCTGAAGCCGTCAAAAAGAGCCGCCTAGAGACGCTCAAAGAGTGTCCCGAGTGCGGACGCGAGTTCGAGCTGGACGTTAATTTCTGTCCAGCTGACGGAACGCCGCTGCCCGAGCCCGATCCCCACATCGGCAGCCTGCTCCTCGACCAGATCGAAATCCAAGAGCCGTGCGGCCATGGCTCGATGGGCACGGTCTATCGCGCGTGGCAGCGCACCATGGAGCGCAAGGTCGCGGTCAAGATCCTCAAGCGCGAGCTGCTGCGCGACTCTCTGGTGGTGCGGCGCTTTCGTCGCGAGGCGCGCGCCGCAGCGCGCCTGTCGCATCCCAACATCATCACCGTCTATCTGGTGGGTGATACCGACGAGGGCCTGCCGTTTCTCGTGATGGAGCTGGTCGAGGGCTGCAGCCTCGAGCGTCTGATCGAAAACGATGCCGCCCTGCCCCCAGCGCGCGCGCTGCACATCGCGCGACAGATCGCCCTGGCGCTCGGCGAAGCGCATCACCACGACATCGTCCATCGCGACCTCAAGCCGGCCAACATCCTGCTCACCGACAAGCGCGGCACCCCGGACTTCGTCAAGGTGCTCGACTTCGGCATCGCCAAGATCCTGCGCTCCACCGACGAGAGCCAGCTCACGCAGACGGGCGCGATCTTCGGCACGCCCTACTACCTGTCGCCCGAACAGGCCAGCGGCGACGATGTCGACCACCGCTGCGACATCTACTCGCTCGGCGTGATCCTGTTTCGCATGGTCACCGGCGCGCTGCCCTTCGACGCCGATTCGGGGATGGAGGTGCTGGTCAAGCATCTCAAGGAAGAGCCGCCGCGGCCCTCCGAGGTGCGAGAGGGCATTCCAGCCGCGCTCGAGGACGTGATCCTGCGCGCCATGAGCAAGTCGCCCGCGCAGCGCTTCGAAAGCGCTGAGGCTTTCGCCGACGCGCTGCTCGACGTCGGCGAGGAGCTCTATGGCAGCAGCCAGACGCTGATGGGGGCGACCGGGCGCGACCCGAGCAAGCCGCGACTGCGCGCGGTGGATCCCTCGTCGCCGGGCGCGAGCCCGACGCGCTCGGGGCGGCGCCTGCGGCCATCGACCAGCGCCACCGGTCCCGTGCAGCACGTGATCACCGGCGAGGGCCGGCTCGAGACCGACCCGCGCTTTCGCGTTCCCAACGACGACGAGCTCGTCGACCCGCGAGGCACCGCGCCGACCGTGCGCCATGGCGCCGTCGCGCGCCCCACGGCCAAGCGCGAAGAGCCCGTCAGCCCTTCGCAGACGCTCTCTAGCACCGTACGCATGCAGCGGCGCGTCAGCCGGCGGCGGCGCGTGATCATGCACGTGCTGATCGCGCTCACGTCGATCGCAGCTGGCTCCACGGCGGGCGCGTTCTACTACTTCCACGAGACCGAAGAGCGTGGCGGCGCGGCGGCGGCGGCGAGCGGCGAAGGCAGCGCCAGCGGCTCGGCGCCCAGCGCAGCAGCGGGCAGCGCTTCGCTGACTGACAAGGCGGGCAGCGCCGCCAACGCCAACAGCGGCAGTGGGTCGTCGGGCAATGCAGCGTCCGGCAGCGCGAGCGCGGCGTCCGTAGCGTCCGGCAGTGTAGCGTCCGGCAGTGTAGCGTCCGGCAGCGTAGCGTCCGGAAGTGCCGCAGCCAACGCGGGCAGCGCGACAGGCTCCGGCGCCGGTTCAGCAGCGAGCGCCGCAGCAGCGAGCCCTGCGAGCCCGCCGCTGGTGCGCGCCGCGGTGACCAAGCGAGCCAAGCGCGTTCGACGTAGCCGCCGCGCGCATCGTGCGCGCTCGCGGCGCGTGGCGACGAAGAAACGCGCCGCGCGCAAGAAGCGCGTGACCAAGCGGACCACGCCCGTCACCACCAAGCAGACGCCGGTGATCAAGCCGGTGGGTCCCGATCCGGGGCTCGGCAAGTCCGATCACGACAGCGGCAAGAAGGACGAGATCTACGACCTCGTCGACTGATCCCTGCGCGCCGCGCGCGGCTCTCGCTGGCTCAGATCTCGAGCCAGCAGACGCCGGTCCCGCCAACCTCTAGGCACTGATACTGGCCCACGGCGGCCTCGTCGCGGCAGCCGTCCTTCTCCGGCGCGGCCTTGGGATCGCAGCCGCCCGTCGCGAGACAGAGGCTCACCGCTTCGCTGCGGCCGAGGCTGTAGCAGCGGCTGTTGGCGGGACAGTGCCACGGCCCCTGCGGGTCGGCCATCGGCGCGTGCTTGCAGCCGACGATCGTGCAGTAGCCGCCCGAGACCTTGGTCGTGCCGCCGATCTCGCGCTCGGCGAGACAGAATTGATCGGGGCCGCAATCGGTGGCGACCTTGCAGGGTGACCCCACCGGCACGTTGGGCTTGCCGACGCCAAAACAGGTCTTGGTCTTGTCGTCGCAGCGATAGTCGGTGAGGTTGTTGCCGCAGTCGCCGGCGCCTTTGCAGGCCGGGAACAAGCACACCTCGGCGTGCCCCGTGAACAGCACGCTCGCCGGGTCGCAGGCGAGCTGCCCGTTGTTGCTGCTCTCGGCGCAGCTGTTGCGATCGGGATCGGGCACGCACGTGCGCAGGCAGTAGGTCTCGACGCGCGTGGTGCCGTCGCTGAGGCGGATCGGCACGCGGGCGCACGCTGCGCCCGGCGGGCAGTCGTCTTCGCGCCCCGGTGTCTCGATGTCCTCGATGGTGCAGCCGGGGATGACGCACACGCCGACGCCGAGCCCCACGTCGAGGCAGGTGGTGCCATCGACGCAGCCACTGCCGTCGGCGACGTTGCACGGCGAGCCGAGCCGGCCGCTGAGCGCGTCGGCGCCGCCTTCGAGGGGCGGAGGCGTGACGCCCTCTCCCAAGCCATCGCGCGCGTCAGGGTTGGTGTTGCCGTTGTTCTCGCAGGCGGCGAGTGACAACAGCGCGCAGCTCAGCAGCGCTACCAGGCTAGGTCTAAGCGATAAGGACACGACCCTAGAATCCTGCGTCGAAAGCGAGCAGGACGCAAACTCCCAAAAAGAAAGGGTCGCCGCTGCGAGAGCGACGACCCTTTCGGGAGCTAGCTAACCGCCGCGCGGCTAGTAACTGTGGCTAGTTGCCAGAAGCCGTATCGTCGAGGCAGAAGCCCGACGGATCGCGCGGATTCGTCGTGGCCGCCTTCGTCGCGAGGCTGCGGCAGACCATGTTGGTCGGGTTGTTCATGTTGCCCAGGCTGGTGCAGTCGAGCGTCATGTTCTGACCGAAGATGTCGCACGGCGCGATGCTGAACGAGCAGACCGGGTTGGCCGCCACGGGCACGCCACCAACGCTCAGGTTGTTCCAGGCGTAGCACTCGTAGTCGCCGTACTGGTCGCTGGTGTTGCCGCGGCAGTCAGCAGCGGTCGCCAGGTCGCAGTCCTTCATGCACAGACCGCCGAAGAAGATGCCGTTGCAGGTCGAGCCCGTCGGGCACTGGAACTCGCTGTACGCCGTGGCGCTGGCGAACGAGCAGCCGCTGATCGTGCAGTAGCCGTTGCGCGAGTCGATCTTGCAGGTGCCTTCGCACTTGCCGCTCTCGCAGGTGCCGCAGCAGTCGTCGTCCGACGTACAGGCCGCGTCGTGATCCTTCTGGCCGAGCAGCGTCTTGCGGTCGAGCTGGATCTGGCAGTTCATGTACTGGCCGCAATCCGAGTCCTGCGTACACGCGTCGCCGATCTTGGCGTTGGCGTTGGCGTCCGTGGGGTGACCGGCGCACAGGCCCGAGGCCGTGTCGCACTTGCCGGGCTTGGCGCAGAGGCCAGCGGTGCCCGAGCTGCTCAGCGGCAGACACTCTTGGCCCGTGGGACAGGTCGACGGCGAGGCCGAGGTGTCGCACGTGGTGGCGGTGGTCACGGGGCAGTCGCTGTCCTGCGTACAGCCGAAGCTGAGGCAGACGGCCTTGTCGATGGCGCCCGAGCTGCTCGCGGAGCGGGGGCTACAAGCGAACGGCGCGGTGCAGTCGTTGCTACCGAGCTTGGGCTGGCAGACCTTGAAGCACATGTTGAGGGTCGTGCCGTCGGTGAGGCTGACGCTGCCGCAGGTGTTCTGCGTCGGGTTCGGGCAGCTGTCCTCGTTGACGAGCGGGGTCGAGACGTCGTCCGGCGTACACTGACAGCCGCAGACGCCGCCCTGGGTCTGCGAGGTGAGCAGACAGGTACCGTTCTGGCCGCACTCGCCGCCGTTCATGGTGCACTGCTTGCCGATGATGGTGGGATCACACGTCGGAACGTCGTTGTCTGGGGCGATGCCGTCGACGGTCACGTCGTTGAGCTGAATGCCGTCACCGGGGGTGGTGTCGAGGATCAACTGGTCGGGGTTGCCGCCGTCGCTTGGCTTGTTGGGGCTACTGTCGCCGCAGGCAGCCGCGATCAGCAGCGCGCCGGCGCACATCGCGCACAAAGTGACTCTCCGCATTGTGTAAGGCCTCCATCGCCCGCTCGGCATCGCGTCCTCTTGATGTTCCGAGCGTCAAGGGCGCTGGTCGAATGACCAGCGCGAGTACTGCACCAGGCGAGTGGCCAAAGCCCGTCGGTCCCCCGACGACGCGTCAATCGGTCCCTCGCCGACCAATTTCTTGTTCCTTCTCGCGCCCGCCAACCTCATTCGCCGGCGGGAAGCCCCACGGTTTGCTTTCGTACTAGCAGTCCCAAAGCTCTGCCCGACGCGCGGTCGGGTGCTACTTGTCTGTCCAGGTACGACGTCCACCGTCAGGTGCGACGCCCAGGCGCTTACCCCGAGCTAACGCCCTCTGTCAAGCGTGAAACCAAGCCACAACAGCCTGGAATCGTTACCGTAAGAATCCTAACGGACGTAGACCGGACGGCGTCAGGTGAGCAATTGATGTGCCGCACGCGGTTTTCCGTGTCTTTCTGCGCCACCAGGCTGGGCGTGCGTAAGCAGGTCTGACGCATCTGTCAGGCACGGCGCCCGATCGTCAAGATACGCACGGCAGGTGTCGGAGCGTGCGATCCCGGGCGATCACGGGCTAACGCGCGACGTCGCTCGACGAACGCGCAGGGCGTTAGGCATCCGTCAGGGCATCGGCCGCGTCCAACCGCTACACTGTCGCCATGCCCCTGCCCCTTCGAGCTACCTGCGGTCTGGCGCTCTTCGCGCTGCTCGCTGGCTCGTGGTCGGTGGCGCACGCCAGACCCGCGCGCGGACAGCGCGTGCTGGCGCCAGGCATGCCCAAGCCCCTGGTAACGCGCGATTTTGTCGACGTCACGGTCGAGGTCGATCGCGGCGCGCTGCGCGTGCTGAAGCTCGCGCGCGGCCGCTTCAAGAAGCGCAAGCTGATCCGTCGCTACGTTGGCCGCTTCGAGGTGCGCCTCTACAGCCACAAGCTCCTGCGCGACCGCATCCCGTTCAGCGCGGCGCTCACGCTGGCCGCCGGCGAGCGCTCGCTGTCGAACATCCGCCTCAACCGCAAGCTCGCCCGCGGCGTCAAGGCGCGCACGGTGGTGCGCGTGCCCTGGCGCGGCGACATCACCCGCATGCGCGTGCTCGACCGGCGCCGTGGCGTGGTCGTCGAGGTCAACCTCTCCAAGCTGCTGCCCAAGCCCTATCGCGCGCCGCTGTCGGGACCGAGCCGCACGTCGATCTTCAAGCGCTAGGCTCGACCGGCGCCGCCGGCGCCTCGGGGCCGCGCACGCGCGCGCGGATGTAGAAGAACACCGCCTGCACCGCCGAGACGATCGGCACCGCCAGCAGCGCGCCCATCGCGCCGTAGGTTCGCTCGCCCGCGACCACCGCGAAGATCACGATCACAGGGTGGATCTTGGCGGCGGTGCCGATGATCTTGGGGTTGAGCAGGTTGGCCTCTACCAGGTGGATTCCGACGATCCACACCAGCATGCCCACGCCGGCGACGAGGTCGACGCCTTGCTGGCTCGAGGCGAGCGCCACCAGCACGATCGGGATCGTCGACAGGATCGAGCCGAAGATCGGGATCAGGCTCATCAGCCCGGCGGTGAGCGCGAGGAGGAACGAGTACTTGACGCCGAAGATCTTGAGGCCGATCCAGGTCAGCACGCCGTTGACGATGCAGATCAACAGCTGGCCGCGGATCGCGCCGGAGAGGCCGCGGTTGATCTGCTGCACCACCGCGTCGAAGTCGGCGTGATAGCGACCGTCGACGAGCGAGCGTAGCCCGCCGATGATGCGCCGCGTGTCGATCAGCAGAAACGCCGAGATCATGAACGTCAGGATCATCGTCGTGAGCGCCGAGAGCAGCCCCACCAGCGCTTTCTGACCGAGCTTGACGAGCGAGTTGATGCCCTCCTCCGAGCTCTTGACGAGGCCGGAGACCACCTGCCGCAGCCGCTTCTCGAAGCCCTGTGCCGGCGGCGTGGGCGGCGCGGCGCGCACGACGTAGCGCCCGCTGCCCTTGTCGATGACCTCGATGCGCAGATCGCGCAGGTCGAGCTCGAGACCGCCGTTTTCGAGCTGCTTGAAGCGCAGCTTGCGCCCGTCGGGCGGCGCCGGCCCTGGGCCGACCGCGACACCCGCGACGCCCGCGCCGGTGCCTGTGTCGGTGCCTGTGCCGGTGCCCGTGCCCGTACCCTTGCCCGCGCCCTCGGCCACGCCGAAGTTCTTCTGCAGCCAGCTCGCCACGCCCGGCACCCACTCGCGGCGCGCCTTGGCCACC
>JAGQIK010000393.1 GCA_020431405.1 Myxococcales bacterium
GCCGCCTGTGTCGCCGTCGCCGTCGCGCGTCGCGGCGCGCTCGAGCACCAGCGTGGCCGTGCGCAGCGGCGCGAGCGCGGTGGTGCGCAGCTCCACGCGCGTGCCGGCGGGCGCGCTGATGTGTCCCGTCGAGCTCTCCACCACGCGCGGTATGCGCCCGATGTGCGGCGGGTAGACGTAGCGCAGCACGATGTCGCCGAGCAGCGGCTGCGCGGCCACGCGGTCGGGCGCTGCGCCGGCCACGCGAAACAGCCCAGCCGCCGCCTTGCCGAGGAAGCTCGGCGCCAGCGTCGCCGCCGCCGCCCAGGCGATGAGCGTTGCCGCCAGCGCCACCGCGCCGGGTCGCATCTGCCGCGCCGGAACCAGCGTCGCCGGCGCCGCGCGCCGTAGGGCATTCTCGGTGGAGCTCGCCAGCGCGCCGAGCAGCTGCGCCGAAAAGCGCGTCGGCCCCTCCTGCAGGCTCAGCTCGACGGTGCTGAGCAGGTCGCTGCGCAGCTTGGGGCGCGCCGCGCCGACTAGCTCGGCGAGGTGGCCCGGGTCACGAAGCCGGCGCAGCCGTACGATCAGCCGCACGATGAAGGCCAGCAGCGCCACGCCGAGCAGAGCCGCCCCGCCCATGCGCAGCGAGACGCGCCAGCGATCGAGCCAGCCCGACATCAGCACCACCAAAAGCAGCGCGGTGGCGCTCGCGGCGACGAACATCGCCGAATCGCCGAAGAGGTGCACGAGGCGTCGCCGTCGGCGTACCTCTTCGAGATAGTTATGGATTCCGTCGGGGAGAGCCATCGATACACTGCGCGAGCCTCACGTAGAATAGCAGCATACGCCGGCGCGGGGCGCTGGCGCCTGCTGGACGTACTACGGATCGAGGCGCTATTGATTGGGTCATGTTCCGCGAGGCCAGAGGCTATGAATAGCGAGCCGCAGTGGCCGTCTATCCAGGCTGTATGGCTGCCGTCTTACAGCTCGCCGAGCTCGCATTCCTACCTCGCGAGGACGCGCCCGCCGCGGCCGCGGAGGCGCGGGTGACCCCCGCAGACGACCGATCGCTGGTCCGGCGCGCGCGCGCCGGCGACAAGCGCGCCTTCCGCGAGCTGGTCCAGCGCTACCAGCGCAAGGTCTACGGCATCGCCTACGGCATGCTGCACAACAACGACGACGCCCTCGACGTCGCCCAGGAAGCCTTCATCAAGGTCCACAGATACCTCGACCGCTTCAAGGGCACCTCCAGCTTCTACACCTGGCTGTACCGAATCGTGATCAACCTCTGCATCGATCACCTGCGCAAGGTGGGCAAGCAGCAAGCCGTCGACTACGATGATAGTAGGGCACATGACGGGGACGCGGATCCGGCGGCGCTGCAGCCAACGATTCTGGGGATGGATCCTCAGAAAGCGCTACAACGACGCGAAATCCGTGAGAAAGTAGAGAAGGCGCTCGAGACATTGTCGGCGAATCACCGCGCCGTGCTGCTGATGCGCGAGGTCGAGGGCATGAGCTACAGCGAGATGGCTGAAGCGATGCAATGCTCCAAGGGCACGATCATGTCGCGCCTTTTCCACGCGCGGCGGCGGATGCAGGGCGCGCTGCTGGAGCTGATGGATGGCGAGGTGCCGCTCGGCGCCGGCTTGACCGCACGCTCACTGAGCGACGACGATGGGGCGGACGCGGCGGACGAGGGCGACGAGAGCGGGGGCGACGAGAGCGAGAGCGAGAGCGACGAGAGCGAGAAGCGCAGCAAGCGCGGCAAGGCGAAGCAGGCTGCCATGGGCAGCGACTAGGGCGACTCGATGGCGAAGCTCGAGGACAGAGATCTGATGCGCTACCACGACGGCGAGCTCGGCGAGCGCCGCTCCCGTCGCGTGCGCGAGCAGATCGACGCCGACGAGGCCGCCGCCGCGCGCCTCGCGGGCCTCGAGGAGGTCGGCGACCTGCTGCGCAGCGCCACCGACAGCGCCACGGACGATGCCGTCGACGACCGGGGCTTTGACGCCATGTGGGCCGCCATCGAGCGCGGCATCGAAGACGAGCCGCGCCCCAGCACGAGCGAGCGCCTCGGCATCTGGTTGCGCCGCCATTGGGTCGCGGCCACCTCGGCCGTAGCCGCCGCCGCCGTCGCCGTCGTGATCATGGTGCCGCTGCTCGGCAGCGCCCAGAGCAACGACTGCGACATCGAGCAGCTCGATACCGGACCTGGCGCCGTGAGCACGATCTTCAAGATCAGCGACCCTGGCTCGACCTCGAGCACGACGGTGATCTGGGTCAACGAAGCGCAGGGAGACGACGACTGATGCGCGCGCTGGCGACCTTGATGGGCGCCTCGGTTCTCATCCTCGCACAGTCAGCGCCTGCCTCCGCCGCCAAGCAGGTCAGGTGCACGATCCGTTCGATCCTCGGACGGCACGCCAAGGGCCCCACCGACCGGCGTCTCGCCTTCCTCAAGCGCCAGCTCTCGCGGCCGCCGTTTTCCACCTTCAAGAGCTTCCAGCTGCTCGACGTCAAGACGATGCGCATCCCGCGCGGCGCCGTGCGCGCGGCGCGGCTGCCCACCAAGAAGATCGCGCGGCTGACCTTCAAAGGGCTGGTCAAGGCCAAGCGCGGCACGCGGCTGCGCATGCACCTGTCGATCACCCCTCCGCGCGCGCTCGGTTTTCTGCCCGGCACGCAGTTCACCATCGCCAATGGTGGGACGCTGCTCATCGGGGGCGCGCGCTTCGCGGGTGGCACGCTGGTCGTCAGCGTCACCTGCCGTAAGTAGGTCGTCGCTGGCGTGGCGTCGGGCTCGGCTCGCAAGACGAAGCAGCAGGGCATCGCGCGCTCGGCGCCCGCGCGCGCCAACTCGAGCGAGTTCGCGTGGCGTCCACCCAAGCGGCGCCGACGCTGGCTGTACGTGCTGTTGGTGCTGGCGCTGCTCGTCGGCGGCGTGATCGCCGCCGGCCCCTACATCGCGCGCTGGTACCTGATCAACAAGCTGCTGCCGCGCATCGGCAAGCGCATCGACCGCCAGATCAGCGTCGCCAAGGCCGACGTGAGCTACGGCAACCTCGTGCTCGAGGGCATCACCGTGCGCGGCAAGCTCGACAGCGCCGACCGCCCGATGCTTCGCGTCAAGCGCGTGACGGCCGCGTACCGCGTGGCGCCGCTGGTGCGCGGGCGCGTGCACGTGCCGAAGATGGTGGTCGAAGAGCCCGAGCTCGTGCTGTGGCGGCGCAAAGACAAGACCAGCAACTTCACCGACCTCGTCGACAACTACTACGAGCTGGTGGTCAAGCGCGCGCGTCAGGGCGGCAGCGGCGAGAAGCTCAAGCGCGCGCTGCGCCGCCGCCTCGACAGCGTCGACATCGTGCGCGGGCGGCTCGACTTCACCGACGACAAGCTCGGGCTCAAGGTGGCGGGGCGCCTGAAGACGCTCTATCGGCGCGGCAAGAAGGCCGAGGTGATCGTCAGCGACGCCAACGTCGACGCGCCGCTGCTCTCGCGCACGGCCACCTTCAAGCGGCTGCGCGTGCTGTTGCCGCGCGAGCGCGGCGCGCCGCCCAAGCTGTTCATCCGCGGCGGCCGCGCGGCGCTGCTCAAGAGCCTCGTCTTCTCGGGCGTCACCGGCAGCATCACCAAGAAGGGCGACCTGGTGCACCTCGACCTGGCGGGAAGCTACGGCGGCGCCGAGTCGAAGCTGTGGTCGGCCAAGGGCTGGCTCGAGCCCAAGGAGCGTCGCGGCCACGTCGAGGTGCGCGCCAAGCGCTTCAAGCTGGCGCGCATCGCCAAGATCCTCGAGCGCACGCCGGTCATCCGGCCGCGCGACACCGAGGTCAGCGGGCGGCTCGACATCCTCGTCAGCCCCGACAAGGTGCGCCTCAAGGGCGGCCTCTCGTTTTCCGACCTCAACCTCTTTCACCCCAAGATCGCGCGCGAGCCGGTGCTCGGTCTGGCGCTCTCCACCGAGCTCGGCGCGACCTATCTCCGGCAGAAGGACAAGCTCGAGATCGAGCGCGGCGATCTCGTGGTGCGCGGCGTCAAGGCGCAGCTCACCGGCAGCGTGGCGCGGCTGCGCAGCAAGAAGCCGCTGGTGGACCTCAAGCTGGTCGCGCCGCCGGTGCCCTGCCAGAAGGTCATCGAGGCCTTCCCCAAGTCGCTGGTGCCGGACATCTACGACTTCAAGCTCAAGGGCAAGTTCTCGCTGGCGCTCTCGGCGCACGTCGACTTCGCCGACCTCGACAAGGCCCACATCGGCGGGCGCGTGCGCTACCGCAGCTGCAAGGTGGTCAAGGCGCCCGAGAACATGAGCTACAAGCGGCTGCTGACGTCGTTCGAGCACCAGGTCGAGCCCGCGCCGGGGCAGACGCTGACGTTCACCGTGGGCCCCGAGAACGAAGACTTCGTGCCCTACAAGGACGTCTCGCAGAACATCATCAACGCCTTTCTGACCACCGAGGACGGCGGCTTCTTTCGCCACCGCGGCTTCATCCCGTCGCAGTTTCGCGTGGCGATCATCCGCAACCTCAAGAAGGGCGGCTTTCGGCTCGGCGCGTCGACGATCTCGATGCAGATGGTCAAGAACGTGATGCTGAGCCACGAAAAGACCTTCTCGCGCAAGGTGCAGGAGCTGTTTCTGACCTGGTATCTCGAGCAGCACCTGACCAAGCAGCGCATCATGGAGATCTATCTCAACGCCATCGAGTTCGGCCCCGGCATCTACGGCGTCGGGGCCGCGGCGCGCCACTACTTCAACAAGTCAGCCAAAGACATCACCGCGCTCGAAGCGGCCTTCTTCGCCAGCATCCTGCCCTCGCCGAGGCGGCGTTATATCCAGTACTGCCGCGGCGAGCTGAGCAAGAGCTGGGACAAGTACGTGCGCCGCATCCTCGGCTACATGTACAAGCGCGGCCGCGTATCGGAGGTCGACTGGCAGGCAGCCGGCGTCGAGAAGGTTGTCTTCTCCAAGCCCGAGGACGCCGAGACCGAGAAGGATTGCAAGCGCCGGGTCAAAGACCTCGGCGAGCAGTGGCGCGACGAGGCACGCCGCCGCCTGCGCGCCGCGGTGATGAAGGCCGCCCCGCATCA
>JAGQIK010000394.1 GCA_020431405.1 Myxococcales bacterium
CTCATCCCGACGCCGAGCAGCCGCAGCGACCACATCACCGTCGTCAGCACCACCAGGTAAACGATGGCGCGACGCACCAGCATGCGGTGCTGCGGATGAAGGCGGTTGAGCTTGAGACGTCGCGACAGCAGCCGCGCGAAGAGCAGGCCGGCGAGCAAGACCAGCGCGGCAAACAGGTACGTGCGCGTCTGCGCCGACGAGAAGAAGGTGACGATCTTTTCCCAGATGCTGGCCATGGAGATCGGCTCTACTCGAAGAGGCGCGCGAAGGCGCGTGTCACGAAGTTGCCGCTGAGGGTCTTGCGTGGCTCGACGATGCGCTTGGCGTCGGGTGCGGCGAGCGGCTGCTTGTCGCCGAGGCTCACGTCGGCGTAGTCCTCGGCGTGCTCGTCTTTGCGCGAGAGCACCACGTCTTGCGTGAACAGCCGTCCGTCGGCCGCGGCAAAGAGCGCCAGCGAGTCCACCGGCATGCAGACGCGCTTGAGCGTCAGCGGCGTACGCGCCTTGTTGTCGATGTGCGCCGCCGTCACGGCGCGATGCGCGCGGCGCGTGATCTCGGCCAGCGAGAGCCGCGCGAAGGTGCGGCTGGCGTAACAGAGCACGCCCTCCTTGGTCGAGTCGCCGAACCAGGTGTCCGACGGGCGCGCGATCGGAATGTCGAGCAGCACCGGGCTGTCCGCCGCGCCGACGAGGCGAAACTGCAGCCACACCGGGGTGCTCATGTAGATCGTCGCCTTGGTGCCGGGCGGCACGTGAAAGGGGCTTTCGGGCGCCACCACCAGCGCGCGGTCGGGCAGCGCAGGCGCGATGGCGCAGCTGACGTCGTTGTTGGAGTGGGCGACAAAACGATCGACGTCCTTGACGTCATCGGGGGCGCCATCGAGATCCGTGCGCGGCTCGTAGTCTTCGCTGAGCAGGTCCTTGCCGACGCGCCGCCCGACGCGCCAGTCGCCTTCGCGCCGCTCGATGTAGAGCTCGAGCGGCCCGATCAGCCAGCGCGCGGCCTTGCCGGGCTCGACACGGACATCGCCCCACCACGTCAGATCCGATGCGTCTTTGGCGCCTGAAGTCATGGAGCGAGGGATGTAGCGCAGCTGTCAGGGCGACACAAGGGTCGCGAGCGCCCTGGATCTTCGATACCTTATAGAGCACTTGCCGCCGCTAGAAGGAGCCGTCGTGCGCGAGCCCACGCAAACCGTTTCGTTCACGCTCAACGGAACGCAGCAAGAGGTCACGATCCGCGACGGGGAGACGCTGCTCGAGACGCTGCGCGAGCGCTGCGGCATCAAGTCGACCAAGGATGGCTGCTCGCCGCAGGGCCAGTGCGGCTGCTGTCTGGCGCTCATCGACGGCAACCCCAAGGTCAGCTGCGCCACGCCGGCCGCCAAGGTCGACGGCAAGGAGATCCTGACCCTCGAAGGGCTCACCGACGCCGAGCGCGACGCCACGGCGCGCGCGTTCGTCGCCGCGGCGGGCCTGCAGTGCGGCTTCTGCATCCCTGGCTTCGCGCTGCGCGCCAAGAACTTGCTCGACAAGAACCCGTCGCCCACGCGCGACGAGATCGCCAAAGCCATCGACGTGCACCTGTGCCGCTGCACGGGCTACGTCAAGATCATCGACGCCATCGAGCTGATGGCGGCCGAACGACGCGGCGAGGCCAAACCCGAGCTCTGCACCGACGGCAAGGTGGGCGACTCGCTGGCGCGCTATCGCGGACTCGATCTGGTGCTCGGCGATCGCGACTACGTCGACGACATGCGTCCCGAGGGGCTGCTCTTCGGCCACGTGGTGCTCAGCGCGCACGCGCGCGCCAAGGTGCTCGCCATCGACACCAGCGCGGCCGAGGCGATGGAGGGCGTGGTGCGCGTCGCCACCGCCGCCGACGTGCCCGGCGAGCGCTTCTACGGCCTGATCCACGCCGACTGGCCCGGGCTCGTCGCCGTCGGCGAAGAGGTCAAGTGCGTCGGCGACGTGCTGGCGGTGGTCGCGGCGCAGGACGCACGCACGGCGCGCGAAGCGGCGGCCGCGGTCAACGTCGACTACGAGGTGCTCGAAGCGATCACCGACCCAGAAGACGCGCTGCGTGACGGCGCCGCGCGAGCCAACCGCGTGATGCCCAACCAGCTCTCGCGCTCGCACATCGAGCGCGGCGACGTGGCGGCGGCGCTCGCCGCCAGCGCCCACGTGGTCGAAGAGCGCTTCGAGACGCAGCGCATCGAGCACCTCTACCTCGAGCCGGAGAGCGCGCTGTGCGTCCCGCTCGAGGGCGGCAAGCTGAGGCTCTACACCCAGGGCCAGGGCATCTTCGACGACCAGCGCCAGGTGGCGGCGTTTCTCGGCATCCCCGAGAGCGACCTCGACGTCGAGCTGGTGCCCAACGGCGGCGCCTTCGGCGGCAAAGAGGACATGTCGGTGCAGGCGCACGCCTCGCTGATGGCGCTGCTGACCCAGCGGCCGGTGAAGATCACGCTCACGCGCGAGCAGTCGATCCGGCTGCACCCCAAGCGCCACCCGATCAAGATGTCCTACCGCGTCGGCTGCGACGCCGACGGCAGGCTCACCGCCGTACAAGCCGACATGGTCGGTGACACCGGCGCCTATGCCTCCGTGGGCGCCAAGGTGCTCGAGCGCGCGGCGGGCCACGCCTGCGGGCCATACCGCGTCGACAACGTGCGCGTCACGGCTGTCGCGGCCTACACCAACAATCCGCCCTGCGGCGCCATGCGCGGCTTCGGCGCCAACCAGGCGCACTTCGCGATGGAGAGCTGCATGGACATGCTGGCCGAGAAGGTCGGCATCGATCCGTTCGAGATGCGCTGGCGAAACGCGCTCGAGGTGGGCGACGTGTTCTCTACGGGGCAGGTGCTCGACAAGTCGGTGGGCATCAAGAAGACCCTCGCCGCCGTCAAGGACGCCTACTACGCGGCGCGGAACGCCGGAAAGGCGGTGGGCATCGGCTGCGGCCTGAAGAACAGCGGCATCGGCAACGGTGCCATCGAGTGGGGCAAGACACGCATCGTCGTCGAAGAGGACGACACGATCTCGATCTACAACGGCTTCACCGAGATGGGTCAGGGGCTGCTGACGCTGATGATCCAGTTCGCGGTCGACGTGACCGGGCTCGACCCGAAGCTTTTCCGCCCCAAGATCGACTCCACCTTCCAGCTCGGCTGCGGCCAGACCACCGGCTCGCGCGCCACGCTGCTCGGCGGGCGCTCGGTGCTGGCGGCTGCCGAGAAGCTCAAAGCGGCGCTCGACTCGGGCAAGTCGCTGTCGGAGCTGCGCGGCCAGGTCTTCGCGGCCGACATCAAGGTCGACGACACGACCAAGCTCGGCGTGCCGGCGGCGAAGATCAAGACACACACCGCCTTCGGCTTCGCCACGCAGGTCTGCATCCTCGACGAGGCGGGCAAGCTCGAGCGCTTCATCGCCGCGCACGACGTCGGCAAGGCGGTCAACCCGGCGCTCTGCGAGGGTCAGATCGAGGGCTCGGTGCACATGGGGCTCGGCTTCGCGCTCACCGAGGACCTGCCCTGCGAAGACGGCATGCCGGTGACCTTCAAGCTGCGCGAGATCGGCGTGCTGCGCGCGCGCGACATGCCCGCGGTGGAGGTGATCCTCGTCGAGGAGCACGAGCCCGAAGGGCCGCGCGGCGCCAAGGGCGTGGGCGAGATCGGTCTGGTGCC
>JAGQIK010000395.1 GCA_020431405.1 Myxococcales bacterium
CGCTTCGCAGGCCCACGAGCCTCCCATCCCGTTTCAGCCCAGCCGCGCCCGAACGCGCCCCCACCACAAGCGCAGGAGGCGTCCTCCCACGCTCGCGCCCCCCCGCGCCCCGCGCCCTCCACGCCCACCCTGGGGCGTCCGGTGCCGTAGAACGCGCAACGCAGGAGGCGCCCCTCCCGCGCTGGCGGCTCGCGCTAGCCGCGGCGAGCGCGGAAGGCGCGGCCGGTGGCGTCGGCGGCGGTGATGGCGTCGGCGACCATCGCGGGGGTCACGGCGAAGGGTTCGTTGTGGATCGTCTCGCCTTCGGCGCAGGCGCGCGCGGCGACGCGTACGATGGTGTCGCAGGCCGCCTCGGCGAGGCCGATGTCGCCGAGCGTGATCGGCAGGCCCACGCTCTCGCTGAAGGCGAGGACCTCGTCGACGCGCGTGCGCTCGGCGCCTTCGAGCTCGAGCTGGACGAGCAGGCCGAAGGCGACCTTTTCGCCGTGGAAGTAGGCGTGTGTTTCGTCGGCGGCGGTGAGGCCGTTGTGCACGGCGTGCGCGGCGGCGAGGCCCGAGGACTCGAAGCCGAGGCCGGACAGCAGGGTGTTGGCTTCGACGAGGCGCTCGAGGGCGGGCGTGACGGCTCGGGCGTGGAGGGCGTCGAGCGCCGCCCGGCCGTCGGCGAGCAGCGTCTGATAGCACAGCTCGGCGAGCGCGAGCGCCGAGCGGGTCGACGCGCCGCCGCGCATGTTCTTGACGTGGCCAGCGACGCAAGTCTTGGCCTCGAACCAGGTGGCTAGCGCGTCGCCCATGCCGGCGACGAGCAGCCGCGGCGGGCTGTGGGCGATGACCGCCGTGTCGACGAGCACGAGCTCGGGGTTCTTGCGATAGATGCGGTAGGCCTCGAACATGCCGTCGTCGGTATAGATCACCGACAGCGCGCTGCAGGGCGCGTCGCTCGAGGCCACGGTCGGGCAGTTGACCACCGGCAGCGCGAGATCCGACGCCGCCGCGCGCGCGGTGTCGAGCACCTTGCCGCCGCCGGCGCCGACGATGACGCCGGCGCGCAGCGCCTTGGCCGCGTCCGTCACGCGAGCGACCTCGGAACGCGAGCACTCGCCGCCGAAGTCGTGTACGGCGTGGCGGATGTCGGTCTCGGCGAAGGTTTGCTTCCAGACATCGCGCAGGCGGGCGGCCGCGCTCTTGCCGGCAACGATCAGCGCGGGCCCTTGCAGACCGAGCCCCTTCATCTCGGCGCCGAGCTGCGTGGTGGCGTCGCGCCCTTGGGTGTAGCGGCTCGGTGCGCTGAAGACCTTGAGCATTGAGGGAGGCCCCGTCTGGCCTTGGAAGACAATGACTGTGGTCGTCCCGAAACGCAGCAGCGCCGCGGCAGGAGCGAGAGCCGCGGCGCTGCGTTCGAACGATGTGGGTGTGGCTTGTCTAGCGGGCTCGGCTCGCCGCGGTCTGTTGCTCGAGGATCGGCAGCGGATCGTCGGACACGTCGTCGCCGGTGGCCGCCGTCTTCTGGCCGCCGTTGGACTGTGTGCTTCCGGATCCCTTGATTGGGATCGGATCATCGGCCGGTGGATCGTCGTCGCCGCCGCTGCCGTTGCCTTCCTGACCCTGATTCTGGCCGCCGTGCTGACTGTCCTGTGCGCTGTGGCAATGCATCGTGGTCTGCGCCGCGACGAACTGCTCGACGGCGCGCGGCGAGTCGATGCAGCTCGGCAGGCCGTTTCGCACGACCACGACCAGCCCGTCGGAGAACGGGTGGCGCAGCAGCGTTACTTGGCCGGACGTGTTGCTGGCGTTGCAGCCTGGGATGTCGCCGCTGATCAACGATGGCGGCGCCATCTCGAGCTCGTTGATCGCCAGGTTGGACTCGTGCGAGTCGATCGTGTCGATGCCGCCGCAGCCGCTAGCGAGGGCGGCGGCGAGCACCATGGCACCGAGAAGCTTCGCTTTCATGACCGTCTTCATCGTTCGCTCCTAGCGCGGGCTGAGCCCGTGCTCCTTGATAAGCTGCGAAAGGCGCGGGCGCTTCATGCCGAGCAGGTCCGCTGCCTTTGTGATGTTTCCTTCAGCGTCCGAAAGTGCGCGCTCGATGCAGTCGCACTCGAGCTTCTTCTTCATTTCGCGCAGGCTGAGGCCGCTCTCGCGCATCGCGTCGTACGGGTTGACGCGGCTCGCGGCGCCCGCCTCCATCGCGGCGGCGGCCGGCGGCGCCTGCGCGCCCGAGCCGCCGTGGCAGCGCAGCTCGGGGTAGTCGGAGAAGTCCTCGACCTCGAGCAGCTCGCCGTCGGCGAACAGCGAGACCGAACGAAGCACGTTCTCCAGCTCGCGGATGTTGCCCGGCCAGCGGTGCTGCGCGAGCAGCGCGCGCGCGCTGTCGGACAGCCGCTGCACGATCGAGGAGCGCTCTTCGGCGATACGCGCCAAGAAGTGCTCGGCGAGCAGCGCCACGTCGTCGATACGCTCGCGCAGCGGCGGTAGCTCGATCTGCACGCCCTTGAGGCGGTAGTAGAGATCCTCGCGGAATTGACCCTCGCGCACCATGCGCTCGAGGTCACGGTTGGTGGCGCAGATGATGCGCACGTCGACGCTGATCGACTGCGTGCCGCCGACGCGCTCGAAGCTACGTTCCTGCAGCACGCGCAGCAGCGCGACCTGGGTCTTGGCCGAGATGTCGCCGATCTCGTCGAGGAAGATCGTGCCGCCGTCGGCGAGCTCGAAGCGGCCGATCTTGCGCTGCGTGGCGCCGGTGAAGGCGCCGCGCTCGTGACCGAAGAGCTCGCTGAGCAGCAGGCTCTCGACCAGCGCGCCGCAGTTGACCTTGACCAGCGGCTGCGTGGCGCGCCGCGACTCGCGATGGATCGCGTCGGCGATGAGCTCCTTGCCGGTGCCGCTCTCGCCGCGGATCAGGACCAGCGCGTCGGTGGGGCCGGCGCGCTCGACCTGCGTCAGGACCTGCCGGATGCGCGCGTGCTCGCCGACGATGTTGGCAAAGCGCGTGCGCACCGCGGCGCTGCGTGCCGCATGCATCTCGGCGCGATCGATGGGACCGGTGACGCGTCGCGAGCGATCGGCACGTTCGAGCGCTGTCACGTCGGCACGCTCGCTGTCGAGCGCGGCGGCGAGCTCGGCGCGTCGCGGGGTCTCGGAGTAGAGCTCGCGCAGATCCGCGGGCACGCTGGCGCGCACGTGGCTCTCGCCGCGCGCGGCCTCGGAGAGCAGCCGCGCTGCCTCCGCGTCGCGACCCTGCGCCCGCGCCAGACGCGAGAGCTGGAAGCTCGCCTCCCACGCGGCTTCGCTGTCTTCGAGCGCCTCGCCGAGCTCGAGCGCCGCGGCGAGATCCATGCGCGCGGCCTCGAGAGCGCCGGCATGCCGCCGCGCCGTGCCGCGCAGCAGCAGCGCGCGCAGGCGGGTCAGCCCGGAGGCCGGCATGCCGCTGCTGTCGAGCAGGTCGGCCGCGGCGCGATGCTCGCCGCGCGTGAGCAGCAGCTCGACGCGGTAGAGCAGGGCGCGCGTGGCGCGCTCGCCGTGACCTGCGCTGCTGGCCAGCTGCTGCGCGCGCTCGAGGCGCTGCTCGGCTTCGCCGTAGCGACACTGCGAGGCGGCGACGCGCCCGCGCAGCGTCTCGAGGTTGATGCGCATCGCCAGCGGCGGCTCGCGGTCGCCGAGACGCGTGGCGAGCGCGATCATCGCCGACGCGCGCGCGACGTCGCCGAGGTCGAGGTACAGCTTGCCGAGATCGAGGCCCAGCCACGCCAGATAGCCGCGGTGACCGAGCTTCTTACACACGTTGACGGCGTCCTGGTAGCACTCGAGCGCGCGGCCGTAGTCGCGGCGGCGCTCTGCGAGCACGCCGAGGTGCTGGTGACAGACGCCGAGGTAGCGGTGCTCGCCGACCTGCTGGGCGAGCCGTCGCGCGCCGAGGTAGTAGCGTTCGGCCTCGGCGTATTCGCCGCAGCGCATGCCGGTCAGCCCGAGCTGCACCATGGCGCGCACTTCCTCGCTGGCGAGGCCCGTCTGCGAGGCCTGCTCGAGGTTGGCGAGAAACAGCGCGCGCGCCGCGTCGAAGTTGTCGGCGTCGAGCTCGATGAGACCCAGCGTGTTGCGCAGCTGCAGCTGCACGCGGGCCTCGTCGATGGAGCTGCCTTGCAGGGTCTGCTCGAACAGCTCGAGGCCGAGGTTGGCGGCTTCGCGCGCGGCTTCGCTGGCGCCGGCGAGATGCCCCGCCTCGGCGCGCGCCGCGAGCACGCGCGCGCCGCAGAGCGACTTCTGCTCGGCCAGCGCGTCGAGCTCGTCGAGCACAGCGCGCGCGGCGGCGACATCGCCGCGAAGCACGTTGAGCTTGGCCACGCGCAGCGCGGCGTCGGCGCCGGGGTCGTCGAGGCGCAGCTTCTCGGCCTGCTCGAGGGCGAGGTCGAGCTGACCAGTGAGCTGATAGAGCGAGCACAGCTTGGCGGCGATGGCCTGGCGCACGGGCTCGAGGTCGCATTGGTCGAGCGCGCGCTCGAGCAGGTCGACGGCGCGCTCGTGGCAGAAGGCGATCTCGAGGCGCTGCGCGGCGGCGATGGCGGTGTCCACCGCCTGCGGCCCAGCGTGGCCGAGCAGCAGGTTGTGCGCGGCGGCCTCGAGCTCGGCCTCGCCCCCACGCTCGCGCAGGTGTCGGCCGACGTCGCCGTGAAGCTCTTCGCGCTCGGCAGGCGACATGGACTGGTAGATCGACTGCTGGTCACCGACGCGCGCGAAGCAGACGCGCAGCTCGCCGTCGACGATGACCTTCTCGACGAGGCGGCGATCCATCAGCGCCGCGATGGTCTTGGCCAGCGCGCCGTGGGGCAGGCTGGTCAGCAGGCGCAGCGTCTCGGGGCCGAGCGCGCGGCCGAAGACGGCTAGCAGCTTGAGCACGCGCAGCTCGCTGCGGCCGAGCCCACGCAGCGGCGAGAGCTGCTCTGCCTCGCTGTAGCTGACGAGCGCGTCGAGCAGGCGCGGCATGCCTTTGGTGGCGTCGAGCACGCGGCGCACGACGTCGTCGGAGGCGAGGTACTCGCGCACGCCTTCCTCGTCGAGACCGCCGAGGTCGAGCGAGACGAAGTTGATGCCTTCGCTCCAGCGCGGATCGTCGCCGAGCTCGCGACGGTTGGCGGCGCTGGCGACGAGCAGCCCGCGAAAGTCGCTGCGCGCGATGAGCGGCGCGCTGGTCAGCACGCGCGCGAGGTACGCGACCAGCGACTGGGTCGCCGGATCCGCTTGATCGAGATCGTGAAAAACGCAGACCGTGGGCCGGATCTGGCTCGCCGCGCTCAGCACTTCGGCCGTCATGTCGAACAGCGCGATGCGGCGCCGGCTGGCCGAGGTGGCGTCGTCGTCGACGACGAGCTCGAGCGCGCGCGTGTGGGCGAGGTCGCGCCGACCGGAGAGCATGTCGAGCACGTGCTCGCCGCGCTGGCTCAGCTCGGGCGCGCTGGTGCTGAGCAGCTCCACCGCAGCGCGCACGACCTCGAGCACTGGCCTGTACGAGGGCAGCCCCGGTCGGCAACGCGCCTCGAGCACCAGCGCGCCGCGGGCCGCGAGCTGCTCTTGGGCCGCGTTGACGAGGGTCGACTTGCCCGCGCCGGGCTGGCCGCTGACCACCACGAAGGCGCTGCTGCCGGCGAGCGCCTGCGTGAGGCAGGCGTCGAGGCGCGCCAGCTCGCTGTGGCGCCCGAGACACTGGGCCATCAAAGATGGTGTGCTCGGCCGAGATGGGTTGACGCTGCTCGCCGCGGATGACCTCTCCGCGGCCAGGGACCTGGTGCCGTCTACGACCTTCAGTCGTGTCGGCTGGGCTGCGTGCTTGCTCATGGGGCGACCCACTTCGCAAGAAACAGTCCAAGCCGCGAGCGGCGTTAGCAGACCTAAGGCTATGAAATCATGTGTAACATTTATGTTGCGAGCCGCTCGGTGCGACATTCTCGTCAATAAATTAACGAAGGCGCCACGGAAATCTAAGGGTCTAGAAATACCGAGCTTTCCGGAGGCGCGCGCGCGTCGCCGACCCTCTAGAGGCCCCTAGACCGTGATCGTGGCCGCTGACACGCGTGTCAGGGTGTGACAGATCCGCCCACCTCCAGTGCGTGGGTGGCTGACCGCTACTTGCGCAGCCGGCGGTCGGCGAGCGCGAGCTCGGCGGCGAGGTCGCGAAAGAGCGCCATCGGGATGTCGACCACGCGCGAGTCGCCGTAGATCAGCGCCACGACCTGGTCGTCGCGGGTGACGGGCACCAGCAGGATGTCGTCGGGGTGCTTGCCGATGAAGGAGGCGAAGATCCGTTCGGCCTTGCCGTAGCCGAGCGGACCTTGGTAGGGCATGCGCGACGTCACGACGTTGCCGAACACCGACGCAGGGTCGACCGGCAGCCACAGCCCGCGGATCGATCGCGAGTCGAGACGATTGCCCGCGGCGGCCCAGCCGCTGAGCACGCCGCGCTTGATGCGCAGCAGCGCGCGGCGCTCGCAGACGATGCCGACGAAGTCCAGCGTGGCGCGCGCCGCCTCGTTCTCGCTGTCGGCGTGGCGCAGCTTGGCGATGACCTGCGTGAGCTTGGCAGCCAGGCCGCGGGCGCTGGGGGCCCAGCCGGCGGGCGCCGGAGGCAGCTCGTTGGTGGGACGGCGCGGGGGCTTGCCGCGCAGGTCGTCGAGACGCACGACTTTCGAGTCGTCGCGCTTCGACTTGTCTGCTGGCTTGTACGGCTCCGGCTCCGGCTCCGGCGGCGGCGGCGGCGGCGGTTGCGCTTGCGCTTGCGCTTGCGCTTGCGCTCGCGCCGTTTGCGGCTGCGGCTGCGGCTGCACCGGCGCGACGTTGTCGACGGCGGTTTGATCGTCGTCGAGCGCCGCCATGCGCTCTTGCACGGCGGCCTCGATCGCTGCGTCGGCCGCGGCGAGCTCGCTGACGGCCAGCTCCCGGGTGCTGGGCCGTCGCGGCTTGCGCACGAAGCGATCGTCGACGTTGGGGGTGGCAGGCGTCGGCGCGAGCACGTCGTCGCCGGTGGTGCTGACGTGCGGCGCCTTGAGCACCGGCAGGCCCTGCAGCGTGGGGCGCTTTCGGCGCGCCTGCGTCGCCTTCACCGCGGCGCGCGCCTCGCGCGACGGCTGCCGCGGGCGGCGTTGCTGTGGACCGGTGGGCGGTCGCGGGCTGACCTGCGTGTCGCCGCCGTCGAGCGCCGCGCCGGCCTCGCCGAGCGCTCGCAGCGCGGGCGGCTCGGGCA
>JAGQIK010000396.1 GCA_020431405.1 Myxococcales bacterium
ACATCACGTGCTTGCCCGGCGGCGCCAGCGAGCCGTCCGACAGCGACGGGATCACCACGTTGAGATACGGCCGCCGTGAAAACGCGCCGTACTTGGCGTCGTCGTAGGCGCGCTCGAGATACTCGATCGACGGGCCGACGGCGATGTCGCCGCGAAGGTGCGGCCCGTCGCCAGGCCGGCACCTAAAGCTCGGCAGCCGATCGAGCGCCAGGTTGACCTTGCCCGAGCTGCCGCGCATGCGATAGCGCGCCAGCTGCTGCGCGAAGTCCTCGGGCAGGTGCTTTTTGCCCACCAGGCGAAAGAACGTCAGGTGCGGATCGCAGCTCGAGATCACGACGCGCGCGCGCAGCTCGTCGCCGCTTTGGGCCATCACCACGCTCTCGGCGCGCCCGCCCGAGACGTTGACGCGCTCGACCTCGGCCTCGGTGCAGATCTCGGCGCCGAAGTCGCGCGCCGCCTCGGCGATGGCGACGCTGATCGTGCCGGTGCCGCCGCGGCAAAAGCCCCACGCGCGAAAGGCGCCGTCGATCTCGCCCATGTAGTGGTGCAGCAGCACGTACGCCGTGCCCGGCGAGCGCACGCCGAGATACGTGCCGATGATGCCGCTCACCGCCATCGGCGCCTTGAGCACGTCCGACTCGAACCACTCGTCGAGAAAGTCGGCCGAGCTCATGGTCATCATCTTGATCAGCCGCAGAAGCCCGTGCGGCCCCAGCGCGCGTGCGCGCTTGGCGAGCTGCAAGAGGCGCCGAAGCTCGCTCGGCCGCAGCGAGCGCGGGTTGGCGGGCAGCTCTTCGAGCAGCGGCTTGACGAAGCCGGCCAGCGAGACCATCGCGTGGCCGAACTCGGGGTAGCGGTCAGCGTCGCGCGCCGAGTAGTAGGCGATCTCGCGCCGCGTCTCGCCCGCGTCGGCGCCGCGCAGCAGGCCGCGCCCGTCGGGCGTCGGCGAAAACGACGAGGCGAGCGGGATGATCTCCACGCCGCGCCGCGCCAGATCGAGATCGCGGATGATCTGCGGCCTCAGCAGGCTCACCACGTACGAGGCCACCGAGAAGCGAAAGCCCGGATAGACCTCTTCGCTGACCGCCGCGCCGCCGAGCAGCGGGCGTCGCTCGAGCACCAGCACGCGCCGGCCGGCGCGCGCGAGGTACGCCGCGCAGGTCAGGCCGTTGTGGCCGCCGCCGATGATGATCGCGTCGTAGGGCCCGCCCTTGGGCTTGGCGTTGCTGATCGAGCCGCTCACGATGCCGCCGCCTTCTTCGCCGTCGCCTTGGCCTTCTTCGTCGCCTTGGCCTTGGCCGGGATCGCCCGCTTGCGCGCCGGATCGAAGAACGGAAGCTCGGCCACGCGCGCCATCACGCGCCGCCGCTGGCCGTACTCCACCGTCATCTCGATGGCGACCTCGCTGCCCGCCTCGGCGTAACGCGTCTCGAGGTGCGCCAGCGCGAGCTCTGCCTTGAGCAGCGGCGACCAGGTGCCGCTGGTGGCGTAGCCCACCTGCAGCTCGTCGACATAGACCGGTGTGTTGTGGCGCCAGGCGGCCGCCGCGCGCGCCGGCGGTAGACCGTAGGCGTCGTAGAGCGCCTCGATGGCGGCCCAGCTGACCTCGAGCCCGACGAACTTGTAGCGGCTGCCGCGCGCCGCCTCGCGCCGAAGCGCCGCCTGTCCGACGAACGGCAAGCCATCATCGCGCTCGAGATCCACCGTCCAGCCGAGGCCCATCTCGAAGGGCGACGAGCGCTGCCCTTCGATCAGACACACGCGCGCGCTGCGGTAGTCGACGCCCTGCAGCACGAAGCCAGCCTCGATGCGCAGCATGTCGAGCGCGTCGAGCCCCATCGGCAACAGCCCGTGCGACGGGCCGACGGCGAACAGCGCGTCCCACAGCGCCTCGGCGCGCGCCGCGTCGACCCACAGCTCGTAGCCGAGATCGCCCGTGTAGCCGGTGCGCGTCAGCTCGCCGGCGATGTCGTCGCCGAAGGTGCAGCGCCGGTGCCGAAAGAAGCGCAGCCGCGAGACGTCTTCTTGGCAGAGATCGGCGAGCACGTCGCGCGCGCGCGGCCCCTGCAGCGCCAGCGCCGCCATGCTGTCGCTGACGTCGGTGATCTCGACGTCGAAGCCGTCGGCGCACAGCGAGAGCCAGTGAAGCTGCGGCAGCGACGCCGTCAGTCGATAGCGCCCGTCGCCGAGCACGGTCACGGTGCCGTCGTCGAGCAGCTTGCCGTCGTCGTCGCACCAGCACAGATAGCTCACGCGACCCGCCTTGAGCGCGCGCACGTCGCGCACCGTGAGGAAGGCGAGAAACTCGGCCGCGTCGGCGCCCGCTATCTCGTACTTGTGAAGCGGCGTGACGTCGAGCACCGCGCAGGTCTGACGCACGGCGTAGTACTCGGGCTCGTGGCAGCTGTCGTAGGTGCAGACCGCGGCGTAGCCGGCCCAATCTTTCCAGGCGTAACTGCGACAGAGCGGCTGCGTGCGCGAGTGAAAGGGAGACGGAGCAGGCACCGCGCCTTCGTAGCACGAGCGCCAGGGAGCCGTCAGCCGTCAGCTTTCAGCGGTCAGCTATCAGCCATCAGCCATCAGCGCTCGGGTGATCGCCGGCGGTCGAGTGGGCGCGCGCGCCGACTGCTGTAGTCACCCCCGGCGTGGGCGCTGGCCGCCGCAAGTCGTCGCAATGCTTGCGCCCTGCGCTGGCCTCGAAGTTGCTCTGGATCCTCGCATGCCCCGCTCGCGCCGCCTCGTCGCCGTCGTCGCGCTCGCCGCCGCGCTGTGTCTCGCGCCGCGCGCCGCACGCGCGCTCGGCGACGCCGAGCTGGCCGCCATCGTCGCGCAGGAGGTCAAGCACGTCGCCTCCAAGCTGCCGACCGGCTGGCACCTCGACGCGAGCGCGATCGAGATCAAGCTGATGACCACCAAGGAGCTCTCGGCGTCGATGCGGCGCGAGAGCCGCGGCGCGCTGCGCCATCGCAGCTTGCTCGCGCGGCTGGCGCTTGGCGCACAAGAGCGACTCACGCAGCCGCTGTTCGTGCGCACCATCGAAGGCATGTACCGCCCAACGCGCGGCAAGCCAGCGCGCGGCGTGCTGTTCGTCAACAAGGACAAGATCGTTGGCGAGCACGGCCTGCGTTCGATGCGCGAGACGATCCGACACGAGCTCGTGCACGCCGCGCAGCACCAGAGCCACCCCGAGGTCTTCGAAGCGCATCACGCGCTCGGCGATCGACTGCGCGCCGCGGGGCTTTCCAAGCACGAGCGCGCCGACCTGCTTCGTCAGGTGGTGCTGCTGCGCACGCTGATGGAGGGCCAGGCGATGCACATCGCGCCCGCCACGCCGAGCCAGTGCGGCGCCAGCTCGGGCTCGGGCTCGCTCGGCGGCGCGCTCGCGCTCGTCGCCGGGCTGTTGCCGATGGCCTCCAAGGGCATGCGTGATCTCACGCTCGCGCCCTACGTGCTCGGCGCGCAGCTCGATCCCAAGCTCTATCCGCTGCTGTGGTCAGACGCCGCCGCGCGCGAGCTGGTGATCGGCAAGGCCGTCAAGGCGCTCGACAGCATCAGCTTCCGC
>JAGQIK010000397.1 GCA_020431405.1 Myxococcales bacterium
CAGCGCGTGCTCGGCGAGCACGAACAGCGCCTGGCCGACAAGAAAGCGCGCGGCCTGCGTGAGCGCGCCCCGCTCGGCCTGCGCGGCCACGTGCGCGCCGACGACGAGCGCCTGACCAGAGAAGTACTCGGCGAGCACGGCGTCGGGCTGGTCGGTGCAGATCCAGACCTCGGGATCGACGCCCAAGCCGAGCACGCGGCTGAGCGCGAGGACCTCGCGCCGCAGCGGGTGGTCACCCTTGATGCGCGCGCCGCGGCTCATGCCGTAGGCTGCGGGCGCGCTGCCGGCGATCTTGTCCATCGCCTCGCCGACCTCGGCGAGCAGCGCGCGCACGGCGCCTTGCGCTTCTACGGGCAGCAGCAGCAGCTCGTAACGTTGCGGCGCCAGCTCGCCGGCGGGGGCGCCGCCACAGCGCGAGCCGTGGTCGCGATGAAACTGCGCCTCGACGTCTTCGATGGCGCGCAGGTGCGAGAGCACGGCGCAGGCGCAGTAGAGCCGGTCGTAGAGGCGCTGCCAGCGAAATAGGCGCGCGAGCTGGCGATAGAGGCGCGCGTCGAAGGGGCGCCGCCCGAGCTCGGCGCGATGGTGCGCGATGGCCGCCGACAGGTGCTGCGCGGCGGCCGAGCGGTTGGCCGAGCGGCCGTAGATGCCGGCGAGGTGCTCGATGGCGCCCAGGTCGAGCGGGTCGAGCACCAGCACCTCCTGCAGCGCGCGCACGGCGCGCTGGTCATCGAGCAGCGCCTCCTCGGCGACGCGCGCGATGTCCTTGCGCGCGCGCACGCGCTCGTCGGCGTCGTCGGTGCATTCGGCGAGCTTCTCGAGGGCCGCCACCTGGCTCTGCGGCTCGCGCGCGAGCTCGGCGGCGTGCGCGATGCGGCGCAGCAGCCACGGGTCCTGCGCGGCGGCGTTGTCGGCGGCGCGGCGGAAGGCGGCGAGGGCAGGCCGCGGCTGGTCGAGCGCGAGATAGAGCTCGCCGAGGCGGCGCCGCACGCGCCCGAGCTCGCCGGCGTCGCTGACCACCAGCTCGAGGCGACCGTAGAGCTCTTCGGCGCGCACCAGCTCGCCGGCGTCGTAGTGCAGATCGCCGAGCACCGTGAGCGAATAGACGTTGTAGGCGTCGATATCGAGCACGCGCCGCAGGCACGCCATGCCCTTGGCGCGCTGGCCGAGGCGGTCGAGGTAAAGCTGCCCGAGCTCGACGAACATGCTCGCCACCACCTCGGGCTCGGTGGTGGTCTGGATCTGCGTGCGGATCAGCGACGCAAGCTGCGCCCACTCGCTGCCGCTGGAGAGGATCGCGCGCATGCGCTGGTAGGCGCCGTCGTGGCCGGGCTGCACCTTGAGCACGCGTTCGTAGAGTGGCAGCGCGCGCGCGGCGTCGCCGAGTCGCTGCTCGAACAGCTCGGCGGCGCGCACCAGCGTGTCGGCGAGCGCGCGCGTGGACTCCATGCCCTGCGCCTGCGCTTCGACCAGCTCGGCGAGCTCGGCGATGCGCCCGTTGGCCTCGAGCAGCCGTTCGAGGCCCCACTGTGCCGGCAGGTGACCGCGCGCGCGCGCGAGCGCTTCGCGGTAGGCCTGCTCGGCGCTCGCCGAGTCGCCGCGCTGCTCGGCGAGGTCGCCGACCTCGGTCCACAGGCAGGCGAGCTCCATCGCGTCGCGCGTGCTGTCGATGCGCGCCAGCAGGAGATCCGGCAGCTGCTCGACGATCGGTGCGCCGCCCGAGTCGTCGAGCGGGTCGTCGCCGTAGGCGAGGCGCTGGCGCAAGAAGCGCTCGGTGGTGCGTTTGGCGTAGAGGCTGCCCGAGGGCAGCGTGCGCGCGCGCGCCAGCGCTTCGATGGGGTCGCCGAGGTTGTATTGCTCGCGCAGCCGGCCGATGCGCAGCGACAGCTCGGCGCTGGCGCGCGGATCGTCGATGGAGACGACCAGCCGCTCGAGGGTCGCCTCGAGCTCGCGCATCAGGCCCAGCCGCTCGTAGAGCTCGGCGAGCGCCCACAGCGTGAACACCGACGGCTCGAGGCTCTGCGCACGCTCGTAGAGCGCGGCGGCCTTGCGCGGGGCTCCCTGGCGGTCGAGCAGGTCGGCGAGGCGCGAGGCGATCGCCGCCCCCTGGCGCGGCGACGTGGCGCGCTCGAGCTGTTCGGCGAGCAGCTCGGCGAGCTGCTGGTGGTCACCGGTGCGCTCGAGCAGGCTGGCCAGCGCGGCCTGCGCCGGCGCGAGGTCGGGATCGAGGCGCAGCGCGCGCTGGTACTCGCGCAGGGCGCCGTGACGGTCGTCGAGGCGCTCCTCGCGCAGCTGGCCGATCCACAGCAGGCGCACGGCCTTGCCGGTGGACGTGCTCACCACGTCGAGGCTCGACTCGTACAGCGCGCACAGGTCGGCCCACGCGTTGCGGCGCTGCAAGAGCCGCGCGAGCGCGCTGAGCGCCGGCAGAAAACCCGGCTTGCGGTGCAGGATGGCGCGATAGGTCTCGATCGCCTTGTTGTCGTCGAGCAGGTGCTCTTCGTAGACCTCGGCGATGGCGTAGAGCAGCGAGACGACCTGCTCGGGATCGGGCGAGGCGGCGATCTCGGCCTGGTGCATCGAGATCAGATCGAGCCAGCGGCCTTGTTCGCGATGCAGCCGCCCCAGCGCGCGCAGCGCCGGCAGATACTCGGGGTCGAGCTCGAGCGCGCGCATGTAGCAGCTGATGGCGGCGTCGTTGTCCGACAGGTGCTGCTCGTAGATCTCGCCCGTGCGTTCGAGCAGCTCGACCTTGCGCTGGATCTCGTTGACCAGCATCACCTCGCGGCCGTTGAGCTCGGTCAGCTCGGCCCAGCGTCCCGCCTCCGAGCAGAGCCGCGCCATGGCGCGCAGCGCGCCGAGCTGATCGGGCGAGAGCTCGAGCATGCGGCGATAGCACTCGATGGCCCGCTCGACGTCGTCGAGCTGGTTCTGGTAGATGTCGGCCATCGTCTCGAGCAGCGAGAGCGCGCGTTCGGCTTCGTCGCCACGTTCGAGCTGCGCCTGCAAGAGATCGACGAGATCGCCCCAGCGCTGCGCGCGCGCGAAGAGCCGCTCGAGCGCCGCGGTCGAGGGGCGAAAGCTCGGCCACGCCGCCAGCGCTTCGCGGTGCGCCTTGGTCGCGTCGTCCTCGCGCCCAGCGCGCTCGCACAGCTCGGCGATGCGGTAGAGCCTGTGCGCGCGCGTCTTGTCGTCACGCACGGAGGCGAGGTCCGCGCGATGGATGCGCAAGAGCTCGTCGACGCGCGCGGCGCGCGCCTTCTCCTTGGCGGCGTCGGCTTGCTCGCCGTCGGCGCGTGCGGTGCGCGGTGCAGTACCAGCTGCGGTGTTGACGTCGAGTAGCTTGCCGAGACCTTCGAGGGCTGGCTGATAGGAGGGCGCCCAGCGCAGACAGCGCTTGTACCACTCGATGGCGTCGCCGGCGCGGTTGAGGTCGCGGCGCAGCATGTCGCCCACGCGACAGGCGATCTGCGCGCGCAGGCGTGGCGTCTCGTCGAGCTCGAAGTACGTCTCGCCGGCGCGCACCGCCTCGGCGTGGCGCCCCTTGGCGACGTGCATCTCGAAGGCGTCGGCCGCGGCGCCGAGCTCGGGGGAGAGCTCGAGCGAGCGCAGAAAGAGGCGCGCGGCGGCGTCGATGTCGCCGACGAGGTCGCGCTCGATGCGCGCCGCGCGCGCGTAGAGCCGAGCGCGGTAGGCGGCGCCGCTGGCGGCGTTGGGCGTGCTCTGGCTGCCGCCGTCGCTCAGCTCGGCCTGCTTGACCAGGCACGCCGAGAGGTCGCGGTGCTTGCCCTCGCGCTGGTAGAGCGGCTCGAGACAGAGCTGGATCGACAGCGCCTCGGCTTGCGTTTCGCCCATCGCCTCGGCGCGCTGCAGCGCCTCGAGCGCCCCCTTGGGGTCGTCGCTGTCGATCAGCAGCGCCAGGTCGACCTCGAGCGCGGTGCGCAAGCCGTCGTCGCTGACGGTCTCGAGCTGGCGTTTGATCGCGCGCCGGCGACCGAGGCTGTCGCCGTCGACGACGTACATCTGCTCGAGCAGCTTGAGCGTCGCCAGGTCGGCCGGGTCGAGCCGATGCGCCTCCTCGAGCACCTTGCGCGCCTCGTCGATGCCGGCCAGGCGCATCCAGAGGATGCGCGCGCGCCGTCGCAAGAGCGCCGCGCGCGCCAGCGGATCGCGCGTGGCGCGCGCCTCGGCGTCGAGCAGCTTGATGGTCAGCTTGAAGTCGCCGCGCTCGCGATAGATCTGACGTGCCAGTCGCAGCGTGGGGCGAAACTGTGGGCGTAGCGTGTAGGCGCGCAGCAGTCGCTGGGCGCCGCCTGCCTCGTCGCCGGACGCGAGCGCCCAGCGTCCCAGCTCGAAGTTGAGCAGGGCAGCACGCCGCTTGTCGTCGGCGCCGGTGGCGGCGAGCTCGCGGCTCAGCGCCGCGACGTCGGCTTCGTTATCGCCCCAGACGTCGAGCGACAGGCCCGCAGCAGCCTTTCTCGTAACGTCATGACTTGGCAAGGGGTTCAGTCTAAGTCTAAGTCTAGGTCTAAGTCTAAGACCAAGACCAAGTCCAAGAGGTGAGCCGTCACGCTACTCAGTCACGCTACTCGGTCTTGGTCTTGGTCTTGGTCTTAGACTTAGACCTGGACTTGGACAACGCAGCACAAGCGCGCGGATGTCGCCCGCGCGGGTCCTTGCCGCCCGACGTGCCGCAGTTGTAGAGCTGCGCCACGCCGCGCCAGCCACAGGCCGGGTTGAGCGAGCACTTCACCTCGTAGACCCGCCCCTCGTTGCAGTAGCGCAGCGCGTTGTCCTTGGTGCAGCAGCCTTCGACCGTGACGTAGCCGCAGTGCGAGGGCGCGGGCGGCAGCGGGGCTTTGGCGCGCTCGTTCTTCTTGCCGAAGAAGCAGGCCTTGGCGTACTTGCCGCTCGGGTCGACGGCGCCGGCGGTGTTGCAGTCGTAGAAGCCGCGCGGGTGCCAGCCGCAGCGCGGCCGCGCGCGGCAGTCGAGCGCCGCCAGCCGACCGCGACGACAGTAGTAGAGCCGACCGCCGCTGCAGCAGCCCTGCGCGGGCACGCGGCCGCAGGGCTTTTTGATCAGCTGCGGCGTGCGGCGCGTCTCGCGTTTCTTGGCAGCCGGCGCGGCGCTCGCCGGCGTCGTCGCCGCCAGCGCTGCGCACAGGGAACACAGCGCGTACAGCGCAGAGAGGCCCGAGGCGCGCGAGGCCTTCACTCCAGGTCTCCGTCGTCACTGTCATCGTCGAGGTCGGCGTCGCTCTTCTTGGCGGGGCGCGGCGCCACCGGCTTCTTGACAGCCATCCGATGGTGCACCCACGCCTCGAGCTGCTTGATCGACTCGGCGTAGTCCGCGTTGCCGTAGTAGGCGCGGCCGAGGTAGTAGAGCAGGGCGGGGCGGCGCTTCTCGAAGCCGTCGACCTCGAGCAGCGGCGAGAGGATGTTGCGCGCGTTGTAGTAGTTGCTGTTCTTGTAGGCGATCACGCCCCACAGCAGCTGGAAGTCGTGGCCGCCCTTTTCGCGCACTGCCTCGGGCCAGGCCTCGATCAGCTTCAACGCGCCGGCGTAGTCGCCCTTCTTGGCCAGCACCTCGACGACATAGTACTCGCGCGCCACGCGCTCCTGCATCTTGGCGCCGTGCTTGGCGGCGACCTTGGGCGGTGCCAGCGGCTTGCCGCCCGCGGTGAGCGTGATCTCGGGGTCGATCACCGCCCGCGCCGAGAGCAGGTCCATCAGGTGTGCCACCAGCTGCGACTTGGGCCCCTTCTTGGCCTCCACGTGCTCGAAGAAGCGCTTGGCCTCGCGGAACTTGCCGTGCGTCAGCAGCGAGCGCACCAGGCCGGCCCAGTCCTCGGAGCTGTGGTAGCCGGCCAGCGCGCTCTCGATGCGCCCGTAGAGCCACGTTTGGCCGTAGATGCGCGAGACGTAGTAGTCGTACTTCTGATGGTTGTAGAGATCGCGCGGCGCGTTGAACTCCACCAGGGCGTTGTCGTCGGTGTTGACGCGCGCGCCGACGATGAAGGCGCGCATCTCGCGCGGCGTCATCAGCATCAGCGCGGCGAGGTCGTTGGGTGACTCGACCTTGGATCGGTCGAGCTCTTTGGCCAACCGGCGGTTGTTCCACGCGCGGCGCAGGCGGCGGATGTCGAGCGCGAGCGGGCGATCGGAGCCGATGAGGAACGTATCGGAGCTGAGCGTGGCGGCGCTGAAGGCGTAGGTGTAGCGGAAGGTGCTAACGAAGGCGCGATAGATCGACTTGATGCGCCGCGGCGCGATCTCGTAGAGCTGCGCCCAGGTGCAGAAGATACCGCCGGGCTTGAGCTTGCGCTTGCCAATCTCGAAATACTCGCGCGTGAAGAGGTTGCTCACGCCGGTGATCCACGGGTTGGACGGCTCGTTGACGATCACGTCGTAGCGGTTGGCGGTGGCGGCGAGGAAGTTGCGGCCGTCGTCGGCCATCACGCGCGCGTGCTTGTCCTGCAGCGGCTTGTGATTGACGTGGTTGAAGAAGCGCGAGGCCGAAAGGATCGCCGGCTCGAGCTCGACGACGTCGAGACGCTTGACCGGGTACTGCAGGATCGCGCCGGCGCTGACTCCCGAGGCGAAGCCGATCAGCGCCACCTCGGGGTGAAACTCGGGCGCCTTGGGGTGCATCAGGATCGGCAGCAGTCCGACGAGGATCTGCGTCGGCATATCGTCGCCGGTGGAGGCGTCGACCTTGCCGTTGTTCTTGAGCGAAAAGTGCGGCTTGGACCACTGCTCGACCGAGACGGTGGTGGAGATGCCGTCGCGGTAGAAGACCAGCTTTGGGCGCTCGATCTTGCCGCCCTGCTTGATCACGTCGCGCGCGACGCTGGGGCGAAAGAGGCCGGCCGAGACGCGGTGCAGGTCCCAGCGCGGAAGCAGCCCCCAGCACAGCACGCACACGAAGCAGGCGCAGACGATGCCGATGCGCACCTGCGTCGACGCGCGCGAGAGCCAGGCCAGCGCCGCGGCGAGGGTGAAGCTGCACAGCGCGACGAAGAAGATGCCCGGCTGCAGCTGCAGCACCGGGATCACGACGAAGCCGGCGACGAAGGAGCCGAAGATGGCGCCGATGGTGTTGACCGAGTAGGCGGTGCCGACGTCCTTGCCGACGCCGTCGAGGCTCGCCGAGTAGATGCGCATGGTCAGCGGGAAGATGCCGCCCATGGCGAACGTCACCGGCAGCAGGCTCAGCACCGTCACGCCGAACTGCGACCACATGATGCGCGTGGCGTCGAGCTGCTCGCTGCCGATGAACGACAGAAACACCGAGCCGAGCTTGTCGGTGAGCAGATAGGCGCAGCCGACGAGCAGCGCGATGCAGAGGTGGTTGATCGCGAGCAGCAGCACCGGTCGCTTGCTCGACGCCGTCAGCCGGCCGATCAGCGCCGCGCCGCCAGCGAGCCCGATCAGGTAGGCCGATAGCACGATGGTGAACGAGTAGACCGACGAGCCGATGGTCATGTTGAGCGTGCGCGAGAGGATCACCTGCAGCGTCATCGCGGCCGCGCCCGAGATGCCGATGCCGACCAGCGCCCAGCGGCGCGCGCGCGCGCTGACCTGCACGTGCACCGGCGGCACGGTGCCGATCTCGTCGAGCATCTCGGCGGTCTCGTCGTCCACTGCGGGCGGCGGCGGGCGGCGCTTGCGCAGCCAGTAGGCGATGCCGACGACGCTGGCGAGCGCGATGTTGGTCAGCGCGGCGATGCTGTTGGTGCGCGAGAGGCCGAGCTCGGGCAGCAGCACGAAGCCGCCGATGGCCGTGCCGAGCACGGCGCCGAAGGTGTTGACGGCGTAGAGCGTGCCCACGCGCAGCCCGACGCGCGCGTGCTCGGCGCGCGTCTGGACGAAGAAGCGCGACAGCAGTGGCAGCGTGGCGCCCATCAGCGTGGTGGGCACGATGATCAGCGCTGCCGATGCGAGGAAGCGCCCGCCGGCGAGCATGAAGTAGTTGTCGGCGAAGTGCTGGTAGAGCCAGGCGTTGAGCCCGCCGAAACGCGCCACCACCAGCGGCAGGATCAGCGCGAAGAGGCCCACGCCGGCCTCGGCCAGCGCGTAGGCCTTGAGCGGATCCTTGATGCGGTCGGCGAGGCGTCCGGCGATGAAGCTGCCCAGCGCCAGGCCGCCCATGAAGGCCGTCAGCACGGTGCTCAGCGCCAGCGTGGTCGCGCCGAAGACCAGCGAGAACATGCGCGTCCAGATGACCTGGAAGATCAGCCCGCTGGCACCGGACAGGAAGAAACAGAGGATCGCGACGCTGCGCATGGCGCGCAGACATTAACACCCTCGACTGAGGCACACGTCACGGAAATCTGTGGCGGTCTCGACAAGATCGTGCAGGATCCTCTGAGGTTGAGTGACCAGGCGGCAGGCAACCCCAGGGCGAGCTCGTGAAGTCAGAGGGTGGAGGAGACGCGACCAACGTCTGCATGTCCACCGAAGCGCCTGGATACCCAGCCCGAGCGAGATGAGAACGTGACACCCGTTTCCAAAGCCCTCGGCGTCGGTGAAGCGCGCGCTGTTGACGGCGGCGCCGACGAGCGCGCCGAAGAGCAGCGCATCGTCGCCGGCTGCCTCGAGGGCAACCGTCAAGCGATGACCGAGCTTTACGAGCGCTACCAGCGCCGCGTGTTCAGCCTCGTGCTGCGCATGGTCGGCAGCTCGGAGGCCGAAGAGCTCGCCCAAGACGTGTTCGTGCGCATCTTCCGCGGCCTGCCCAAGTTCCGCGGCGACGCGGCGCTCGGCACGTGGATCTACCGGCTGGCGATGAACGTCTGCCTCAGCTTCCTCGCCAAGCGCAGTCGGCGCGGCCAGATCGACAGCCGCATCGGGCAGTCGCCCGAGCCGACGCCGCCGCGCGTGGGCAACCCGTGGCTGCGCGACCAGCTCGAGCGCGCGCTCGCCGAGCTGCCCGACGGCTACCGCGCCGTGCTGATCCTGCACGACGTCGAAGGGCTCAACCATCAAGAGATCGCCGAGATCATCGGCTGCCGCGTGGGCACCTCGAAGAGCCAGCTGCACAAGGCGCGCATGCGCATGCGCAAGCTGCTCGGATCGGAGCTCGACGCCGAGCGAGAGAGCAAGGTCATCAAGGCCTCGGAGGTCGGGGCTTGAGCAGCTGCGAGCGCATCGAGGCGGTCCTCAGCGCGTACCACGACGACGAGCTCGACGTGGCGGAGTCGACCGAGGTCGAGCATCACCTCGCGGGCTGCGCCGAGTGCCGGCGCGCGCTCGACGACATCCGCCGCCTCGTGCAGACGGCTTCCGCGCTCGATGGACGCGACGCCCCGCCGCAGCTGCTCACGCGCGTGCTGGCGGCGAGCCTCAACCGACCCGAGCCGCCGCGGCTGCGCTTGTGGGCGCGCCGCTATCTGCCACTGTCGCTTGCGGGCGCCGCGGCCGCGGCGGTGGTGATCGCCGTGATCGTGGTGCGCACGTCTCCGACGGTCGAGCAGCCCAGCGTCACGCCTGCTGGTGGCAGCGCGGCGCGCGTGGTCAGCGCGAGCGGTGGCGGCAGCGCGAGTGGTGGTGGCAGCGCGAGCGGGATCGCGATCTCGGCCGGCACGGCGCGAGGTGCCAAGGTGCTGCGCGCCGCGGCAGCTGCTGACGTCAAGATCCTCGCCGGCGCGCGGCGCGAGTTCGCGCGTGCCGAGCAGCACTACCAGCGCGCCGTGCGCCAGCTTCGCCGTATCATCGCGCAGGACCTGCACCGCTGGCCGCTCGCGCGGCGTCGCGCCTACCTGCGTGCGGTGGGACCGATGGACTCGACGGTGGCCAGCTCGCAGAAGCTCGCTAGCCTCGCGCCCGCTGACCCGGCTGCGCAGGAGATGCTGTTTCGCGCCTACCGCGAGCAGCTGCGCTTCATGCAGGACGCGATCCTCGGAGGCGCCCGATGAGCGCAGCAAGGATCGCAGCAAGGATCGCAGCACGCGCCGTGCTGATCTGCGCGCAGCTTTGCGCCGTGCTGATCTGCGCGCAGATTTGCGCGGTGTCGCCGGCGCTGGCGCAAGACAAGCCGAGCGAGCCGGCAGATGGTCGCTGGCGCGTGCGCTATCACAAGTCGATCGAGATCCCGGTGGGACGCTCGGAGAAGATCCGCGTCGTCAACCGGCTCGGCAACGTCACCGTGCGCGGCTGGGACAAGCCCACGGTGCGCGTCAAGGCCACCAAGAGCGCGGCCAACCAGGAGCTCGGCGCGCGGCTGCGCGTCGAGTTCACGCGGCCGGCGCACGGCGACATCGACGTGCGCACCTACGTGCGCTTGCGGCCGCTGCTGCCGCGGGCGGCGCGCGACGGCCTCTACAAGCTGATGCGACGGCAGCAGACGCTGCTGCGCGCCGTGGTGAGCGGCAAGCTCAGCTACGCGCAGGCGGCAAAGGACATCTCGAGCATCCAAGCGCAGGCCAGCGCGCTGCTGCAGAAACACGCGCGCAATGACCTCGCGCGCCATGACATCGCGCCGGCGAACCTCTCGGTGCCGCTGTCGCAGGGCCGGCTCGATCTCGAGGTCTCGGTGCCGCGCGGGCTGTTCGTCGACGCGCGCACCTTCAAGCACGGCGTGCGGGTCATCGGCTGTCACGGCGGCGTCGCGGCATCCACCGAAGAGGGCACGCTCGACGTGGAGCGCACGCGCGGCAAGGTCGTGACCTGGACGCGCCGCGGCAAGCAGCGGCTGGTGCGCGTTCAGGGCGAGGTCGACGTGCGCGGCGGCGACTCCGACGTGGTGCTCGACAAGGTGCGCGGTCCAGTGCGCGCCTCCGTGCTCTCCGGTCGCATCGACGCGCGCGCCGTGGGTGCGCGGCGCGCCGAGCTGCGCAGCATCGGCGGCGCGATCCTCGTCGGCGCCGTGCCCGCCGGCGGCCGCTACGTCGTGCGCAGCCGCGACGGGCGCCTGGTGGCCGAGGTCGGCCGCGCCCTGCAGCTCGTCGGGCGCGCCGCGCAGCTGCTCGTCGCGCCCGCGTTGCGCAGCACCGTGCACCGCACGGCGGCGGCTAGTGGCGCCGCGATCGAGTTCCGCGGCGTGTTCGGCCTGCGCAGCCGCGGGGGGCAGCTCGAGCTGCGCAGCGAGCACGGCAGCGTCGAGATCAAGCAGTAGGGCCTCGGGCCCCGGGCCTCGCGCCTCAGGCCTCGGGCCTCAGGCCTCAGGATCGTGACGCGTGCGCCTTGCACGCTTCGCAGCTGCGTTTGTGCTGCAGCCTGAAGCCTGACTGCTCCCCGGCGCCAAGGGCGCCGCGCGCCTACGGGCGCGGCCAGCCGGCGTCGGCGAGGTTGAGCGCTTCTTCGGCGGCCGTTAGGTCGCTGAGGCTCATGATCAGCTGACAGCGCCGGCTGCTGCCCTCGTCGGGCACGCCGCCGGAGCCGTAGATGTAATCGATGCTGAGGCCATCCTCGGCGAGCTTCTCGCAAATCTTGGCGAGGGCGCCGGCTTCGTCGTCGAGCGAGACGACCATCACTTCCTGCTCGTAGAACTGCAGGTGCGCGTCGCGCAGCGCGTCGCGTGCGGCGTCGGGCTTGTCGACGACAAGCTTGACCACGCCGGTGTGGATGCCGTCGCTGAGCGCCAGGGCCTGCATGTTGACCTCGGCGGCGGCGAGGATCTGGGCCAGTTGCGCCATGGCGCCCTGGCGATTGGCGAGCACCAGCGAAAACTGCGTTGCCTTCTTCATGGGGCGCATGTTGCCGCCCTCGGAGCCGACAGGCAAGACGGTTGCCCCGAGGGGGGCGGACGCGATACAAGGCCCCGCTCACCAACACGCTCACCGTCTTGCGAAAGAGAGACCCCGTGCGAACGAAGAGCCTCGTCTTGATCTGCGTCGCAGCCCTCGCCTTGAGCGGCTGCAAGAAGAAGGGTGGCGCTGGCGCTGGCAGCGCGAGC
>JAGQIK010000398.1 GCA_020431405.1 Myxococcales bacterium
GGCGCATCGCGCTGCCAGGTGGGTAGCGGAGTTTTGGGGGGCGGAGCGCTGCTAGCGGCGACGGCGGCGGCGGCGCGTGACGAGCGCGAGGCCGAGCAGCGCGAGCCACAGCGGCAGCGCGTTGGCGGCGTCTGCGCTGTTGGCGACGGCGCAACCGCCGCGCGGCTGGATATTCGACGGGTCTTGCGGCGTGGTCGGCTCTTCGGGGCGCGGCTGCGGCGTGTCGGGGGTGGCCGTCGCGCCAGGGCCTTGCACCGAGCCGCCGCCGGGGACTGCCGGGCCGGCCTCGTTGAGGGCGCACACGAAGTAGCCTGCCTGCGTGGTCTGCACGCAGGTGCCGTTGGTCGGGCAGGCGTTGTCGGTCGGGCTGCAGACCTCGCTGCAGTAGCGCTTGCCGAGCGTGCGCGAGTAGACGCACAGGCGGCTCTCGCACTGCACCGACGAGCTGCAATCGTCGCCGAACTGGCTCAGCTGACCTTCGACCGTGACCTTGATCGCCACCTGCGTGACGTTGCCGGACGTGTCGACCGCGGCGAGCTCGAGGTCTTTGACGCCGGGCACGAACTGCAGGCTCCAGCTGAACGGCGCGGCGGACTTGCTGCCGAAGACGCGGCCGTTGATGACGAGCGCGACCTCGGCGAGGCCGACGTTGTCCGACGCGTCGCCGGTGATCGTGACGGGACCAGGCTGCAGCTTCTGGCCGTCTTTGTGGCTGGTGAAGCTGACGCTAGGCGGAACCTTGTCGGTGGTGCCGGGCGTGCGCGGGCCAGCGCCGGGCTTGACGATGTCGCCGCCCGAGACCTGGTCGAGCCACGAGACGAAGGCGTCGACGCGTGTGTCGTAGCCGTCGTTGCCGCACGGCACGGTGCCGCTCGACGTCACGCCGACGACGACCTCTTCGCCGTTGACCATGCTGAAGGCCGGACCACCCGAGTCGCCGCTGCAGGTGTTGCCGACGCCGTTGCCGGTGCCGAGGATCATGATGCGCGTGGCGAAGACCGAGTAGATCTTGTTGGTCGCGATGCGCTTGGTGCCCGAGTCGTTCTTGTTGGTACCGGTGGTGCCGTAGCCGACGAGCGTCAGCGCGTCGCCCTTGGTCGGCACGGCGACGTTGATCGGCGACGGCGTGACCGGCGGCGCGTCCTTGAGGATCACCACGCCGATGTCGTTGGTGATGCTCGCCGAGTCGTACTGCGGATGGCGCGTCGCCGAGACGGCCGTGTAGTCGACGCCCGCGAACCTGACGCGGTGCGTGCTGCCCTCGCGAACGCAGTGCGCCGCGGTGAGCACGGTTCGGCGGCCGACCAGCGTCGCGGTGCAGCTGCCTCCACCGGTGCGCAGCAAGCCCACCGAGAGGTGGCCGAAGTGGATCGTGCCGTCGGTGATCGACTTCTTGACGACCTCGACGTCGCCGTCTTCGACGGCGTTGACAGCACAACCTTGAGCAAAGAGCGCGAACGAACAAAGAGCAAGCGAAGCGATAAGCGTACGGCGCAACATCAGGTCTCCTCCCAGTATTGCCTCCCGAAGGCGCCGGCAGTATCGCGCAGATCGACCGTGCCGATTACCTACAATTTATTGCAGGTACCGTTCGATTTTTGTGAATGATAGGCGGCGCCCTACTCGAGCTGGAACTGGACCTCGAGTGGGCCGAGCGTCACACGATCACCAGCAGCGAGCTGCGTCGGGCGCGACAGGGGGCGGCCGTTGAGCTGCACCGCGTCGCGGTTGGGGTTGGGCTCGAGCCAGTAGCCGTCGGGCCGCCGTACCAGCGTGCTGGCCACGCCGTGCACGTGCCGCTCGCCGAGCGCCAGCGAGTGGTCCAGCGGCAGGTTGCGCTCCACGGGCAGGATCAGCTGCTCGTCGCCGATGGTCACCTTGATCACCGCCTGCGGCTGGTTGGTGGTCAGGTCCTCGGGCGGCCGGCGCGGATCGAGGTTGGGGACGTTGCCGCCGCTGTGGTCGGGCAACGCGTCGACGCCGCGCGTCGGCGGCATGTCGGCGACCGAACCGTCGTCGGGGGTCAGCGGCGTGGGCAGACGCTCTTCGTGGATCGGCCCGCCCACCTCGGGCTCGGCGCCGGCACCGTCGATGATGAAGCGCATCTCGAACGGGCCGATGCGCACCGTGTCGCCCGAGTGCAGGCGGCGGATCTGATCGACACGCTGCTCGTTGAGGAACGTGCCGTTGCTGCTGTTGAGGTCCTCGAGCAGATAGGCGCCCTCGTGGAAGACGATGCGCGCGTGGCGGCGCGACACGCGCCCGTCGGCGAGACGCAGGTCGCCGCTGCGACCGATGATGAACTGCTCGCCCAGGTCGAAGGGCTTGGGCCCATCTTCGTCGAGCAGCACCAGCCGTGCGACCGGCCGTTTGGGCTGACCGAAGGCACCCGGCGGCATCGAGTCCATCATCTCCTCGGCTGAAAAGATCACGGAGTGCTGATGCACGGCGAAGTCGCCGCGGTCCATGGCGCCCGCCGCACGCCCGCCGGAAACCGACGGCCGCGCGCGACGCTGGCGTGGCGCGGCGGCCGCGATGGGTTTCGACTCGATGACGGCTTCGACCAGCGCGCCCAGCTGGGCGGCGCCGAAGTCAGGCGTGAAGCGGCGCAGGTAGTCGCCCACGGCGCTGCCGAACTCGCGCGCCGTCTGGTAGCGGTCGTCGGGATTGCGCGCGAGCGCCTTCATCACGATCGCGTCGAGCTCGGGCTCGATGTCTGGCCGCAACGTCGACGGCGGGCGGATATCCGCCTTGCGCACCAGCTCGAGCAGCTTGACCGGGTTTTGCTCCATGTAGAGCGACCCGCCGGTGAGCGACTCGTAGAGCACGATGCCCGCGCTGAAGATGTCGGTGCGCTGATCGACCTGCTCGCCCCACGACTGCTCGGGCGACATGTAGACCAGCTTGCCCTTGATCACGCCCGCGCGCGTCTTGCTCGAGACGTTGGCGGCCTTGGCGATACCGAAGTCGACCAGCTTCACCTCGCCGTGACGCGAAAGCAGGATGTTCTGCGGCGAGATGTCGCGGTGGATGATCTTGAGCGGGCGCCCTTGGGCGTCGGCCTTGTTGTGCGCGTAGTCGAGACCCGAGCAGGCGTCGCGCGTGACAAACAGCGCCGCCTCGATCGGGATGTCCTCGTCGCGGTCGGTGAGGCCCTTGAGGATCTTGAAGAAGTCGCCGCCGTCGACGAACTCCATCGAGATGAAGTAGGTGTTGTTGATCTTGCCGAGGTCGAACGTCTGCGCGATGTTGGCGTGGTTGAGCTTGACCGCCAGCTTCGCCTCGTCGACCAGCATCTGCACGAAGCGGTGGTCGTCGGCGTAGTCGGGGTGGATCACCTTCAGCGCCAGCATCTTCTCGAAGCCGGCCACGCCCTTGGTGCGTGCGAGGTAGATCTCGGCCATGCCGCCCACCGCGATCAGCTTGACGAGGTGGTACGGGCCGAAGTCCGTGTTCAGCGGCAGCGTCGGCTTGGGCAGCGTCGACATGGCTTCCAAGTGTAGCCCTGCGGGGGCCGGCGCAGCAATGATCTCGGTGGGCTTTGCACGGTGGCCTGACATCGGTCATTAAATAGCCCGTGCGCACGGCCCGAATGCACCTGCGAGGCGCGCTGGCTTCGAGCCTGCTCGTGCTGTGCTTGGCGGCTGGCGCCAGCTGCGACACCTTCGGCGGCACCGACACCGGCCGCGCTTTCAAGCGTCTTCAGCGCTCGCCGAACCACAACGGCAACCGCTTCATCAACCCGATCCCGACGCCGATGACCCAAGGGGGCCGCTTGTTTCGCCGCATGATCCGTTTCGTCACCGAGAAGGGGCAGCGCGTCCCGCCCGCGCAGCCGCCGGTGCAGCGGCGCCGCCGCGCCGACTACGACGAGGCGCCGCGCGGCGGGCTGCGCGTGACGTGGTTCGGCCACTCGACGATGCTGCTCGAGATCGACGGCATGCGCGTGCTCACCGACCCGATCTTCAGCCAGCGCTGCTCGCCGACGCAGGCGGTGGGGCCCAAGCGCTTCGCGCCCACGCCGATGCGCATCGACGAGCTGCCGCACCTCGACGCCATCGTCATCTCGCACGATCACTACGACCACCTCGACACCGCCTCGATCAAGGCGCTGGCAAAGCGCCGCGGCCTGCGCTTCTTTGTGCCCCTCGGCGTGGCGGCGCACCTGCGCAAGTGGGGCGTCGCCGGCGAGCGCATCGTCCAGCTCGACTGGTGGCAGCGCACGCAGGTTGGCAATCTGACGCTGGCCTGCACCCCCGCGCGACACTTTTCGGGGCGCGGCCTCAACGACCGCAACAAGACGCTGTGGGCGTCTTGGGCCATCGTCGGCCCCAAGCACCGCGTCTACTTCGGCGGCGACACCGGCATGTTCCCCGGCTTCAGCGAGATCGGACGCAAGTACGGCCCCTTCGACATCACGTTGATGCCCATCGGTGCCTACGACGTGGCGTGGCAGCCGATCCACCTCAACCCCGAGGAGGCCGTGCGCGCGCACCACATGCTGCGCGGCAAGCTGATGGTCCCGATACACTGGGGCACCTTCAACCTGGCGCTGCACGACTGGGACGAGCCGGCGCGGCGCTTGGTGCTCGCCGCCAAGCAGCAGGGCGCCGAGATCGCCACGCCGGTGGTCGGCCAGATGGTCACGCCGCCACCGCCCGCGCCGCCGACGCAGCCGTGGTGGGAGCAGGTCAAGAAGAGCGCGCCGGCGCTGCAGGCCGAGGCTGCACGCACCGCCGCGACGCAGTAACCTCACGCCCATGCGCACCTACGTCATCGCCGCACTGCTGCTCGCTGCGAGCGGCTGCAGCAAGAGCAACTTCGAAGGCCAGGTCACCCACGAGCGCGTGCAAGCCATCGCGCGCAAGATCGGCGTCGACAACATCCGCGCCCTGACCGTCAAGGTCACCGCCAAACAGGTCACGGTGCGCGCGCAAAACCCGAAGAAGCCGACCAAGGTGCAGCACTGGTGGTTCTTCAAGGGCAAGGCGCGCGGCCCGCGCAAGGTGATCCTGCTCGGCGGCAGCCTCGAGGCGAGCCTGTGGCCGCTGTCGAGCGTCGACTTCACAAAAGTGGGCAGCATCGTCGAGCGCGCGGAGCAGATGTGGGGCAAGAAGGTGCGCAAGATGGAGGTGCGCATCCCCAAGTTCGCGCGCTGGGGCAACAAGCTACGCTGGACGGTGTGGTTCGAGGGCGGCTCGTTTACCTACGCCACGCCCGATGGCGCGACGGTCAACCCGCCGATGAAGCGGCGCCGGCGCAAGTAGGCCGCGCGCAGAGCAAGCGCAGAGCAAGTCGTGAGGGCTTGAAGAGAGGGATCGGCGTCCGGCGTGTTGCTAGTCCGCTATCGGCGCTTGCCGAGATTCGAGCTGGGTCAGCGATAGCACGGACGCATCTAGCTTCTTCTTCTTCTTCTTCGTTTTCTTCTCGATCTTGGCCATGGTGTCCTCCAGCTGCGCTGGCCATATCTTGCCGAGACAAGACTTAGGCTCGAGCACATTCCCTTTCGAGATTCAAACCAACCAAACCAAACAGACACCGATCCCCCGATCACTGTACCGGCACGAGTTTTTACGCGTCAACAACTTAGTACGACAAATTCGTAAGGCGGCATGCAGAAAAACTCTGATAGAGTACCTGGGTGGATCTGTCGGAGCTTGACAATGTCACCAAGCTTCTAGATTTCGCGCTCGCGAACCACGGGGATTATCTCGCGTTGGTCGATGGCGGCGCTAGCCGCGACGTCTCGGCACAGCAGCTGCTCGACGACAGCCGCCGCCTCGCGGCGAGCCTTCGCCGGCTCGGGCTCGGGCCCGGCGATCCCATCGCGACGATCTCGCGCAACCGGCTCGAGCTCGTCGTCGCCTACCACGCCGTGCTGTGCATCGGCGGCGTGCTCGTGCCGCTGCTCGACCAGCTGAGCCCGCGCGAGGTCGCGCAGCGGCTGAGACACTGTCGCGCGCGCGCGGTGATCGCCGAGCGAGGCGCTGGCAGCCTGCTTGGCGAGATCGACGCCGAGGATCTCGAGAGCGTCGCGCACGTGATCGATATCGACGGTTCCGAGCCCACCACGCGCAAAAACACCATCGCCTACCGATCACTCGTCAACACCGTCGAGGGCTGCCAGCCCGTCGCGCGAGCGCGAGACGATCTCGCGTGCATCATCTACACCGGCGCGACCACGTCGAACGTGGCCAAAGGCGTGATGCTCACGCACCACAACCTGATCAGCAACGTGCGCAACAACGCGGCGCTCGGCCGCAAGCACATGGACTTCTTCGCGGCGCCGCTAGCGCACAGCTTCGGCTTCGGCGTGCTGCTGAGCACGTATGCCAGCGGCTCGACGTTGGTGATCCTCGACGAGTTCAGGCCCGAGCGCCTCATGCAGCTCATCGAGCGCTATCGCATCACACGCGTCGGCGGCGTCCCAGCGATGCTGGTCAGCATGACCGAGCACCCCGCCGCGGCGCGCTACGATCTATCCAGCGTACGCGTCTGGGGTGTCGGCGGCGCGCCGATGACCGAGGCCAGCGTGCAGCGGCTGCTCGGCCGCTTCGGCGGGCGCCTCGAGCGCGGCTACGGTCTCACCGAAGCGTCGCCTACTGTGGCGCGCACCGACCTCGAGCGCGAAGAGGTTCCCGAATCGTGCGGCCGGCCGCTGCCGGGCGTGCAGGTGCGCATCGTCGATCCGCGCAGCGGCGAGCCGCGCGCGCTGGGCGAGGTCGGCGAGGTCTGCGTGCGCGGCGACAACATCAGCCCTGGCTACTACGCGCTGCCCGACGAGACGGCGCGGGTTTTTCGCGAGGGCTGGCTGCACACCGGCGACCTCGGCCGCTTCGACGACGACGGCAACCTCTTCATCGTCGGCCGCAGCAGCGACTTGATCATCCAGGCCGGCTTCAACGTCTACCCGAGCGAGGTCGAGGCGGTGCTGGCTGGCCACCCATCGGTGCAGCGCGCCGCGGTCGTCGGCGTGCCTGACACGCTGGTGGGCGAGCGCGTCGCGGCCTTCGTGGTGGGCGATGCCGACGACGAGCCGCGACTGCGCGATCGCTGCGAGCAGCTGCTCGCGCCCTACAAGGTGCCCACAGCTTACTTCTTCGTCGACGAGCTGCCGCTCACGAGCGTGGGCAAGATCGACAAGAAGGCGCTGCGCGCGCGACTGGCCGAGACGCACGTCAAGGAGGGTGCCGATCACGCGGCCGTGCGCCACGCGCCGCGCCAGCAGCGCCGCGAGCTGCTCGAGCGCGCGCTGTGTGAGGCCTTCCGGCGCGTGCTCGGCGGCGAGCAGCGCGTCTCCGTCGATGACGACTTCTTCGAGCTCGGCGGGCGCTCGCTGCAGCTGACACAGCTGGTGGGCTGGGTGCGCGAGTCGCTGGGCGCCGAGCTGGCGCTGCGCACGTTCTTCGAGGCGCCCTCGCCGCGCGCGCTCGCCGAGGTCATCGACGCGCGCCTCGACGACGAGGGCTCGAGCCACAGCCCGGCGGCGAGCAGCGCCGTCGACAGCCGCTTCGAGCAGTCGGGCCTGACCAACGCACAGGTCGAGTACGTGCTCGAGCGCTGCGCCGGCCACGAGGTCGAAGACATCTACACGCTCACCGCGTCGCAGCAAGATGCCCTACAGCCGCTGCTCGACGACGACGGCGAGGTGCAAGCGGCACAGCTCAGCGACACGCTGCTTCGCATGGAGCTGTGGATCGACGGCGAGCTCGACGCCCGCGCGCTGCGCGCCTGTTGGCAGCGAATCGTCGCCCGCCACGCCGCCCTCCGCACGCGGCTTCTTCAGGGCAAGCTGCCGCACCCGGTTCAGGTCGTCTACCGTGACCACCCGGCGCCGTGGAACGAGATCGACATCCGCGATCTGCCGCGAGAGCGGCAGCTCGACGTGATCGCCGAGACCAACGGGCGCTGCACGCCCGAGCTGCCGCCGTGGGTCGACGCGCAGCTGTTTCGTCTCGGCGAGCGCGATCACCGCTGGGTGCTGCACTATCACATCGGCGTGGTCGACGGCATCTCGCTGAGCGTGATCCGCCAGGAGCTGCTCGCCGAGTACGGCGCGTGGCACCGCCGCGAGACCGCCCAGATCCAACCGGCGCGCCCATTTGTCGACTACATCGCGTGGCAGCGGCGCCAGCCGCTCGACGCGGTGGAGCGCTTCTGGCAGCCCCACGGCGTCAAGATCGGCGGCTGGTCACGACTCGACCTCACACACGCCGGCGGCGACGTGCGCTTCACGTTCGCGGCCAGCGCCTTCGAGGTGCTCAAGGAGCTGGCCAGCGAGCTGCGCCTGCCGCTGAGCATCGTGCTGCTCGGCGGCTGGGCGATCACCGTGACAGAGCATCTCGGGGTCGACGCCGCCACCATCGCGCTGATGGACTCTGGGCGAAACGCTCCCGTGCGCGGCGTCGAGTCGATGGTCGGATCGTTTTCGCACCAGCTGCCCGTGCACGCGCGCATCGACGACGAGGCCAGCGTGCGCGACTGGCTCTACTCGCTGCAGCTTCAGCTCGCCGACATGCAGACCTACGAGCACGCGCTAACGCGCGAGCGCATGCGCAGCTTGTGGGGCGGCGGCGACCGAGAGCTGCCCTACGACTTCGGCCTCAACGTGCAGTACCTGCGCCGCGTCGAGCACGAGCTGGCGCGCGACCTGCCGGTGCAGATGGATCCGAGCACCAGGCTGACGCTGCGCAACAGCGATGGCTGGTGTGTCGTGCCGCTCAACCTGTCGGTATGGATGGCCGAGGCCGAGGTGCCGCGCATCACGGGGACATTCGCATACGAGGTATCGCGCTTCTCGCACGACGAGGTCGAGGAGATCGGCCGCGCCTACATCCGTGCGCTCGAGGCATTGACCGGATGCGACAGCATCGGCGAAGTGCGCGCCGACATGCGCGAGGCGAGCTGATGGGTTCGCGATGGCCGCGAAGAGCACGATCTATTGCGCTGTCAGATGAACGGACAGCCAAGACGAGGAGGACGTGATGGGTCACGAGGTCGAGCGTCTCGACGCGCTGTTGGTTTGGCCGCCTTACGAGCGGACGGGATCTCATCGTCCCTACAGCGCACCGTACTGGCTGGCTGACCACCTCACTGAAAACGGGCTGCGCGCGGATGTCCTCGACGTCAACGCCGAAGCGCTGCGGGCGTTGGCCATCGACAGCGAGCTGCTGCAGCGCGAGCTCGACCGTGGCAACGCGCAGCTGGCCAAGCTCGAGAAGCGCAAGCGACTGACGCGCAAGGCCGTCTCGGACTACTACGAGATCGTCGCGCGCGTGGAGCAGCTCAAGATCGCCCTCGCTCATCAGGAAGCGCTCGGGCGGCCAGACAACGCCGCGTCGCTGCGTCTCGACGGCACGATGCGCTACAGCGATCTATTCGCGGGCATCGCCGAGTCGATGCTGCTCGCGACCTTGGGCGAGGACGCATCCGACGCGATCCGCGAGCGCGCCAGCATGCAGAAGCTGCTGCAGCGCGACGACGTGACGGTATTTCGGCGCATCATCGCACCGACCATCGCCGCGGCGATGGCGCGCCACCGGCCGCGCCTGCTGGGCGTCTGCGTGCCGTTTTCGCTGCACCTTTTGCCCGCGCTGGTGATCGCCGACGAGGTCAAGCGCAACGACCCATCAACGCACGTGGTGCTGGGCGGACCGGTCGTATCGCTGCTGCGCGATCAGGAGCTCGCGACGCTGATGGGCTTCGGTACGGTGGACACTATCGTCAAGCACGACGGCGAGAAGCCGCTGCTCGACCTGGTGCGCGCGGTGCGGGCCGGCGCCAGCCGCTTCGCCATCGATCGCGTCTTCACGCTCGACACGATCACTCGGGGTGTGTCCGCCGACGACGGCGAGGCGACAGCCCGCGAGGCCGAAGCCTGCGCAGTGTCCGAGGCGATGGTGCAGCGCATGCGTGCTCGGCAGCGGCTAAAGCTGCTGCGAGGTGACGTCACCGACCGACCCACGGCCGAGGTCGCGGACGCACAGGCAAGACAGCTCGGCGTGGGCAGCGATATCAGTGGCGATGTGCCGCCGCGCTTTCGCTATCCAGAGCACGTGCTCGAGCGGCTGCCGCGCGAGACGCCGATCATGGTGCTCGAGTCTCGCGGTTGCTACTGGGGCGAGTGCACGTTCTGCGACTTCATCAACATCTACGGCGAGAATCGATATACACCGCGGCGCGTCGAGCAGGTGCTCGACGACCTCGAGTACTACTGCGGCCTCGGCTTCTGGCGCTTCTGGGTCTCCACTGACTCGCTGCCGCCGCGCCCGGCGCGCGAGATCTCGCGCGGGATCCTCGACCGAGGGCTGCAGATGGAGTGGACGGCTTTCGTCAAGATCGACCGGCGCTGGGACGTCGAGACGCTGCGCCTGATGCGCGAGGCGGGGTTCGACGGCGGCATCGTCGGCATGGAGGCTGCCCACCCGCGCCTGCTCGAAGTGCTTCGAAAAGGCTACGACGACGTCGGGGCACACGAGTTCATGCGCAAGGCGCGCGAGGCCGACTTCTCGCGGGTGTGGCTCAACGTGATCATCGACCCGCCGACGGCCACGCACGAGGAGTCATCCGCCGCCGTCGCGTTCTGCAACGAGTACCGTGATCGGCTGCAGGCCTGCCGTCCGGCTTATTTCGTGCTCACCTCGACATCCGAGATCGGGATGCACCCCGAGCGATTTGGCGTCGAGCTGATCGGCAGCGACAGCAAATCCGATCGGCTCAGCCGCCTGACGTCCCTGCGCTATCGCAGCAAGGGAGGCATGAGCGCGGCGGAGCGCGAGGAGATCCGGCAGCGACTGTTCGCCATCGACCGCGAGGTCTTCTGCGAGTGGTGCTACGGCGGGCTTGGTCCCGAGGTGCTGAGCAAGACCGCCCCGCAGCAGCTCGCTGGATGGCGCTTCGAGATGCTCGACCGCGTCGAGCTCGTGCTCACCGAGGTCGTGTTCAACCAGAGCGGCTGGAAACCCAAGGGCGATCGTCCGCAGGTGCTGCGCCATCTGACCCGCCACGAGGAGCTCGGTCCGGCAAACATGATGGAGGTCAACTCGGTGCTGGCCTCCGTCATCAGCGAGTTGGCTGGCCGCACGCTGACGCTGCGCGAGATCGCCGAGCACCTTCACGCGGAGTACGAGGTGGAAGGACACCCGGCGCTGATGGCGCTGGCGATGGTGCGCAACCTGCTGTCTCGCGGTTTCCTGCGCCGCATCATCGCGGACGATGGACGTGTGGGCCAGGCGCACCGCAAACGCGTCGACAACCCCGCGTTCAGCTACGGGCCCGCGGCGAGCGCCGCGCGCAGCCGCGCCCAGCCGGCCTTCTTGGTGGCGTCGGCGCGCACGACACCCCAGTAGTTTTCGAGCGGCGGCTCGGCGCTGCCGGCGTCCTCGGGCGAGGTCAGCTTGAACCAGTAGAGGGCGCAGGCGCCCGCGTCGCGGGCCTGCGCGAAGACCTCGTCGATATATCGTGCCTGGTTCGCTTCGGAGTAGCCGCTGGCGGTGGGCGCGCTGGGATAGCCCGTCTCCATGATGATCACGGGGCGGCCGTCGGCCAGCGCGCGCGCGCGCCGCACGCGCTCGGCGACGCGCGCTGTCTGCAGCGGCTTGCCCAGCACGTAGTTGGGGTAGGCGTCGATGCCGACGCGGTCGACGAGGTCGCGCCAGTCGACGATGTCCTGCTCGTAGTGAATGTCTGTGTGGAAGTTGATGGTGATGAAGGCCTGCGGATCTTCGCTGCGCACGGCGTCGCGCAGGACCTCGAGCACGCGGCGCACGAAGGCGCGGTCGGTCCAGGCGTCGCCGGCGCGCCAGCCGAAGGCGATGGTCTCGGCAGCGACGTTGGGCTCGTTTTCGATCTGCCAGCCGGCGACCTTGCCGCGATAGCGGCGCACCGTGGCGCGTGCGTAGAGCAGAAGCTGCGCGATGTAGGCGTCGCGGCCGATGCGATCGGGCGTCACGCGCTCGCCGCCGGCAGATCCGGCGATGTCGGGCATCGCGTTGGTGAAGCCGCTGCCGAGGCCGAGCACGAGCGTCTTGCCTTGGTAGCGCTGCAGCGCGGCGTCCGGCCCGGCGAAGCGCTTGTTGTCGCCGGCGAGGGACGCCACCGCCGCCTCGTCGACCTCCGAGAGCGCCAGGTACGGCGGCGAGAGCGTGGGCTGCACGCTGCGCCACGAGATCCAGAAGTGCACGTGCTGCGCGCCGATCTCGTCGACGAGGGCGCGTTCGTCCCAGCCGGCCGTCACGCCGCGCAGCATGCCGCCAGCGCACGGCTCGGCTGGCAGCAGGGCGTCAGCGCGCGATCGATCGCCGGAGA
>JAGQIK010000399.1 GCA_020431405.1 Myxococcales bacterium
CGTCGTGTCGCGGCTCGCATCGGCCGCGAGCGTGTCGGCGAGCGTGTCGCGGGCCGCGTCAGCGCCGGCCAGCGCGTCGCGGCTCGTATCACCGCCGGCCAGTGCGTCGCGCTGACCATCGCCGCCGGCCAGCGTGTCGCGCTGCCCATCGCCGCCGCCATCGCCCGCGTCGGACGTGCCGCGGACATCGCGCGCGCCATCGGCGCCCAGCACGCCGTCGGCGGCCGGCGGGTTGGCCCCACCGCAGCCGACACCGACAACCAGCACGATCGAGACAATCCAGCGCATGTGCCGTACATACGGTCCCCGCGCCGCAGCCTTACCGCTTGGCTCTCTCTTTTTCGGGGGCCTAGAGAGCTGACCAACTTCCTGGACCGAGCCAGGCGAAGCGATCGGAATCGCAGGCTAGGCGCGAGGCCGAGGCATAGTGGTGCTACGTCGAGGCCGAGCAACGACGCCTGCGATTTCGAGGGCGAGCCTGGCGACGGGAGGGAAGTTGGTCAGCTCTCTAGCTAGGCGCTGGCCTTGACCGGCCAGACGGGCGCCTGGCGGCGCGCCGCCGGCTCGCGCCGCGAAAAGCGCAGCGTGCCGTCCTCGACGCGCGCGAGCTTGAGCGTGAAGAGGTCCCTGAGGTAGTTCTGCGGCACGAACCACGGGTCGGTGGTCGACTGCTTGGGGAAGCGGTCGACGGCGCGCGCGATGTAGCCGCTACTCAGGTTGAGAAGCGGCGCCTGCTCGAGGCTGTCGTCGCGCGGCGGCACCGCCACCGTGTAGCCCTTGGACTGCATGTGGTCGAGCAGCCGCGCCACCGCGCTGCAGGTCAGGTCGACCTTTAGCGTCCAGCTCGAGTTGGTGTAGCCGGTCGCAAAGGACAGGTTGGGCACGTCGCTGAGCATCATCCCGCGATAGACCCACGTGTCGTTGGCCTCGACGGGCTTGCCGTCGACGCGCAGCGCGATGCCGCCGAGGAACTTCAGCGACAGGCCCGTGGCCGTGACGATCAGGTCTGCCTCGAGCTCGTCGCCGCCGCGCAGCTTGATCCCGCGCGGCGTGAAGCGCTCGACGTGATCGGTGACAACCTCGGCCTTACCGCTGCGGATGGCGCGAAAGAGATCGTCGTCGGGCACCAGACACAAGCGCTGGTCCCACGGCGCGTAGTGCGGGTTGAAGTGCACGTCGACATCGAGCACCTCGCCCACGCGCTCGCGCACGCCGCGCATCAGCAGCGCGCGCGCGCGCTCGGGAAACGTGCGGCAGAACTTCCACATCGCGTAGGACATCACGATGTTCTTCCAGCGCGCGAGACGATAGGCGACGTCGCTGGGCAGCAGCCGCTCGAGCGCCTTGGCGATGGGGTCTACCGCCGGCATCGAGATGTAGTAGGTCGGCGAGCGCTGCAGCATCGTCACCTTGGCGGCCTGCTGGGCGAGCGCCGGAACCAGCGTCACCGCCGTGGCGCCGCTGCCGATGACCACCACGCGCTTTTCGCGGTAGTCGATGTCATCGGTCCAAAACTGCGGGTGCACCACGCGCCCGGTGAAGTCTTCGACGCCCTCGAAATCGGGCGTGTAGCCGGCCTCGTAGTCGTAGTAGCCGGTGCAGATGAAGAGCCACTTGCACTCGACGCGCAGCGCGCGGCTCTCGCCGGGGCGTGGCTCGGCGCGCTCGATGTCGACGCTCCAGCGTACGGCGTCGCTCGACCACGACGCGCCGCTGACCCAGTGGCCGTAGCGGATCTTGTCGTCGATGCCGTGCTCGGCCGCCGTCGCGTGCAGGTACTCGAGGATGTCCTCGCCGGCGGCGATCGATGAACGCCCGCGCCACGGCCTGAAGGCGTAGCCCAGCGTCTGCATGTCCGAGTCGGAGCGCACGCCGGGGTAGCGAAACAGGTCCCAGGTGCCGCCCATCGCCGCGCGCCCCTCGACGATCAGGTAGCGGCGATCGGGACACTGGCGCTGCAGGTGGTAGGCGGCGCCGATGCCGGAGATGCCGGCGCCAACGATCAAGACGTCGGTCTGCTCGTGGTCCACGACTAGAGAGTATACACGATGTATACCCGCTGCCAACCCCCCTACCGTGTGACCGTTACATCGAGCGGCTTGGCCCAGTGCTTGAGCTCGTCGGTGTAGTAGAGGTACGCGCTCGAAGCCGGCGCGATGTATCGACCCGGCACGCGCGCGATGAGGTCGAGGTTGATCTCTTTGACAGCCTCGGGCGCTAGCGCGCGGAAGTAGAGGATCACTTCGCGCTCGCGCGTCTCGTAGAAGCCGATGACGCGCTTTTTGCGCAGCTCTTTGAGCTGCCAGGTCTGGAAGGTCAGTCCGCCGGGCAGCCCCACGCGCGCCAGCGTCATCGGGATGCCGCGCTTGGTGACGTTTTCGAGGCGCACCTTGAGGCGCACGCTCTCGCCCAGGGCCACGCTGCGCTTCTGCAGCTCGGTGGCAAGCCGCGTCGCCGCGCCTGCGCTCGACGCCGGGCGCGTGGTGCGGTACTCGATGCCGATGCTGTAGGGCAGCGCGTGCTTGGAGGCGAGCCGCAGCTCGACGGTGTTCTTGCCGGCGTGCAGCAGGCGACCGATGCCCGCGAACACCAGCGCACCGCTGTGCCCCTTCGAGTAGGCGATATCGCCGGCGCGCTTGCCGTTGACGAACAGCGTGGCGCGGCCGCCGGCGCGCGTGCGCCGCGAGGCCTCGCTGTAGGCGCTCAGCGCGCGCAGCGCGAGGATCGTCGACTGCGTCGAGCCGAAGCCGCCGCTGCCGCCGCGCGCACCGTTGATCCACGTCACGGCGCGGCGCACCGGGCCGAGATAGGGCTCGCCGCCCTTGAGCAGCGCCATCACCGCCAGCGCGGTGGTCTCGATGGTCAGCGCGCGGCCGCCCGAGCGCGTGATCGAGTGGTCAGCACCTTCGAAGGCGCCGCTCTTGCCCTGCATGGCGAGCAGCTTGCGCGCCGCCGCAGCCGCCTCGGACGAGCCGCGCGCGAGGTTGGCGAGCACGTTGGCGGCGAGCGCCATCAGGTACGGATCGCGCGTCGTGCGCGCGATGCGGCGCTGGTAGCGAAGCTCCGGTGCGAGGTCTTTGACGCCCGCCTCGCTGAGCGCGTACGTGATGTAGCCGTTGGTGACCTCGGCGCTGGCACGACCGAAGCTGTCGAGCGCCCTCGGATTGCGCTTGTAGCCGCCCTTGCCGTCGCGACGCGCGCGCAGCCACGCCGCGGTGCGGCCGAGCATCGTGCGGTCGACCTTGCCGAAGACCTTCGTCATGTCGGCAAACTCCATCAAACCGTAGGCGGTCAGCGCCTCGTGTCCCGGATCGCTGCCGAACCACTCGAAGCCGCGCGTCTTGCTCTCGTAGCCGACGAGCTTCTTGTAGCCGCGATCGAGCATCTGCATGGCGCGCGCGACGATGTCGGCGTTGGCGGCGTTGTTGCGCCGCATGTAGTCGAGCGCCATCACGTTGGGGTAGTTGGCGCTCGACGCCTGCTCGAAGCAGCCTGACGGCTCGCGAATGATCGACTCGGTGCCCTTGACCATCGTCGCGAGCGGCGACGGATACATCGTGACAGTGGCGCTCAGCGTGCCGGGCAGCGCGCCAGCGAGGTTCACCGTGTGTCTCGCCGTATCGCGCAGCGAGCCGGCCAGCGCGACGCGGCGCGGGAAGCCGAGCGGCACCACACGGATCGTACGCTTGACGGCGTCTTTGAGCTGCGCCGTCTCGATGGCAACCTCGGCAGCGCCATCGACCGCCTTCTTGCCATCGCCGACCACGCGCAGCGAGGCGAACACCGATGTGCGCTGGTGCGCGCGCAGCGTCAACGACTTTGGCAGCGCCTTGGCCAGCTTGAACGCGGCGCCAAAGCGCGCCCGCAGCGCGACCGTGCGCGTCTTGGCGGTCTCGTTGCTGAGCGTGATCGGAAGCTCGACCACGTCGCCGCGCGAGACCTCCAGCGGCATCTTGACGGCGAGCGAGATCGGCAGCTTCGACGTGATCAGCGTCGTGCCGACGCCCGGCACGCCGCCCTTGGACACACCCTGCGCCGTGGCTCGAAACGACGTGATCGCGTCGGAGACGTGAAACGAGACGGTCGCCGTGCCCGAAGCGCTGGTCTTGACCGACGGCGCCCAGAAGATCGTCTCGCGAAAGTCCGTGCGCGGCCCCGCGTAGCCCGGGCGGTAGCTCGGCGTCGGGAACGTGCGCACCGGCGCCCAGACCACGAAGCGGCGCTTGCCCGCGATGATCTCGCCGGCGATGTTGCCGACGGCGCGCAGCCGACGGCGGCGCGCGCGAAGCCCCGCCAGCCGCGGGTCGTCCTTCTGCTGGCGCTTCTGCTTCGCCTCGGCGATGGCCTTGGGCCGGGCGGCTGGCGCGCGCGGCGGCCGCTTGGCGACGTGGCGGCGTAGCAGCTTGTCGAGCTCCTTCTTCTTGCCGCGGCGCACGGTGCGGGCGCCGAGCGCACCGTCGAGCAGGTCGCCGAGCTTGGCGGTCGGCTGCGGCGCGAGCACGCGCTGCCAGTCGAAGCGGCGCCAACCGCTGGTGCCCATCAGCAGGTCCATCGCGCGCGGCGCCTTGGCGTGGCGCGAGAAGTAGAACTTGGGCTCCTCGATGCGCTGGCCGGGCATTTCGCTCTCGAGGTAGATGCGCGCCAGAAGGTGCGCGCTCTTGTCGTCGGCGAAGCTGAGCACCGTGTCGTCGACGACAGCCAGCGACAGATCGGCCTCGACGGGCTTGCCCGCGCGGTCGGTGGTGGTCAGTTGCAGCTGCACGTTGTCGCGCGGCGAGTAGATCTTGCGCTTAGCGGCGAGCTTGATGCGCAGGTCCGCGCCGCGCGCGCGATAGACGAGGCGCTCGGCGAGGGGCGTGAGCTTGCTGTCGAAGATCGTCACGCGCACCGCGCCCTGGGCGCCGCGCGGCATGGGCAGCGAGATGACGCGCGGCCGGCGCGCGCGCACGATCAGCGCGCCGAGCCCGAGCCGCTTTTCACGCAGCACGGCGCTGACGATCAGGCGCTGGCGCTTCTTGCACCACAGCGCCACGCGCAGGTCGCCGCGCCTCGAGCGATAGTCGTCGACGGCCTGCAGGCTGCAGCCGTGGCGCGCCGCGGTGGGCAGCACGATGCGCTGGCGGATGCCGCGCGGCTTGGTGATCTCGACGAAGTAGCGCTCGCCGTCACGCGGCGTGATCTCGAAGCGCCCGAGGCCGTTATGAAACGACCGGAACGCGGTGACGCTCGCGCCCGAGCTGTCGACGACGCGCCCGCTGACATCGGCGGGCTTGCCGATCAGGTTCTTGGCGCTGAAGTAGACGCGACCGGGCAGGCCGCGCACGAGCTTTCCGCCCTCGGGATACATGTGAAAGCTGATCTCGTGCAGCGTGATCGGAATGCGCTTCTGCATCGACTCGGTCACGCCGCCGTCGGCGACGAGGATCGTCAGCAGCCCGTCACCGCGGCGGATCTTCGCCGGCAGCTGCAGCCGCACCAGCGCGTTGCCCTTGGCGTCGGTGCTGAACGTCTTGCGCGCCACGCTGACCTCGTCGACGGTCATCAGCGCCGTGAAGCGCTGCTTGGCGAGCACCTCGCCGGTGGCGCGATGCAGCGCGACAGCTGCGGCGACGCGATCGCCAGCGCCGTAGGCCTTGCGCAGAAACTCGACCTTCTTCTTGATGCGCGGCGGCTGGTAGCTCGAGACGATCACCGCGCGTTTGATCGTGTCGCCGAGGTCGGAGCGCACGCGCACGACATACTCGCCGCCGGCGGCCGTCGCCGGGATGACGAAGTCGTTGGTGGCTAGCCCCGCGAGCGCGCGGATGCGCTTGCGCGAGAGCACGGAGCCGCGCGGATCGAGCAGCTGCACGGAAATGCCGTGACCGCCGCGGTGTGCCGCCAGCGTCGCGGTGTCGAGCTGCCACACGCGAAACCAGATCGTCTCGCCGGGACGGTAGAGCGGCTTGTCGACGTGCACGTAGAGCCTGCGGGTGCGGTGACGCGCGTGATAGGCGTCGAGCTTGGCGCCGAGCTCGCGCTGTGCCTTCGACGTCGCCGCCAGCCGCGCCGCGCGCATGCGCGCCAGCCGGCGCTGCAGCTTCGAGACGGCCGGTGGCAGCACCAGCGGCTTGCTCTCGGGTGCGCTCGGCGGGATCGGCGAGGCGGCTGGTGCAAGCAGCGCCTTCGGCGTGGCCGGCGGCGCGCTCGGCGACTTGGACGACCCGGCGGGGACGATTTGGGGGCGCTTGTCGGGGCTTTCGGTGGATCCGCAGGCGGCGCAGGCCAACGCGAGGCCCAGGCCCAAGACAAACGTCGGGCGACAGACGGCTTTCATAGCGTCTCCAGATCCCGCGGGCGATGGGCTCTCCGCGGCGCTTAGATCGTGCGAGGTGGTACCAGCGCTACAACGCGCGCCGAGGCGCGGCGGTCTAATCTCGATAAGCGTTGATACTGACCCCGGCGGAGCCCAGATGCTTTGCGCGAGCTACAGCGCGCGCAGGTAAGCGGCGAGGTCCGAGCGCTCGGCCTCGCTGAGGCGCGTCTGCAGGATGATGTCGAAGAACAGCACGGTGTCTTCGAGGGTCAGCAGGCGGCCGTCGTGCAGATATGGCGGCGTGTCTTTGATGCCGCGCAGCGGGAAGGTCTTGATCGGGCCCTCGGGCCGGCCGTAGTAGAAGCGCTCGGCCTTGAGGTCGTGCATGGTGTTGTCGGTGAAGTGCTGTGCGGCCGGGTGACAGGCGCTGCAGCGCGCCTTGCCGTTGAAGAGCTTCTCGCCGCGCAGCTCGGCCTTGGTCGCCTTGCTCGGGATCAGACGGTTGAGCGCGTCGAGCTTGGGCGCCGGCGGAAAGTCGATGATCGCGTTGAAGTCCCCCATGCGGTTGGTCTGCGCGCGCTGCAGCGTGCGCCCGCCGATCGCCGCCTGCATCGCCGTGTCGCCGTCGAAGTACTCCTCGACCTCGGCGAAGTGGTCCATCGAGCGGATCGAGCGCTTGGAGCTGAAGATCAGCTGCGCGTAGTTTCCGCGCATGGTCGGCGTGTCGACGCGAAGGCGCGCGTAGTTGGGACGTGCGTCGGGCGCGAGCTCGATGGCACCGTTGGTGTGGCCGTTGACGTGGCACGAAAAGCACGCCACGCCCTGGCTCGGCTTGGCCGTCACGCGGTGATGCGTGGCGTTGAACCAGGTCGTTTGAAATGGCGTGACCAGCAGGCGCAGCCCCTCCATCTGCTCGGGCGTCAGCAGGCCGTTGAACATCTCGAAGTAGTTGGCGTAGGTGATCTCCACGCCGCGCGTGACGTCGCCGAGCTCGCGATGGGTCGTCAGATAGAGCGGCGGCGGAAACTCGGGCAGAAAGCACTCGGGGATGTCGAAGCCGACATCGAAGCGCTTGTGCTCGGGGTGCACTCGGGTCCACGACGGCGGAAAGAGCATGTGCGCCGTCGAGTGCAGCGGGTGCGCCAGCGGCGCGTAGGGAAACAGTCCGCGCTTTCGGATCTGCTCGGGCGAGAGCTTGGCAAAGGCCTGCCAGCTCTTGATGCCGCGCGGCAGCTTGGCCGTCGGGCCGATGGCGATCGGCTTGCCGCGCGTCATGGTCACGCCCTTGCGAAAGCGACAGCGCAGGTCGAAGACGCGCGTGAGGCGCTTTTGCGCGGCGAGGTCGACGGCGGCGCGCTGGCGCTCCATCTTGCGCTTGAACGTGACGAACGACATGCCGAGCGTTGGCCCGCCGTAGGACGTGCGGCCACGCCCGCCGAAGCGGTGCATCGGCTCGCGCGGGTTGGGCGCGCCGGGCGGATGCGGCGGGTAGCGCTTGAGCCCGTAGGGGTCGATGGACTTCTCCGCGGCGCGCCAACGATCGAGGTCGCCGGGGCTGTTCTTGCCGCTGCTCTGCTGCAGCGCGCTCGCTGAAGCCGGATAGCTGCGACCGCCGCGCGCGGTGGCCATGAACAGCGCGGTGAGCGACGCGGCGACGGCGAGCGACGACGTCGTGATGGTGAGCCAACGTTTCATGTGATGTCCTTTGGGGCTGTGTGACGTCCGTCGACGGTCGAAGGTCTAACATGGCGGGCCCGCGCACCTCGCCGCGTGATTTCTGGCAGCGGGACTCGAGGCCCCAAGCGGCGAGCGCAGCAGCCGCTGATGGCCAATCACGGGCCGCCAGCTTGGGACAGATCTCGTGTGAGCTCGGGCATGTAGGTGTGGCACACACCTTGCTGGAACCCACCCTGATGCGCTCGCCGCACCCACTGTTGCTGCTGCTGCTGATCGCGATGACGCCGCTTCGCGCGAGCGCCTCGCCGCACGGCGTGGTGCCGTCGCACTACAAGGAGATCCACGTCAAGCCGTCGACCTTCGCCGCCAAGGGTGGCGTGTTGGGCCGCACCATCACGGTCTGGCTCTCGCCGGTGCTGGCCAAGGACCCGGCGCACGCGCAGAAGCTCTTGCGCGAGCGCGGACGCCTGCTCGTGCTTCACGACAACCAGATCATGTGGGACGGACACGACGCGCCTCACGGCGGCATCCGCATCAACCACACCGCCGAGGCGATGGTGCGGCGCGGCGAGCTGCCGCCGCTGATCGTCGTCGGCATCCCCAACGCGGGCCCAGGCCGCATCGCCGAGTTCGCCGGGCGCATCGCCGGCGATCCAAGACGGCAGAAGGCCTACGAGCACTATGTCGTGCACGACGTCCTGCCGGCCGTGCGCGCGGCGCTGCCCTACGCGCCCGGCGCCGACAAGACCTACAGCGCGGGTGTCAGCTATGGCGCCGACGCGGCGCTAAGCGTCGTGCTGCGGCACCCCGACAAGTTCGCCGGCGCCGCCGTGTTGTCCGGCTATCGCAAGTTCGGCCCGCACACCAGCACCGTCGAGCCCATCGCCAAGCTGCTGGCGAGCAAGCCGCCCGCCAAGCGCCCGCGCCTGCTGATCGGCACCGGCCTCGCCGACCACCACGAGCGCGACCATCAAGGCGAGCTCGGCAAGCTCGTCAAGCTGCTCGTCGGCGCCGGCTACAACGTCACCGAGCACCCGCAGCACTACCGCGCGACGTCGAGCGACAAGACGCTGCACGTCTTCACCGATCCACCCGCGCAGCACAACGAGCTGAGCTGGCGCGCGCAGATGGGGCAGTGGGTGCTGCCCTTCGTCGGACAGAACCTCTAGCGCTCGCGCGCGCCGCGCTGGCGGTCTTGCTTGCTACGTGTAGATGATGCGCGCGTCGTCCGAGAGGTCGTAGAAGTCACCGACCGTGATCACGTCGCGCACCTGCGGGATGAGGTCTTTCTTCTCGAGGCCGAACATCTCCATCGCCAGCTTGCAGGCGTAGATGTCGACGCCCGACTCGTCGAGCGTCTTGAGCATCTCGCGCGGCCCAGGGATGTCGAGCTTGGCCATCTTCTTGCCCATCATGCGCGCCGCCAGCGCCTCCATCCCGGGCAGCCCCGCCAACATGGTCGGGATCGGGTTGGCCGCGTTGCCCGCCAAGTTGACGTGCAGGTGATCGACCTTGTCCTCGGTGATCGCGTTGAGCCCGTAGAAGGTGAAGAACATCATCGCCGACATATCGGACTGGCGCGCGCCGCTCGCCAGGATGAAGCCGGGGTAGATCTCGTCGAGGCCGCCCTTGGCCACGATGATCGCCATCTTTCGCTGTGACATGGCTGCTCCTTCTCCAACACTGGATGTCGGGCGCTAGATACAACCTGCGGGTTTGGGGACACCTGCGAGCCGCGAGATGGTCAGCCCGGGAGCTCGCGGAAACAGCTCGTAGACTTGGCTGGTGCTGAGGCCCGTCTGCGTCGTGATGCGGCGAATGTTGGGCGCCGAGCCGTTCTTCTTGTAGTCGTCGCGCGCGAACTCGATCAGCTTGAAGTGCCCGTCGCCGAGCTGCATGCCGATGCTCGCGGCGATGCCGCTGGCGTACTCGCGCGACCAGGCGTCGTCGGCGACAAAGACGAGCTGCTCGGGCGGCGCGGGGCTCTTGCTGCTGCGCGGGGCCGGCGCGCCGTTGTGCTTCGAAGGCGCGCGCGGCGCCGTCAGCTGCGCGGGCGCGGCCGACTTGCCACCCTCAGCGCGCGAAAAGCGCGGCGCGCGCGACACGGCGCGCCCAACGCGCCCGAGCAGATCGAGCGCGAAGCCGATGCCGCGCCGCAGGTTCTTCTCTTTGCGGATGCGGCGCCAAGCGCCCCACAGGCCCTGCGGCTCGGGGTGGCGCTCCTCCTCGAAGGCTTGCGCCACGTCGCGCGCCACCGCCATCACCGACGGCTGCGTCAGCGCGCGCACCGTATCGAGGATGTTGGCGGCCTGCTCGGCGAGCTGGTGCAGGTCCTCGGGCGAGTAGTCTTCGACGATGCGGTCGACCAGGTAGACCATCTCGCGCGCGAAGTCGAAGTAGCCACGCGCTTCGAGATGGGCCAGATGCGCGATGCTGGCATCCATCATCTCGCGCATGATCGGCTCCATCTCTTGCCTGAAGTCGACCATCGGCTTCTGCGCCGCCACGACCTTGTCTAGCTGCGTGGTGATGTGCGCCAGCTGCACCTCGAGCGCGGCGAGGCGCTGCTCGACGGTGGCCTTGGATCGCGGCATTGCACCCGCGATGGTGCTCGTCTGTTCCTGCATCACGCCACCTTCCCTGCCATCAGCATGCGGTGATCGAGCGGTAGCTCGCGTCCGGTGATGAGCATGTTCCAGTAGACCCACTTGAAGCCGAGCTTGCCCCAGTGGTTGATCGCCGTCTCGCGCAGCAGCGAGAACGGCCCGATGCCAGGCAGCGGGAACTTGCCCGGCAGCGGCTCGGTGTCGTAGTTGAAGTCGATCAGCATGCCCTTGCCGAAGCCGGTCTCGATGAAGCAGTTGGCGTGACCGTCGAACTCGGGCAGCAGCTCGAGACCGCGGATGTGGCGCGTGATGTTCTTGAAGAGCACGTCCCCTTGGAAGTGCGCCACGGAGCCAGCCTTGGAGGTGGGCAGGTTCGTCGTGTCGCCCAGCGCGAAGACGTCCTCGAGCCCCTCGGCTTTGAGCGTGTGCTTGTCGGTGGGCAGAAAGCCCATGTCGTCGCCGATGCCGGAGCGCTTGATCCACTCGCTGCCGGCGTGCAGCGGGATGGTGACGAGGATGTCGTAGTCGAGCGCGCGGCCGTCGTAGCTGTGAAGCTGCTTGGCCGCCCCGTCGACGCGCTTGGTGGTGAAGTTGGTCTCCAGCTTGATCTGCTTCTGCTCGAGCAGATAGCCGAGGGTCTCGGCCGCGCGCGGCTTGGTGAACGCCGCGTCGAGGGGTGTGGCGAAGACGAGCTCGACCGCGTCGCGAATGCCGGCCTCGTGGAAGTAGTGGTCCGCGAGAAACAGAAACTCGAGCGGCGCCACCGGGCACTTGATGGGCATGTCGACGATGTTGAGGATCAGCCGGCCGCCCTTCCAGCGCTCGAGCGCGCTGCGCAGCTTGGCCGAGCCGTCGAGCGTGTAGAAGTCGAAGACGCTCTCGTGCCAGCCCGCGCCCGTCATGCCCTCGGTCTCGGCGGGAACGATGCGCGTGCCCGTGGCGACCACCAGGATGTCGTAGTCGAGCACGCCGGCGTCGCGCTGCAGCACGACCTGCTTCTTGTCCGGCCGCACCACGTCGATCTCGGCGACGCGAAAGTCGACCCCTTCGGGGATGAAGTCGCGCCGCCGACGAACGAGATCCGTCTCGTTGTAGATGCCGAACGGGAGAAACAGCAGGCCTGGCTGATAGACGTGGTCCTCGTCTCTGTCGACGAGGGTGATGCTCCAGTCGTCACCCAGGTGATGGCGCAGCTTGTTGGCCATCATCGTGCCGGCCGTACCGGCACCAAGAATGACAAGCTTCTTCACGGGTCGTCCTCCGGTCGAGGTGTTCGCTAGCTAGACAACCGTGCAGTTCTCCATGCAGTGGATCAGCGTCAGCAGTCGCGGCTCCGCCAGCTCGTAGATGGCGAAGCCGTTGACCGGTGTCCGACGCACCAGCTTGCGCATGCGCAGGATTCGCAGCTGCTGCGAGATGATCGACTGCTTGGCGTCGAGCCTCTCGGCCAGCGCGTTGACGTGTTGAGGTCCCTGACCGAGCACGGCCACGATGCGGATGCGCAGGGGGTGGGCGAGCGACTTCAGCACGTCCGCCACGCCCGCAGCGCGTTCCGCATCGTCGACGAAAGTTACCGTACTCAAATCGATTTCTGTCCCCGACGCCTCTGTGCCCGTTGTCGTCATGTTAATTGTCATATTAGCATATTACTATATCGCGTTCAAGCGAAATGTTCATGTGGCAGCTGTCCGCTGGCATGGACGACTCCACGCCGCTGCGCCGATAATGCGCGTCGAGCTCGCCGCGGACGACGGCTCCGCGGCCAGCGAATCCGCCACCCAACTCGAAAGACCAGGAGGCCCGACGTGCGCATCGCAAACAACATCACCGAGCTCGTGGGCGGCACGCCGCTGGTGCGCCTCGGTCGCATTGCCGAGGGCGTCGACGCCGAGATCCTGCTCAAGCTCGAATTCTTCAACCCGCTATCGAGCGTCAAGGACCGCATCGGCCTGGCGATGATCGAGGCCGCCGAGAAGGCGGGACAGATCACTGACGAGACGATCATCCTCGAGCCCACCAGCGGCAACACGGGCATCGGCATCGCCTTCGTCTGCGCAGCGCGCGGCTATCGCTGCACGCTAGTGATGCCCGAGACGATGAGCGTCGAGCGGCGCAAGCTGCTGCGCGCACTCGGCGCCGAGCTGGTGCTCACGCCGGGCGAGAAAGGCATGGCCGGCACCCTGACCAAGTGCGCCGAGATGACGGCCGCTGATCCGCGCTACTTGGTGCTGCAGCAGTTCGAAAACCCCGCCAACCCCGACGTGCACCGGCGCACCACCGCCGAGGAGATCTGGAACGACACCGACGGCGGCGTCGACATCCTCGTCTCCGGCATCGGCACCGGCGGCACCATCACCGGCGTCTCGCAGGTGATCAAGGCGCGCAAGCCGTCGTTTCGCGCCATCGGCGTCGAGCCGGTCACCTCGGCGGTGCTCTCCGGCGAACCGCCCGGGCCGCACAAGATCCAGGGCATCGGCGCCGGCTTCGTGCCCGGCGTGCTCGACACGAAGATCATCGACGAAGTGGTCAAGGTCAGCGACGAGCAGGCCGGCACGACGGCGCGCCGGCTGACGCGCGAAGAAGGCATCCTCGTCGGCATCTCCTCGGGTGCCGCTGTCTGGGCCGCGCTCGAGGTCGCGCGGCGTCCGGAAAACCGCGGCAAGCAGATCGTCACGGTTATCCCCTCGTGCGGCGAGCGCTACCTCAGCACCTGGCTGTTCGACAACGCGTGAGAGATCCGCCCGAGCGGCGACAGAGCGAGGAGCAGCCCGTGAACGAACACCACCCGAGCGCCGGCGACGCTTGCGACATCGGCGAGATCGTCGAAGCGCTTTGCAGCGCCGAGGTCAACCTCACCGAGCACGTGCACAGCCACCACGCCGGTGACCCGCGACCGTCGCGGCAGATCGTCGAGCGCATCACCGAGACGCTGCGCACCGTGCTGTTTCCCGGCTACTTCGGCAGCTCGGAGGTGCGCTCGCAGACGCTGCGCTTTCACGTCGGACACGCGCTCGACGACGTGCAGCGCACGCTGCAGCAGCAGATCCAGCGCGGACTGGCCTTCAACCGTGACATGGACGCGCAGGCGCGCGCGACGCAGGCGCGCGAGGCGACGACGGCGTTCTTGGCGCGCCTGCCGCACGTGCAATGCATGCTTGCCGAGGACGTGCGCGGCGCCTTCGAGGGCGACCCTGCCGCGCGCTCCATCGACGAGGTGATCTTCTGCTACCCGGGCCTGCTAGCGGTCTTCTGCCACCGCATCGCGCACGAGCTCGCGGCGCTCGACGTGCCGCTGCTGCCGCGCATGATCTCCGAGCACGCCCACAGCGTCACCGGCATCGACATTCACCCGGGCGCGACCATCGGCCACAAGTTCTTCATCGATCACGGCACGGGCGTGGTCATCGGCGAGACCTGCATCATCGGCGACCGCGTGCGCGTCTACCAGGGCGTGACCCTCGGCGCCAAGAGCTTCCCGCTCGACGCCCAGGGCAAGCCGATCAAGGGCATCACGCGCCACCCGATCATCGAAGACGACGTGATCATCTACTCGGGCGCGACGATCCTCGGCCGCGTGACCATCGGCAAAGGCTCGGTGATCGGCGGCAACGTGTGGCTGATGAGCAGCGTGCCGCCGGGCAGCCGCATCTCGATCCAGGCGCCCAAGCGCGAGACGTTCGAGGCGGGCGGCGGCATCTAAGGACCCGCGCAGGAGGCTGAGATGGCGAAGGTGCTGGTTGGGCCGGTGGTCGGCAAGGTGACCGACAGCGAGGCTCACATCCTCGTGGAGGTCGACGCGCTGGCGAAGGTCACGTGCAAGCTGGTGAGCGACACCGGCGAGACATCGCTGACCTACGACATGGCGCCGCCCGGACCGCGTACGTTCCACTTCACGGGACTCGAGCCGGAGCAGCGCTACGAGATCGTCTTCGAAGGCGTCGACGACGCGCCGGCGGGCCGCTTTCGTACGTTCGCCAAGCACCCGCGGCGTCTCACACTGGCGGTGGTGAGCTGCAACTTCACCGTCCGTCGCGGCGACACCGACCTGTGGGCCGACCTCTACCACCGCTTTGTCGAGCCCGAGAAGATCGACATGGTGCTTCACGTCGGCGACCAGATCTATGGCGACCAAGCCTTCAGCTGGTGCGTGGACAAAGCGGGCGGCGCGTTTCCGCTGGTGCAGCCCATCGAGGAGCAGTGCCGCGAGCGCTATCGCGAGCTGTACCGCCTCGCTTGGCGTCACCCCGCCACGCGCGACGTGCTCGCCTGCGTGCCCAACCTGATGATCTGGGACGACCACGAGATCCGCGACGACTGGGGCAGCAACCCCGCCGACAGCGACCCCGGCACCGTCGAGCACTACGTCGGCGGCCTAGCGCGCGGCGTCTATCGCGAGTATCAGCGCCAGCTCTGGGACACGCTTGCCACCGACGACCCAGCCAGCGGCTTCGAAGATCACATCCACGTCTTCGGCGATGTGGGCGTGCTGTTCGTCGACCAGCGAGGCGGCCGCTCGTTCGAGACCGATCTGGCGCGACCGTATCTAGGCTCGAAACAGTGGGCGCGCATCGCCGAGGCGCTCGGCCCAGGCGGCGCGTTCGACGCGGTACGGGCCTTGGTGGTGGTGACGTCGGTGCCGCTGGCGTACCTCGGCATGCGCGTCACCAACGCCGGCGTTCACGTCTTCGATGATCTGCACGACCACTGGGCCTTCGGATCGCACCGCATGGAGCAGGTCGAGTTCGTGCGCGCGCTGCGCAACTGGAAGCAGGCGCCACACGCCGCAGCGTCGCGCGATCTGATCGTGCTCGGCGGCGACGTGCACCTCGGTGCCCACACCGAGATCAAGCACGAAGGCAACACGGTGTTCCGGCAGCTGATCACGAGCCCGATCACCAACAAGCCGCCCAGCTGGTTTCAAACCCTCGCCATGCGCGGCCTGCTCGAGCTCGACGAGCGGCTGACAGCGAGCTACTCGTTCGAGCACAGCGACGTCATCGGCCGCCGCAACTTCGGCATCGTCGTCGTGCGCGTCCCCGACGAGGCCCACGATCCCGTCAAGATCGAGGGCTCTCTGGCCGGCGCCTGAGATCAGCGCTGCGCGCTGCCACCCACCAGCTGCGCGCGGAGGTCGCGGCATGGTAACGTTTTCGTTACATGCACGCGCTCGATGCCCTCGGTAGCCCGATCCGCCGCGAGATTCTCGCGCAGCTTCGCGACAAGCCACAGGCCGTCGTCGAGCTCGCGGCGCACTTTCCCATCAGCCGCCCGGCGATCTCCAAGCACCTGCGCCTGCTGCAGCAGGCAGGGCTCGTCGAAGCCCACACGCACGGCACACGCAGCGTCTACACGGTGCGCCTCGAGGGCTTCGCCTCGGTGCGTGACTTCGTCGACGCCTTCTGGGACGCCGCACTGCAGCGCCTTGCCGCCCTCGCCCGCGACGATGTCGCGCGAAAGGACCACTCGTGATCGTCAAGACTGTCGTCCTGCCGTGCGGCATCGCGCACGCGTTCGCGCTCTTCACCGAGCGTATCAACGAGTGGTGGCCCGACGATCGCCGGCACGTAGACCACCCCGAGAGCGTCATCGCCCTCGACGCGACGCGCTTTTGTGAATCCGATCCCAGCGGCAAGGTCGTCGCGCTGGGCGCGGTGCGCGCGTGGGAACCGCCCGAGCGACTGCTGCTCGACTTCTACCCAGGCACCGGCCCCGAGCATCCCACCGAGGTCGAGGTGCTGTTCATCGCCGTGGGCGAGACGACCAAGGTCGAGGTGCGCCACCGCGCTGGCGCGCGCAGCGTCGAGCTGTTCCCGACCGCGGCGCCCAAGTACGAGCGCTCGTGGACGCTGGTCCTGCGCGCGCTCGAGCGCGCCGCCGGCGGCGCAGCGGGTTGACATTGGTAACCTATTAGTTACCATCCTCGCACCACAACCAGGAGGCGGCGCGGATGGCAAAGACCAAGGTCAAGGGCAACGGTACGCAAGCGAGCCCGTGGTTGCTCGAGACGCCGCCCGGCAAGTCGGAGTACAGCGCCTATCGCGACGAAGCGTCCGACCCGCCAGCGCTGGTGGTGCAGGTCGGCAAGACGCAGCTTCGCTACGCGCTGCGCTGCATCGAGGACCTTCACGCGATGCTGGTCGAGCACGGCGACTGGATGCCACTAGGCTCGGCTGACGAGGGCAAAGAGGCCAAGGCCGGAACCGTCGAGGCCTGGGGCCGCGCCGGCGACAACCCCGTCGGCGGCTACTACGGCTTGAAGAAGGGTCTGCGCGGGCGCTTTGCCAACTACGTGCCGCCGGTGCTCGAGGCGCTGGGGCTCGCGGAGCTCGAGCACAACGCGCGTAACAACCGTATGCGCGCGAGGAGCAACTGATGCCACGCACCGTGATGGTTCGCTATCGCGTCAAGGCCGGCCGGGCCGAGGAGAACGAAGCCCTCATCCGCGAGGTCTTCGCCGAGCTCGGGCGCGCGGCGCCCGGCGGCGTGCGCTACGCCTCGTTCAAGGCCGACGACGGCGTCTCGTTCGTGCACATCGCCTCGATCGAGACGGCTGACGGCTCGAA
>JAGQIK010000400.1 GCA_020431405.1 Myxococcales bacterium
ACCACAGGCCGTCGCCCCAGGTGCCGACGTAGAGTGTGCCGCCGACGGCGATCATCGTGCGCACGGGTGCGCGCGTGCGCAGGGCGTAGGCGCGCGCGTCGCGGCTGCCGAGCTGAAGACGCGCGAGGCCGCGCTCGCCGCCGACCCACAGGGTGCTGCCGACTCGCAGCAGCGCGTGGGTGCGCGTGCCGAGGCCACGCAGGCGCAGCAGCCGCGCGCGGCCGGCGCCGTCGACGTGAAGCAGGCCGCCGCGCGTGGCGGCGTAGGTGCCGGCAGCGTTTCCGAGCGCGAGGCACGCGTTGACGTGCGCGCTGGCGCCGAGACGCTCGATGGTGCGCGCGACGAGTGGCTTTGTCAGCGTGGGCTTTGCCAGCGCGGGGGCGGCTGCGGGCGCGGGGCCAGCCGACGCTGGGGCTGCCGTCAGCGTGCAGAGCAGCGCCGCGGTAATGAAGGCCTTCATCGCGACACCCGCTGCAGTCGGCCGCTTCGTGGGTCGAATCGGCGCGTGACGATGCGGCGGTTGTAGGCCTGGTCGACGACGACGAAGGTCAGCGTGACGGGCCCGGCGAGCGGCGTGGCAGGGCGATAGACGCCGACCAGCACGCCGCGCCGGCGCGCGCGCAGCGAGAGCACGTTGCCGTCGGGCAGGCGAACGTCGACGTGCTTGATGTCTTTGACCAGCTCGGCGTACTGCTTGCGCGTGCCGGTGATGGTGCGATGGCGCAGCAGCTCGCGCGTCAGCTCGGCGCGCGTGACGATCTGGCTGGCGACGATGACGTAGTAGCGGCGGCCTTGGCGGTCGCGGCGCGGCAGCGCGCGCAGGTAGACCACCGGGGCCTTGGTGTCGACGACGTAGTTGAGCGAGAGCAGCTCGACGCGCCCGTCGCGGTGCACGATGCGCACGCGCACGCGATGCACGCCGTCGGGCGTGTTCTGGTCGACGAGGAAGCGCACGGTCCAGGCCTTGTGGGCGCGTTCGTAGCGCGCGACCTTGGTCTCGCCGAAGGGGAAGAAGACCACCACGCTGCGCGCGTCGGCGGGCGCGGGGATGCGGATCTCGGGATCGCCGGGCTGCAGGTGATCGGGGCTCATGCTGGCGCGGCGGCCGCGCAGCGACTCGAGGTCTGCCCCGCTGACGCGCGGCGCGGCGCTGGCGAGCTTCTTCTGCGCGGCGGCGTGCTTGCGGGCGATCTTGAAGCGCTTGTAGGCGGCTTCGCTCTCGAGCACGAGAAACGCGGTGTGCCGGCTCATCACGCCGTGCTTGAGGCTCTCCGCGACGATGGCCTCCTTGGCGGCGCCGTCGTGCTGCAGCTTGGCGATGTGATGGCGGGCCCAGCGCTGGGCGACCCAGGCGGCGGGCGCGGCGACGCGCGGCTTGAAGGTCTCGACGTAGGGCTTGCCGCCGAGGCTCGCGCGCAACGTCAGCTGCGGCAGCGCGCCGGGCTGTGCGGCGCGCTTGGCGCCCTTGCCGGCGGGCACGCGCACCAGCGCGTAGAGCGCGTCGCCGGCGTAGATAGCCCCGCGCACGTTGCTGTAGAGCGTCGCCTGGCTGCCCTCGGGCAGCGAGAGGGTGGCCTTGGCGAGGCGCGCCAGTCGCGGTGCTTCGCCGACGAACAGCGCGAAGCGCCGCGCGTCGAGGGCGGTCTTGGGCGACTGCGCGCGGCCACCGCTGTGCGCGGCGAGGCGGCGCAGCAGCGCGCCGTCGGCGCCGCGGCCGAGGATCGCCGCGTGCAAGGTGGCGCCGCCGAGCGCTTTGTCGGAGAGCGCGGCGAGCGCCTTGGCGTCGGTGACGCCCCAGGTGGCGGTGCCGTCGCCGAGGTAGACGACCTGCCGCGTGCGTGCGCGCGTGCGCGTCGCGCCCTTGGTGTTTGCCGCCGCGAGCAGCTCGCCGGCGCGGCGCAGCGCGAGGCCGACGTCGGTGGCGCCGTCGTTTTTGATGGCGCCGAGGAAGGCCAGCGCCTGCTCGGCGGCGGCGGCGCTGGCGGGGACGAGGGCGGCGGCGTGCGGGCGCGCGTCGATGTCGGAGGCGACGAGGACGAAGCGGTCGCCCGCGCGCAGATCGACGAGCAGGGCGCGGGCCGTGTCGAGCGCGAGGCGGCGGCTCTCGAGCGCGCTGCGCGAGGTGTCGACGATCAACACGAGATCACGCGCGGGGCGAGCGGCCGCGCCCGTCGAGCCGGCGGCCGCGGCCGCGGCCGAGGCGAAGCGGCTGGCCAGGCGCATGGCGTAGTAGGTGCCGTCGGGGCGGGTCTGCACGTAGGCGGTGTTGGCGGCGCTGGCGGTGGCGCCGAGCGGCACCGTGATCTCGCGGCCGGGGCGAAATCCGCGCTGGTCGACCACGGCGCGCCCGTCGAAGCGCAGCGTGAAGCGCGCGATGCGCTTCTGCATGGCGGGCGTGGCGGTGGCGAAGCTGTACTCGAGGCCGCCCGCCGCTGCGCGCGCGAGCGGCGCGACATAGCGCAGCACGATGCGCTTTTCCTGGCGCGGCTCGATGGGGAAGACGCGCAGCTTGAAGATGTTGCCCTGCTGCCACTCGAGGATCGCCGGGTCGCGCATGCTGTCGACGATCGACTGGTAGATCTGCTGCGCCTTGTGCCGCTCGACGAGCTCGCCGTCCATCAGCTTGCCGTTGATCTCCATCGCCAGCCCCACCAGCGTGGCGCCGGTAGGCAGTGGAAATCGGAACGTGCCTTCGAGGCGCTGGTCCGACGGGTTGTAGAAGACGTGCTCGATCTCGGTGTAGGCGGCGTCGCCGGCGCGCTTGGCGTCGACGCGCACGCGGCGCAGCGAGAGGTAGGCCACGTCGCGCTGGTTAGTCGCGGCGGCGTTGGCGGGCGCGTTGTTGTTGGTGGCAGCTGCAGCGGCAGCGCTAGCGGGCGCGCGGCGACGCACAGAGAGGGTGCCGAGGCGCGCCGGACCGACGCCGCGCTCGAGCGCCAGCGCCCAGCCCACGCGACGCAGGCGCTCGGCGGTGGGCGTGACGTAGTCGGGGCCGACCAGCACGTCGCGCCCGGCGAGCGAAACCGAGCGGCCCGCGATGGTGGTCAGCGCGCCGCTCGCCGCGTTGCAGACCACGCGCGCTTCGCCGCGCTCGACGAGCAGCCCCAGCGCGGCGTGCTTGGTGCGTCCGAGGTGCACCACCGTGCCGGCGCGCAGGTAGATACGGCCATGCGCGCCGAGGCGCACGAGCGCGGGCGCGTCGCCAGCGCGAAGCGACGTGACGCCAGCGAGCGCTTTGCCCGGCGCGAGCGGCACCTGCGCGCCGCTGGCGAGCTTGGCCTGCACCACGTCGCGCGAGCTGACGAGGGCGATCGCTTGGCTGAGCGGCCCAGCGTGCAGCCGCGCTGCGACTGCGCCCGTGGCGCTGCGCGAGGTGCTGGTGGTGCCGCTGCAGCTGGCCGAAAGCAGCAGCAGGGCGGAGAGCAGCGAGAACGTTCGTTTGCTGGGGGTGTTCATCGTCGTCTCCTTCAGCGCACGACCACGCGGGCCACGGTGACGGTCTGCTTCGGTCGAAACAGGCGGTAGGGCAGCACGAAGCGGCGCTCGCTGGGGCGACCCTCGTCGAGCACGACCACCACCTCGCCGCGCGCTTCGCGAAACGCCTGGCGGCGTGTGCCGTAGAAGTTGACGGCCACCACGTAGGTGCCCTTGGCGGCCGACTGCGTGGTGAAGCTCTCGGGGCCGTAGCCGTCGGTGACGTCGCCGTAGAGCGCGCCGCCGAGCGCGCCGCGCTTGTGCTTGTAGTTGATCGTCTCGCCGGTCGGGTTGGTGACCCACAGGTCGACGTCGGTGCGGTTGGTGTCCCAGGTCAGGTAGACCTTGATGTCGTTGACGGCGCCGCCGACGGCGAGCTTGCCGATGGCTTCGTCGAGGGCGCGGCGCTTGGCGGCGTCGCGCGTGCCGTTGCGGCGCGCGGCGTAGATCTGCGCCAGGCGCTGGCGCGCGGGGTAGGCGATCTTGGCCGGCGTCGAGGGGCCGTCGATGATCGCCTTGAAGCGTTTCTCTGCGGCGGCCGCGAGCTGCGCGGCCTGCGCGCTGCGGCCTTTGGCGCGCAGCTGGCGCGCCAGGCGCTGTGCGGTGTCGGCCAGCTCGAAGGCGATGCGGCTGTCCTTGGGGGCCAGCGCGGCGGCGGCCAGCAGGCGCTCGTGCGCGGCGGCGAGCTGGCCGGCCTGCTTCATCACCGTCGCCAGCGCGCGCTGCGCGTCAGCGCTCTTGGGCAGCAGCTCGACGACGGCCGAGTAGGCGCGCTGCGCCGCGCGCGTCTGGCCGAGCTGCGCGTAGAGGTCGCCGATGAGGCGCACCACCACGAGGTTGTAGGCGTCGCGCTGGCGCCAGGCGCGCGCGGCGGCGAGCGCCTCGGCGAGCTTGCCCGCGCGCGTGAGGCCCATCACGAGGTCGAAGCGGGCCTGGCGATCGCGCGGCTTCTTGGCCACCGCCTCGCGCAGCGCCTTGATCGCCTCGGCGCTCGGCTTGTGGCGGCCTTCGGGCGGCTCGCGATCGCCGCGGACCAACGAGAGGCGCGGGTGCTTCGTCGCGCCGGCGGCAACGGCGTCGTTGCGGCTACCGCTGGCGACGAGGGCGACGGCGAGCAGCGTTGCGAGGATCGATCGGAGGGCTCTGTTGGCCATGGCGCACCTGCTGAGAGGGTCTTGCCCCTATGCAGAGCAAGGCTGGCGCCAACTCGAGAGCTGCTTTATTTCAGGGGCTTGCGCGAGCGCGTGTCAAATGCCGCACGGCGAGTGTCTCGCCTGCTCCGCGCTCGCCACGCTCCGCTGGGAGCTAGGCGTCGAGCATCTGCACGCCGTGGTCGACGTCGTCGGTGAGGATCTCGAACGCCGCGCGGCAGGCGCTCGTCAGCTGGCGCGAGCGGCCGCCGGCGCTGACGGTCAGCTCGCAGCGCGCGATCTTGCTGTTGAGGCACGTCTTGCGCCCGCCCGGCGGGTTGTCGTAGGGCAGCGCGACGAACGCCTCGCGCGGCGCCGTGATCTCGCCGCGGATGCGCACGTCGCCGGGTGCTGACTCGAAGCGCCAGCACGAAGGGTCGTAGCTGGCGCGCGCGCGCAGCGAGCCGGTGATGCTGTTGAGCTCGTGCACCTCGCCGTCGAGGCGCAGCACCATCAGCGTCATCGGCGGCACCCACAGCGGCCCAACCTTGATGCGCGCGGTGGCGACCTCGAAGAACGCGTCGGGCGCCTCGTCGAAGCCGGCGACCTGTCCCCAGGCGTAGCGGTCGGTGTGCTTGCTGCCCCAGTTGTGATTCTGGCTGCCGACCCAGTCGTCGATGGCGTGGCGCTCGCCGTCGACGGTGATGTCGCCCTCGAAGCGCGCCCCCGGCGAGCCCACCAGCGCCTTGGCCTTGGGCAGCGGCAGGTCGTAGAGGCGCTCGGGCAGCAGCAGCAGCGGCGGGCTGGGCGAGCTGTAGCGCAGCGACCAGCTGATGTGACGGCCTTGGCCGTGCGCTTCGCCCGCGAGCGAAGTGCTGTCGAGGCGCGCGCCGCCGACGCTGACGTCGAGGCCGTGGCGCGCGAAGCGGCACTGCTCGATCGGCAAGACCTGCTTGCAGGCGCTGACCTGCTTCTGCTCGCCGTCGAACCAAACCGCCCACAGCTCGCCGACCGCCGCGCCGCCGCTGGCCGGGCTGAAGATCGTGTAGCGCACCCAGAAGGCGAGTGGTCGCTGCGGGTGGTTGGCCCGTTGAAACCAGCTCTCGTAGTGACCGCCGCCGCGAAAGCGACAGCCGTTCCAGCCGTCACGCGTTCGTTTGCTCATCGTCCGTCGTCGCCCCTTGACGCGAAGCGCGTCTGGAGAAATAATGACTAAATAGTCAGCTTTTGTCTACAGCCGTGAAACGATCGGCACATCGTTGGCCGCGGAGCGGTCGTCCGCGGTGATTAGGAGTGGTGGCATGCTCGCCCGCGAGAGAGAGACCCTCCTTCGTATCGCCGAGGCGGCAACGCCCGCGGGTCGCGTGCTGCCGGCGCCCGACGACCAGCTCGTCGGCGATGTCGAGCACGTGCTGCGCGCGCAGTTCGGCAAGCGCGGCCCGGCGCTCTACCGCGCGTTGCTGCAGGCGCTCGACATGGTGGCGGTGCCGCTGTCGGGCCAGCGCACCTCGGCGCTGCCCCTCGCCGAGCGGCAGGCGCTGCTCGCGCGCCTCAACGAGGGCAGCACGGCGGCGTTCTGGCTGCTGCGCTCGGTCACCGCGCCGATCAAGATCGCGCGCGCGCGCACGACCGTGCTGCGCGAGGCGCTCGCCATCACCCAGTCGGCCGCCGCGCGCTCGCAAGCCGAACGTTGGCAGCGTCAGATCATCGACGCGCGCGCGCTCGACGACGACGAGCAGATCGAGGTCGACTGCGTGATCGTCGGCAGCGGCGCTGGCGGTGCGCCGCTGGCCCACGCGCTGGCCAACCGCGGCCACGCCGTGCTGATCCTCGAGGCGGGCGCGCACTTCACGCGCGACGACTTCGCGGGCGATGTGCTCGAGCGCCAGGCACGCATGTATCGCCGCCGCGGCGCGCATTTCGCCATCGGCAACACGCCGCTGCTGGTCCCGATGGGCGAGACGGTGGGCGGCAGCACGACGATCAACTCCGGCACCTGCTACCGCGTGCCCGAGCGCGTGCAGCGGCGTTGGATGCTCGAGGAAGGGCTCGCCTCGCTCGGTCCAGGCAGCCTCGACGGCCACTACGAGCGCGTCGAGCGCATGCTCGGCGTCGCGCGCGCGACCCCCGACACGCTCGGCGGTTGCGCCGAGGTCATCGCGCGCGGCGCCGAGGCGCTGGGCTACGCCCACGAGCCGCTGATGCGCAACGCGCCCGGCTGCGACGGGCAGGGCACGTGTGTGTTCGGCTGCCCCACCGACGCCAAGCGCGGCACCAACGTCAGCTACATCCCCGCGGCGCTCGCGCGCGGCGCGCTGCTCTACAGTCGTGCCCGCGTCGAGCGCGTGCTGCTCGAGGGCGACCGCGCCGTAGGGGTGGTCGCGCGCGCACGACGCGAGGACGGCTCCTCGGCACGCATCACGGTGCGCGCCGCCGCCGTGGCGCTGGCCGCCGGCGCGGCGGGGACGCCGAAGATCCTGCTCGCCAACCGCCTGGCCAACAGCTCCGGGCGCGTGGGCCACGGCTTGACGCTGCATCCGGCGAGCTACGCCTGGGCGCGCTTCGATCACGATATCCGCGGCTGGTCGGCGGTGCCGCAGGGCTACGGCGTGGAAGAGTTCGCCGACGTGGGGCTGCGCTTCGAGGGGGCGTTCTTGCCGCTCGAAGCGGCAGCCGCGACGCTCGGCCACGTCGGTGCGCGCTGGAC
>JAGQIK010000401.1 GCA_020431405.1 Myxococcales bacterium
CCCGTCGCCAGGCAGCGCAGCGGCCGCCTCTGCGAACAGCGTGCGCGCCTGGTCGGCGTCACCGCCACGCTCGGCGAGCGCCGCCGCCTCGGCCAGCGCACCGCCGCGCTCGCGCGCAGATGTGGCCGCCTCGGCGAGCTGCAGGTAGGCGCCGATAGCCTCGTTGTTCTGTCGCTCGGAGGCTCGCGTCATGGCCCAGGCCTCGAGCGCGAGCGGATCGTCCGACGCGGCGCCGGCCGCCAACGCGACCTGCTCGCCGACATCGACGCCCTCGAGCCCACGCCAGCGCGCGAGCTGCACCAGCCGTCGCCGTCGTGTCGACTCGAGGCTGCCTGAAAGGGGTGCCACGGCCTGCAGCGCCTCGCCGAGCAGCGGCACGTCGTCGCGGCGCGCCGCACAGCGAGCGATGCCTTCCCAGGCAAGACCCAAGGTCGGCCGCAGCGAAAGCGCGCGCCGATAGGCTTCGATCGCCTGTTCGAGCGCACCCTCGCGCTCCGAGAGCCGGCCGCGGTCGAGCTCGACAGCCGCGGCGAGGTCCGCGCCGGCTAGACCCGAGAGCCCCGCCAGCACACGATCGATGTCCTTGGCGTCGCCGCCTTGCTGCGCCAGGTCGTGCTCGACCAGCGCGACGCGCGCCACCGCGGGCCCGCTCGCCGCCTCGCTCGCTGCCTGCGCCAGATCGCGCGCGCCACCGTCGTCGCCCGAGAGCATCGCGGCGTCAGCGCAGGCCGACAGCAGCGAGCTTCGCGCCCGCGGCGCCAAACGTCGCGCCACCTCGCGGCCGAGCTCGCCCAGACGGTCGGCCCGTCCGGCGCGTGCGTGCACACCGTAGAGTGCGACCTGCGCCGGCAGGTAGTCGGCGCGGTGCTGCAACGCCTCTTCGAGCCGGCGTGCGGCCTGCTCGTCCTCGCCGCCGCTGGCGAGCTCTTCGGCCGCGAGCAGCTCGAGGTCTGCCGCCAGCAGCGCGCTGTCGACGCGCTCGACCTCGGCGGGCAACGCCTCGGCCACCCGCGCCCAGACCGTCTCGGGCGGCGCCGGCGCGGCGCGCTCGGCGGCTGCCGTCCAGAGCGCCTGCACGCTCGCCGCGCCGATGCTCGGCAGTGCGGGCAGCGGCGGCTCGAGGTCTTGGCCCAACGCATCGGGATCGACGTCGGCGAGCCGGCTGTCAGCGGGCGGCGGCGGCGGCGGTGGCTCGTCCGCTGCGCCGAGCATCGCGCCGATGTTGATCACGTCGTCTTCGAGGATCTCCGCCGGCTCGGCGGGGCTCGACGAGGCGAGAAAGTCGAGCAGCGCCTCCGGGTCGCGCTCGTCTCCGCTGCCAAACGCGAGCGTCGCCGTGGTCGGCGGAGGCGGCCGCCGCTGCTGCGTCCTCGGCTTGAAGACCTCGGGCGTGGGATCGCCGAGCCCGTCGTCGTCGTCCACCACGACCTCAGCTCGCGCTGCGGGCGCAACATGGGGCGGCTTGCGGGCGTCGACGACGGTGTCGTCGTCTTCGATGATCTCGAGCTGCGGTCGCGAGTCCGGGCGCTGCGATGGCGGTGTCTCGAGCCGCTCGCCGACATGCCGCACGCGCTCTTTGACTGCCCCTCGCAGCCCCGTCGGCACGCGTGGCGACGACGGCGTCGGCGTCAGCTCGACGCGTGCCACGGGCGTGACGATGTCTTCGTCGAAGTTGGCGTCGGCGGCGGCGATCTCGGCCTGGATCTCGGCGGCGTTTCCGTGCACCGACACAGACGGAACCTCCGAGGATGGTCGCGGCGGCGCCGGCGGCGCGCCCTCCATCGCATCGAGGTTGTCGAGGATCGAGTCGATATCATCGTCACCGTCGGCGGCGGGCGCGGCAGCACGCGCGACCGGGGGCCGCGCTTGCACGGCGGGCGCCCGGTCTTTCCTGGCGGCCGCGGCGCTGAAGCGCGGAGGCGTCGCCTCGTCGAAGCCGCTCTCGTCGTCGTCGTGATCGTCTCCGATCTCGATGTCGGCGGACGCGGCGGCGTCGCCGCGCACGATCTCGATCTCCATCGACGGCGACTCGCGCGAAGTGGTCGTGCGCCCGCCCTCGAGGCTCACCGCGGGCGACGCCGTGGGCGTCGGTCGCGAGTGCGCATCGAGCACCGGCGCCGATCCGAGCAGCGCGCCGAGCGCCTGGCCGCCCTCGGGATCGACCTCCATCTCGCCGTCGATCAGCGAGACCAGCGGGTCGACGTCGGCGTCATCCTCGGCGAGGCTCGGCTGCGAGCGCGATGCGGCGCTCACCGGCGCGTGCTCGGCGAGTTGCGCGTCGGCGTCAGGCGTCTCTTCGGGCAGATCGAGTGCGGAATCCCACTCGTCGACGGCACTAAACCACTCGTCGTCATCCACCTCGGCGAAGGGATCGAGCGGTTGGCCTTTTTTGTCGTCTGCCACGAAGAACGTTCCTCCTGGCCGCGGAGCAGTCGTCCGCGGCGATCCTAGAGCTTCAGTCTCGCGCGCAGGTCGAGATACTGCCGGCTGACCGAGAACAGCAGCAGCCGCTGCGCCTGCGGGCTGTCCTCGAGCGCAGCGAGCACCGACGACTTGTCCTTCGGGCGCGCGCTGCCCGTCGCGCCGGCGAGCAGACCGTCGATGGCGGCGACGATGTCGCCCGATGCGAGCAGGCCGGCGCGGTTGGCGCTCTCGAGCGTGCCTTCGATCCAGCGGTCGAGCTTGCCGCCTTCGCGCAGGAAGCGATCGACCGCGAGCGGCAGCGCCTTCTTCGCCTTGCGCGAGAGCACCTTCTGCAGCCGCCGCGACATGGCCTCGACATCGTCACGCGGCGCCTCGAACAGCACGCTCGGCTCGTGGATAAAGATCGCCGCGCCCAAGATGCGATTGAGCTCGTCACGGTCGAGCACCGAGAGCGCCGAGGCCTGCACGCCAAGCATCGACACGGCGCGGCCGACGCGGAAGCGCTGCGCGGCATCCATCGTGCTCACGACCTGATGACCGACGACGAGGCCGGGTTTCTCGCCGCTCAGCATGGCGACGATCTGCGCGTCTTGGCTCGACAGGTAGAGCTCGAAGTCGCCCACGCCGAGCGCGTCGGCGACGTGGTCGATCACGCGGCTGGCCGGCCCACCGGAGTGGCGCTGTACGCGATCGCCGCGCGAGACGCCAAAGGTCGACGGGTCGTGCGGCAGCTGATCGGGGTAGAGCTTGGGCAGATACGGCGCGACCACCGACCAGATCTCGCCGTAGCGATCGCGCGCCCCCGCCGGCTGCAGCGCGTCGCGGAAGAGGTGCTGCTCGACCTTGCCCTTGGGGTCGAAGGAGAGTAGACGCGCACGGCGCTGGTAGAGCGCGATGTCTTCCTCGCTCGAGGCGCGCAAACACACCAAGACGCCGAGCGACGCGAGCAGGCCGTGCTGGTCGGCGTCCCACGCACTAACGCGCATCAGCCGCTTGAATAGCTCGACAGACAACGGCTGCGTCCCCAGCGCCTCGCGGAGATCGTCCTTGGCGCGCTCGAGCAGCATGTGCACGTCACTGAGCGCCTCGGCGCTCTTGAGCAGCTGCCGCAGCTCGTCGATGAGCTCGATGTCGGTGGGGGTCAGCTCGCGCGCGGCCTCTAGGGTCACCCGCGCCTGCTTTTTGTTGTCGAGGCGATCGCGGTAGAGCTTGGCGATGCGGCGCAGCCCGCGCGCGCGCCACTCGACGTCGTCACGCAGACCGACGAGCTTCTCGAGCGCGTGTACGCCCGCGACATAGTCGCCCTGCTCGACGTAGAGCTCGGCGAGTCGTTCGACGACCTGCGCGTCGTCGGGCGTGGTCTCGACGTAGCGGCGGCAGACGTCGATCGCCGCGCTGGGCCGCGAGGCAGCGACCAACAGCTCGGCGACACGCAGCGTCGGGGCGCGGCGCGCCGCGGGCGAATCCACCGCCTCGATGTAGCGTGACCACAGATCGACGGCGCGGCCGTGGTCGTGCTCGTCGTCGTAGATCTGCGCCAGCCGCGAGAGCACCTCGGCGTGGCGTGGCTCGAGCGCCAGCACGCGCCAAAGATCGCTGACGCCGCCCGGCAGGTCGTCGCGCTCGAGACGCAGGCGCGAGCGGCGGCTGTACAGCTCGGAGAGCGTCGCGGCGTCGGCGCTCGCCTCGGCGTAGACGATGCGATGCGTGAGGATCTGCTCGAGACCCTCGCGATCGCCGAGCTCGACGTAGAGCGCCTCGAGGCGCGTGGCGAGCTCGTCGTCGTCGGGGTGAAGCGCCAGCGCGTGCCTCAGCACGGCTGCCGCCTCTGCCGTGCGGCCGAGCTGTTCGAGCAACGTGCCGCCGCGCTCGAGCAGCGCCTGCTGTAGCTCGGGATCGGCCAGCCGCGCGGCGAGCGTCAGCGCCACGCGCGCCTCCTGCTCGCGGTCGCCGGCCGCCGAGGCGACCTGACCGATCAGCAGCAGCGCCGACAGATGGCTCTGCGCCTCGTCGTCGAGGCGTGTCAGGCTCTCGGCCGCGCCCGCGATGTCGCCCGCCGCCAAGCGCGCGCGCGCGATCTGCAGGTCGAGCATCTCGCCGCCCTCGCCGTCGCAAAGCTGGCGCAGGCGCTCGAGCAGCGTGGCGCGCGATCCAGCGTCGCGGCTCGAGACCGAGTAAGCCAGCGCGCCGAGCAGCGCCTCGCCGTCATCGGGAGCAGACTCGAGCGATTGCCGGTACGCCGTCGCCGCGGCTTCGTGCTGTCCCGCGAGCAACGACAGCGTGCCGGCGCGCGCGGCCAGCGCGCCAGCGAGCTCGCTCGTCCCCCCCTCGTCGCGCA
>JAGQIK010000402.1 GCA_020431405.1 Myxococcales bacterium
CCACGGGCAGCGGTTCGGCCGCGACCGCCGCGGGCAGCGCCAGCGCCGCGGGCGAGCGCAAGCTATGGGTGATGACGCGGCCGAGCGGCGCGCGCGTGTTTCTCGGCCAGCGCATGCTGGGCCGCACGCCGCTGCGCGGGATGATGATCCCCGTCGGCAACGCGGTGCTCGTCGTCCGACACGCGGGCTACCGCTCGCGGCGCGTGGACGTCGACGCGGCGGCCACGCCGCTGCAGCTCGACCTCAAGCTGACACGCAAGCGGCCGGCAGCGGCGCGCGGCGCGACGCTGCGCATCATGACCACCCATGGCGGTCGACCGATGTGGGCTAGCGTCGAGGTCGACGGGCGCGGGCGCGGCGAATCGCCGGTGGTGCTCAAGCTCGCCTCGGGAACACACCGCGTGCGCGTCAGCCGCGCCGGCTATCGCGCCGTCGCGCGCACGGTTTCGCTGGCACCGGGGGCCGCCAGCCGACTGGTGATCGAGCTTCGCAAGTGAGCCGCTTGCCGTCATCGCACCTGCTCGCGGCCATCGCTGCGCCGGCGCTGCTCGTCATCGCCTGCGCGGCGCCTGCCGGATCCCGCGCCACTGCGCGTGCGACGGCCACCAGCGCGCCGCGCGTGCTGCTCGACGTGCCGCTGTCGCGCAGCATCGGAGGACGCACGGCGCCAAGCCCGCTGGTCAGCGTGCGCGTCGCCAAGCGCGACCTGCGCATGTTCGTCGACACCGGCGCGAGCCACCACGTCATCAGCGCCAGCCTCGTCGCATCGCTGGGGCTGAGGCGCGGCGCCGCCGAGAAGGGCAGCGACCACGGGCTGCATCAGATCACGGCGTTCGACATCGGACACGTCAGCGCCACCGTCGGCGGCGCGCCGCTCGAGCTGCGCGAGGTCAAAGGCGTCAGGCTCGCGGCGATGTTCGACAAGGCTGGTGTCGGTGGCTTCATCAGCCCGCAGCGGCTGCAACGCTACGGCGCGGTGGTGCTCGATTTTCCTGCGCGACGCATGCTGGTGCTCGCACGCGCCAGCTTCGCGCAGGCGAAAAGCTGGCTCGTGCGCCGCGCCGGCAAGGCCGCCGTGCGCAGCGCCGAGCTGCTGCGCGGCCACACGCCAACGTATCTCTACATCAGCGCCTCGCTGTGCGGGCGCGCGCCGACCAAGGCGGTTCTCGACACCGGCGGCTCCAAGACCGAGGTGACGCGGGCCTACGTCGGCGGCGACGCGCCGGCGAGCGCCCCCACCGCGGGCAGCGCCTTCGGCGCCAGCGGCAGGGCCTACAAGAGCCACAAGCTGCGCGGCCAGCAGCTGTGCATCGCCGGGGAGCGTCACGACAACACGACCTTGTGGCAGCGCGAGCACGTCACCGAGGCGGGCGCCGACAGGACCGCCGTCGGGCTGCAGCTCGGCTACGACATCCTCGGGCAGTACGTGATCGTGATTCCCAGCGAGGCCCAGCGGCCGCTGCTGATGGCGCGAGCGAAGGGGCGCTAGCCGCGAGCGCGGCTCACAGCAGGCAGTTGGATCCCTTGTCGATGACGCAGCCGATGAACTCGCTGCAGCACTCGTTGGAGTTGCAGATGTCGCACGGCTCGCCATTTCTGCCGCAGGCGCTGTCGAGGAAGCCAGGGCGACACGAGCTGCCGTTCCAGCAGCCCGAGCAGCACGAGCCGCTGTAGCACTTGCCCATGCCGCTGTTGCACGACGTGCCGTTGGGCTGGTTGTTGGTCTGGCAGCTGCCGGACGTGCACGTCGAGCTGCTGCAAGTGCCGCTGGGTGGACACGCGCCGCACGCGCCGCCGGCGCTGCCGCAGGCGCTCAGCGACGTGCCCGCCTGGCAGCTGCTGCCATCCCAGCAGCCCGTGCAGCAGCTGCCGCCGTAGCACTTGCCACCCGAGCAGTTGCTGCCGTTGCTCGCCTGCTGCGTGGTACACGAGCCGTTGGTGCAGCTGGCTGTCTTGCAGGCGCCGCTGGTGCACGCGTTGCAGCTGTTGCCGCCGGTGCCGCAGGCGCTGGTGGACGAGCCATTGGCACAGGAGGAGCCGGTCCAGCAGCCCGTGCAACAGCTGCCGTTGTAACACTTGCCGCCCGAGCAGGCGCTGCCGTTGCCGGCGTTGGTCTCGACACACTTGGCCGTGCACTGCGAGGCCGAGCCCTGCAGCGTCGACGTGCGACAGGTCGGCGCCGAGCAGCTCGTCGGGCAGGTGCTCGGCGGATCGCACGTCTCGCCTTGCTCCACGGCGCCATTGCCGCACACCGGCGTGCAGTCGTTGTCGGTGTTGGCGTTGCAGCCGGCCGGGCAGCAGCCGTCGTTGTTGGTGCACGAGTTGATCGCGGTGTTGCGACACTCTGCGCTGCAGCCGCCGCCGATCAGCGAATCGTTGGTGCAGGCGTTGTTGTCGTTGCAGCTCTGCGGACAGGCGCCGCTCTGCCCTTGCGGTATGGCCGTGTCGCACTTCTCGCCGCTCTCCACGGCGCCGTTTCCGCAGGTGGCCGAGCAGTCGTTGTCGTTGTTGGCGTTGCAGCCCGAGGGACAGCAGCCGTCGTTGTTCTTGCACTGCTGGATGGTGGCGAAGTTGCACTGCGCTCCGCAGGTGCCGGGGTTGAGCAGGTTGTCCTGCGTGCAGGGCTTGTTGTCGTTGCAGCTCTGCGGGCAGGCGCCGCTCTGGCCTTGCGCGATCGCCGTGTCGCACTGCTCGCCGCTCTCCACGACGCCGTTGCCGCACGTCTGCGAGCAGTCGCTGTCGGTGTTGTTGTTGCAGCCCGAGGGGCAGCAGTTGTCGCCGCCCTTGCACTGCGTGATGGCGGTGAAGCCGCACTGTGCATTGCAGGTGCCGGCGCTGAGCAGCGTATCGGTGGTGCAGGCTTGCCCGTCGCTGCAGCTGGTCGGGCAGGCGCCGGGCTGGCCAGCGGCGATGGCGGTGTCGCACTTCTCGCCGCTGTCGAGCACGCCGTTGCCGCAGCTCGCCGAGCAGTCGTTGTCGTTGCCGCTGTTGCAGCCTTGCGGACAGCAACCGTCGTCGTTGGTGCAGGTCGTGACGGGCACGAAGCGGCACTGCGCCGAGCACGTCCCGGCGCTCAGCAGCTCGTCTTGCGTACACGAGCTGCCGTCGTCGCATGCCGTGGGGCACGCGCCCGGGCTGCCAGCAGTGATGGCCGTATCGCAGGCCTCTTTGAGATCGATCTTGCCGTTGCCGCAGTCGGCCGAGCAGTCGTCGTCGCTCGAAGGCGTGCAGCCCGTGGGGCAGCAGCCATCGCCCGACGTGCAGCTGGTGATCGGAGACGCGCTGCAGCGCGCCTGGCAGGTGCCGGCTTGCTCGAGGGTGTCTGCCGTGCAGGAGAGGCCGTCGTCGCAGGTTGTCGGACAGGCGCCGGGCTCGCCGGCGGCGATGGCCGTGTCGCACTGCTCGCCGGGATCGAGCACGCCGTTGCCGCAGTCGGGCGAAACCTCGCCGCCGCCGCCTTCGCCGCTGCCTCTCTCGCCGCCGCCGCCGCCGTCACCGAGCTGCCGATCGGGCAGGTCGATGACGCAGCCCGCGACGAGGAGCGCCCCCAGTACCAGCAGCCAGCGGATCTTCATCGAGCTTCCAGCTTATCACGGGTCGCTGGCCGCACGCCGGCCGTGCTAATGTTCGAGGTTGCCGATGTCGGGTCGTACCTCATCGCACGCCCTCGCTAGAGTGGCGAGCTTCGCGTTGGTGCTGCTGGCGCTCGTGGCGGCGGCCGGCGTCGCGCGGGCAGCCTCGCGCGCGGAGCGGCTGCTCGCGCGCGGCATCAAGCAGTACCGCGCCGCGCGCTTTCGGCGCTCGCTTCGCACCTGCAGACAGGCCGAGCGCCGCGCCGGCGACGACACCGCGGTCAAGGCCAAGGCTGCCCTTTACGTCGGGCTCAACTACGGCGTGCTGGGCAAGGCCGCCAAGGCCAAACGCGCCTTCGAGCGCGCGCTGAAGCTCGACGCGTCGCTCGAGCTCGATCGCGAGCGCTTCAAGCCGTCGGACGTGCGCCGGCTGGCGCGCGTGCGGCAGGGCCTGCTCGGCAAGGTCGTCGTCTCGGCCAATGGCGGCGATATCTACGTCGACGGGGCGCGGCGCGGCGCCTCGCCGCAAACGCTGAGCCTGCCGGTGGGACGGCACGTCTTCGAGACGCGGCAAGGGTCGCGGCGCAGCGGCAAGCGCGAGCTGCTGGTGCGCTACGACGCCAACCACTCGGTGTCGCTGGTGTTGCCCGCGGCGCCGAAGCCCCAAAAGCCCCTGCCCGCGGCCACGCCCAAGGTCGACCAAGACAACGCAGCGCTGTCGAACACGCCGAGCCGCGATGATGCCGACACCGGCGGCGCTTCGCCGTGGTCCTTCTCGCACAAACGCCTGTGGACATGGATCACCGGCGGTCTCGCCGTGGCGTCGGCCGGCGCGGCGATCGGCGTCGGCGTGTCGGCCAAGGCCGACGAGGACGAGTACCTCAACACGCAGGACCCGAGCCGTCTGCAGCCGCTGCGCGACGCGGTGAAGACCAAGACCACGGTCACCAACGTGCTGGTGGGCGTCGCCGGCGGCCTCGCCATCACGTCGCTGCTGCTCTACTACTTCGAGGGGCGCTCCGCCGCCCGCAAAGGCGCCAAGCGCGACGGCGACCGCGACGACACCAGCGTCTCGGTGGACATCGGCCCCGGCGGCGCCACGCTGCACGTCAAGTTCTAGCGTAGCGGCAACATCTTCGAGATCACCTCGTTCATGATCTCCTGCGTGCCGCCGCCGATGGGCAGCAGCCGCACGTCGCGCGCCAGGCGCTCGACGAGCGTCTCGCGCATGTAGCCCATGCCGCCGAAGATCTGCACCGCCTCGTAGCAGACGCGCTGCGCTACCGATGACGAGAAGTTCTTCGCCATCGAGACCTCGCGCGGCAGGTAGGCGCCGTCGGCGACGCGACGCGCCACCAAGTAGTTGAACGCCTTGGCCACGGTGACCTCGGTGGCCATCTCGGCGAGCTTGTGGCGCGTGACCTGATGGCCTGCCAGCGGCCGCCCGAACGCTTCGCGCTCGCGCGCGTAGCGCATCGCCTCGTCGAGGGCGATCTCGGCCGAGCCGTGGCCAAACGCGGCGAGACCGAGGCGCTCGCCCTGGAAGGTCTGCATCACGGCGCGAAAGCCGCTGCCTTCGTCACCGAGGCGATTGCGCACAGGCACGCGCACGTCGTCGTAGGAAAGCTCGGCCGTGTCCGACGCGCGCCAGCCAGTCTTCTTGAGCCGCTTGGACGCCGAAAACCCCTTCGCCGCCGTCTCGACGACGAAGAAAGTCAACCCGTCGTGCGGGTGATCGCCCGTGCGCGCCAGCGTGACGACGATGTCGGCAACCGCACCGGAGGTGATGAACGTCTTGCTGCCCGACAGCACGTAGTCGTCGCCGTCGCGGCGCGCGCGCAGCCGCAGCCCGGAGACGTCGCTGCCGGCGCCGGGCTCGGTCACGCCGAGCGCCGCGATCTGTTCGCCGCGCAGCACCGGCGGGATGAAGCGCTGCTTCTGCTCCTCGTCGGCGAGCACGAGCAGCACCGGCAGCGCGATGTTGAGCGAGCCGAGCCCGGCGACCACGCCGGAGCTGCCGCCGCGCAGCAGCGACTCGGTCATCACCAGGCCGTGCAGCACGTCGCCACCGCCGCCGCCGTAGGCCTCGGGCATCGACGCGCCGAGGATCCCGGCTTTGGCCGCCTTGAAGTAGAGCTCGCGCGGAAAGCCTTCGGCCTCTTCCCACTCGTAGGCGTAGGGCTTGATCTCGCGCTCGGCGAAGCGCGTGCACGACTCGCGAAACAGCTCGTGTGACTCGTCGAGGAACGGTTTGACCAGCATGGCGCTGAATGTACCGCCGATCGGCGCGCTCTCCAACAAGTGTTGGAGGTCACGCTGACGCGGTCAATTGACGCATCAAAGGGCAGTGTTCATAGTGCCGCGAAGCCACAAGGAGCTCCGAGCAACGTGTCTGATGACCTGATGCAGAAGATCGTCTCGCTGTGCAAACGGCGAGGCTTCGTCTTTCAGTCTTCCGAGATCTACGGCGGCCTCAAGAGCGCCTACGACTACGGGCCGCTCGGCGCCGAGCTGAAGCGCAACCTGATGACCGAGTGGTGGACCGACATGGTGCACCGCCGCGAGAACGTCGTCGGCCTCGACGCGTCGATCATCATGCACCCGCGCGTATGGGAGGCCTCGGGCCACCTGGCGGGCTTTTCCGATCCGCTCGTCGACTGCAAGGTCTGCAAGGAGCGCTTCCGCGCTGACAACGCGCCGCGCGCCGAAGAGGGCGCCGACGCGACGCTGCGATTCCCCGACAAGGGCGCCGCCAAGGCCGCGCTGACGCAGCTCACCGAGCAGCTGGGCGTGACCGCCGAGCGGCGCGGCAAGGAGATCGTCGGGCTCAAGGCCGGCGCCGCCGGCTATGTCTGCCCCAACTGCGGCTCGCCGTTTCTGTCCGACGAGCGCCAGTTCAACCTGATGTTCAAGAGCGCCATCGGCGCCACCGATCCCCTCGGCGAAGTCGCAGCCGCCATCGAGGCTGGCAAGCTCGAGGGCCTCGGCGGGCGCGAGCTGCGCACGGCGCTCGAAGAGCTGACGCGCCCGAGCGCCGTCTATCTGCGCCCCGAGACGGCGCAGGCGATGTTCGTGCAGTTCGCCAACGTGCAGCAGGCGCTGGCGCTCAAGGTGCCCTTCGGCATCGCGCAGATGGGCAAGTCGTTTCGCAACGAGATCACCGTCGAGCACTTCATCTTCCGTTCGTGCGAGTTCGAGCAGATGGAGATGGAGTTCTTCTGCGAGCCCGGCACCGACGAGGAGTGGGCCGACTACTGGATGAACGAGCGCATGTCGTGGTGGCGCCGCTACGCCAACGCGCCCGACAAGTTCCGCTTCCGCGCCCACGAGGACGCGGAGCTGGCGCACTACGCGCGCGGCTGCTCGGACATCGAATTCGCGTATCCGTGGGGCTGGGGCGAGCTCGAGGGCATCGCCAACCGCACCGACTACGACCTCAAGAAGCACGCCGAGGCGTCGGGCTCCAAGCTCGAGTACTTCGATCCGGTCAAGCAGACCAAGTACACGCCGTTCGTCATCGAGCCCGCAGCCGGCGCCACGCGCGGCGTGCTGGTCTACCTCATCGACGCCTACCACGAAGAAGAGGTCGAGGGCGCGAAGGGCAAGACCGAGACGCGCGTCGTGCTCAAGCTGCACCCGCGGCTCGCGCCCTACAAGGTCGCCGTGCTGCCGCTGGTCAAGAAGGAGGGCATGCCCGAAAAGGCGCGCGCCGTGGTCGACGCGTTCCTGCAGAAAGGCATCGCCGCGCGCTACGACGAGCAGCACGCCATCGGCCGGCGCTACCGCCGCCACGACGAGATCGGCACGCCCTACTGTTTGACCATCGACGGTCAGACCAACGAGGACGACACGATCACGATCCGCGATCGCGACACCATGGAGCAGCGCCGCATCTCCATCGACGGCGCCGTCGCCGAGGTGCAGAAGCTGCTCGCTTGAGCGCGTCCGTCGCCAAGATCCTCGACGAGGCCATCGCCGCGGCGCAGGTTCAGGCGGCGACGCTGCTCGTGGCGCGTGACGGCGAGCCGCTGCAGCACCAGGCCTTCGGCGGCGGCCACGGCGCGGCGCGCCCGCGCATCGACCGCATCTTCGATCTCGCCTCGCTAACCAAGGTGCTGGCCACCACCAGCGCCGTGATGATGCTGCTCGACGAAGGGCGGCTCGCGCTCGAGACGCGCGTCAGCGACGTGCTGTCGTCGCTGGCGCCCACTGCGTGCGGCGCGCTGACGGTGGCGCAGCTGCTCGAGCACAGCTCGGGGCTGCCCGCTTGGCAGCCCTACTTCGAGATGGTTCACAGCGAAGCGCTCGCCAGCGGCGCGGCGCGCAAACGGCGCGTGCGAGGGCTGGTTGCCCGCAGCGCGCTCGAGGCGCCGCCTGGCGCCCGTGTGCTCTACAGCGACCTCGGCTTCATCCTGCTCGACTGGCTCGTCGAGCGCACCGCGCGCGCGCGGCTCGATCGCGTCTTTTCGCGACGTGTGGCGGCGCCGCTGGGCCTCAGCCACGCCTTCTTCATCGACCTCGACGACAGCGACGCCCGCACGCGCGCGCGCCAGCGCTTCTCGTTCGCCCCCACGGAGCGCTGCCCGTGGCGCCGGCGACGGCTCGTCGCCGAGGTGCACGACGACAACACGCACGCCATGGGCGGCATCAGCGGCCACGCCGGCCTGTTCGGCAGCGCCTATGACGTGCACGTCATCGCGCGCGAGCTGGTCGCCGCCTACCACGGCGAGCGCTCGATCTTCGCGCGCGACGTGGTGCGGCGCTTCTTCGATCACCGCAGCCGCGCGCCGAGCGGGCCGTCGCGCGCCCTCGGCTGGGATCTCGTCTCGCCCGAGCGCTCGAGCGCCGGCAAGCGCTTCGGACCGCGCACCGTCGGCCATCTCGGCTTCACCGGCACGTCGCTGTGGATCGACCTCGATGCGCGCCTGTGGGTGGTGCTGCTGACCAACCGCGTCTACTACGGGCGCGACCCCAACCCGATGCCGCGCCTTCGACCGCGCCTTCACGACGCTGCCTTGCGCGCCCACGGCCGGCGTGTGTGATCGATGCACGGCAGCTGCACGACGAGACGTGCATCGTCGCCACATTCTCGATACAGTTAGCTCCGTAGTCTTAACCGATAGGAGATCCTCATCATGCGCAAACTCAGCAGCAGCAAGCTATTCATCGCTTTCGGTGCCCTCGCCTTCGTGATCGCTGGCGCGGCCTGCAGCGACAGCGACACCAAGCCCGACACCGTGACGCCGAAGGAAGCCGGCGCGGAAACCGCACCGCCGAAGGAGGCCGGTGCCGAGACTGCACCGCCCACCGAGGCGGGCGTCGAGACCGCACCGCCCACCGAGGCGGGCGCCGAGACCGCGCCCACCGAGGCTGGCACCGAGGGTGGTGGCGGCGACGCGGCGCCGTCGGCGTCGTTCAGCTTCAACCTCGAGGGCTCGCAGCAGGTTCCGCCGGTGACCACCACCGCCACCGGAACGGCCGTCGTCACGATCAACGCGGCCGAGACCGAGATCAAGGTCGACATCACGTTCAGCAACCTGAGCGGCATCACGGCGGCGCACATCCACGAAGGCGCCTCGGGCGCGACCGGTGGCCCGATCTTCACGCTCGCCAGCGCCGCGTTCACCAGCCCGTTCACCAAGACGCTGACCGCGTCCGACTTCGCTGCCTCGGGCAGCGTGACGACCTTCGCGCAGGCCATCGCCGCCATCAAGGCCGGCAACACGTACATCAACATCCACACCAGCACCAACGCCAGCGGCGAGATTCGCGGCCAGGTCAAAAACCCCTAGGCTCAGGGCCCGCTAGCGGGTCACCGTCACTTTCGAAAGCCCTCGCGGCGTGTCGATGGGCAAGCCCTTGACCGCCGCGAGGTGCAGCGCCAGCAGCTGGCCCGGCACCACGCACGTCAGCGGCGAGAGCCACTCGGGCACGTTGCGCGGCAGCGCCAGCCCCACCGTCGACGAGCGCAGCAGCGAGGCCTTGTCCGAGACCGTGATGACCTCGGCCTTGCGCTCGGCGAGCTGCGCGCAGAGCTCCTCGACATCGTCCATCACCTTGCCCTGCGGGGCGAGCACCAACACGCAGAAGCCCGGGGCGACGATCGCCATCGGGCCGTGGCGAAAGTCTGCCGACGAGTACGGCTGCGCGATGATGTAGGTCAGCTCCTTGAGCTTGAGCGCGATCTCGAAGGTGGTGCCGTAGCAGAAGCCGCGCCCGACCACGGCGCAGTGCTCGAGGTAGCGCAGCCGCTCGGCCACGCGCTCGACGTCGGGCTCGATGTCGAGCGCGCGCTCGACGAGCTCGGGCACGCGCTCGACGCTGGCGAGGCGCTGCTTGTTGCCCTCGAGGTGCGCCGAGAGCAGCGCCACCAACAACAGCTGCGCGGTGTACGTCTTGGTGGCGGCGACGCTGCGCTCCTCGCCGGCGTGGCAGAGCAGCACCTCCTCGGCGGCCTGCGCCAGCGGCGAGCCCGGCGTGTTGGTGATCGCCAGCGTCAGGCCGCCCTGCGCGCGTGCCGTCTCGACCACTGCGGCGACGTCCTGCGAGGCGCCCGACTGCGAGATCGCGACCACCAACGCGTCGCTCATGTCCGGCTTGGCGCCGTAGCGCGTGATCAGCGACGGCGTCGCCAGCGCGACGAGCTTCTTGTTGAGCGCGCCGAACAGGTACTTGCTGTAAATGCCGGCGTTGTCTGCCGAGCCGCGCCCGACGATGACGACCACCTTGGGATCGCGCTCGGCGATGCGCCGCGCCACGACCTCGACGCGCTTGCGCTCCTGGCGCAGGATTCGCTGCAGCACCTGCGGCTGCGAGAAGATCTCGCGTTTCAGCACCGAGGCGGCCTTAGCCATCTGCTCTTCCCTTCTTCTGCTGCTTCGTCTTCGTGGTCTTGTCTGTGCGCGCCGCGCGTCGCGCAGCGGCTCAGCGCTGTACGTCGCGCAGCACGTCGATCACGCGCTGTCGCAGCGCCTGCGCGCCGGCGTCGTCGTCGGCCTCGACGATGATGCGTACCACCGGCTCGGTGTTGCTGGCCCGCACGTGGACCCAGTCGCCGCCGAAGCTGGCCTTGACGCCGTCGCTGAGGTTGAGCGAACCGTCCCTGAACACCCGCGGCAGCGCGCTGAGCAGCCGGCGCGCCAGCGCGCTCGGCAGCGGCAGCTTCTCTTGCATCATCACGCGCGGCGGCAGCGCCTCGCGCATCTCGGCCACCGTCTCCTCGCGGCGCGCGATCTTCTCGAGCAGCAGCGCCATCGCCACCAGCGAGTCGCGGCAGGGGTGGATCGCCGGATAGATCAGCCCGCCGCTGCCCTCGCCGCCCACCACGGCGCGCGTGGCCTGGATCACCTCGACCACGTTGGCCTCGCCCACCGGCGTGCGGATCACCGGCGAGCCGTGCTTGTTGGCGACGTGCTCGATGAGGCGGCTGGTGGAGAGGTTGACCACCACCGGACCGCGCTTGCGCGCGAGCACCACGTCGACGAGCAGCGCGAGCATCTCGTCGCCGGCCAGCGCGTGCCCCGTCTCGTCGACGATGGCGAGGCGGTCGGCGTCGGCATCCTGCGCCAGCCCGACATCGGCCTCGGTCTTGACCACCGATGCGCACAGCTCGAGCAGGTTTTCCGGCAGCGGCTCGGGCGGGCGCGTGAAGTGACCCGACGGCTGGCAGTTATGGCGCGCCACGATGGTGCAGCCGAGGCGCTGCAGCAGCTTGGGTGTGGCCTCGGCGGCGGCGCCGTTGACGCAATCGATGGCGACGCGCAGTTGCGCGTGGCGGATCAGCTCGACGTCGACCTGCGCCAGCACCTCGTCGATGTGCGCTTCGAGCGCTTGCTCGTCGTAGCTCGGCTGCGGCACGGCGTTGCCGTCCACGCGGCGAAACATCGCCTGGTTGTAGATGTCGAGCAGCTCGTGCGACTGCGAGACATCGAGAAAGAAACCATCGCGCGAGAGCAGCTTGAGCGCGTTCCACTCGGCGGGGTTGTGGCTGGCGGTGATCATGATCGCGCCGGCGATATCCGGGCGCGTGGCGCAGCGCAGCTGCACCGACGGGATCGGCAGCACGCCGGCGATCACCGGCTCACAACCGGTGGCCATCAGGCCCGCGATCACGGCGTGCTCGACCATCTGCCCCGAGGGGCGCGTGTCGCGACCGACGAGCACGCGGCCAGGACCGACGTAGGTGCCGAAGGCCTCGGCGAAGCGGCACAGAAGGCGCGGCGTGAGCGTCTCGCCGACGACGCCTCGCACGCCGGAGACGCTTATCTTGAGTCGGATCGATGCCATCGCTATTCGTGTATCGCCGCTTGCACGTGACGCGTCACGCGGCGCAGCAGGTCGTCGGCCTCGTCGGCGGTGCGCGCCTCGCACGCGATGCGGATCACCGGCTCGGTGTTGGAGACGCGCACGTGGTACCAGCCCTCCGGGAGGTCGACGCGCACGCCGTCCATGTCGGTGACGCGCCCGCCGCCCTGCTGGCGCAGCCGTGCTACGGCGCTGTAGCCACGATCGAGCGGTGATGGGATCGTCGTCTCGCGCACGTGGACCAGCGGCAGCGCCTCGGCGAGCGCGCGCGAACCGCGCTCGGCGGCGACGCGCTCGATGAGGCGCACCATCGCGGCGAGCCCATCGAACGCCTGCTGGCCGCGCAGCGAAACGCGGCCGCTCGACTCGCCGCCGACCACGGCGTCGCTGGCGACCATGCGCTCGACAACCGCGTGCGCGCCGATGCCCGAGCGTTCCACGCGCAGCCCGCGCCGCTCGGCGACGCGATCGACGCGGCTGTCGCAGCAGATGCTCGCGACGACGACGCCAACATCCTCGCGCCGCCCCACGGCGTCGACGAGCAGCGGCAGCGTGGCGCCCGTGCCGAGCGCGTGACCTTCGTCGGTGATCAGCGAGACGCGCGCGCAGTCGCTCGAGAAGCCGAAGCCGACGTGTGCGCCCACGGGCTTGATGATCGCGGCGGCGTTGGCGAGGTTGCGCTCGGTGGGATCGGGCGGCCGCGCGAAGTCGCCGCTCGGCTCGCAGCCGATGGGGATCAGCTCGATACCGAGCTGGTGGCAGAGGGCGGCGACGACCATCGCACCGGCGCCGTTGCCGCAATCGACCACCACGCGCAGGCGCGCGCGGGCGATGCGCTGCCAGTCGACACTGGCGACCAGCGCCGCGACGTAGTCCTCGATGACGTTGTCGAGGTCGCGCATGGGCCCGAGGCGCTCGTGGCGCGCCTTGAGATAGTCGCCCTGGTGCCAGAGATCGAGGATCTCGGCGCCTTCGGCCTTGGTCAGGATGCGGCCGCCCTCGCCGTAGAACTTGAGCCCGTTCCAGGCGCCGTCGCTATGCGAGGCGGTCACCGAGACCATCCCCGCGGCGCCCGCGCGCAGCGCGGCGTGCTGCGCAACGCCCGTCGGGCAGATGCCGACGTCGAGCACCTCGCAGCCGCACGCCGAGAGCGCCGAGGTTGCAGCGCTGGCCAGCATCGGGCTGGAGTGACGCGTGTCGCGCGCGACGACCACGGAGCCGCCCTCGAGCCAGCTGGCGAAGGCGCTGACGTGATCGATGACCTGCGCGAGCTCGAGACCTGCGTCGACCTTGCCTCGAATACCGAAACGACTGACCTTGACCTGTCTCATTGCTCGGCACGCAGAGTACGCTCGCGAACCCACGCGCCGCAAGACCGTGGTAAAGAGTGCCTTATGGCGCGCACCTTCCGCGTGACGCTGCGCAAGCAGCGCGACGGCATGACGCTGGTGACCTGCGAAGGTCCCGCGTGTCTGGCGCGCAGCCACGACGAGGCCGAAGCGCTCGAGCGCATCCGCGAGGAGATCCGCTATCGCCTCGAGTGGTGCCCCTGCTCGGCGCTCGAGGCGAGCTACGTGCAGCTCGACGTCGTGCGCGAGCGCTGAGCGCCGAGCGCCGAGCGCCGAGCGCCGCGCGGGTGTATCGCAGCGGCACAGCGATCGTGCCCTTCGCGACCACTCGCGGCGCACGAGCAAGCGCAGCCGCCCGCGATCACGCGCGCGCGCGCTAGCACGCGCGTTGCACTAGGTCGCGGCTGAGAGGTGCTCATGAATCAAGGCAATCATCGTCGGGACGTTTGTCAAAGTGCGTCGAGAAACACGCGTCGGCTGATGCTGATGCTCCCCCTGCTGCTGCTCGCGCTGGTCGCCCCTGGATGCATCTTCGGCGGCAGTGGCAGACGCGGCCGCTCCTACCGCTCGGGCCGCTCCTACCGCAGCAGCTATCGCAGCTCACGAAGAAGCTATCGCAGCAGCTACCGCCGCTCGCGCAGCAGCTACCGCCGCTCGCGCAGCAGCTACCGCCGCTCGCGCAGCAGGCGGCGGGCCTACGTCCGGCGGCGGCGCAGCGCGCCCCGCGTGCGCACGCGCGTCGTCGTCCGGCATCACAGCCGCCGCCGTCGCGCGCGGCGTGCGGTGCGCACGGCCCGCGCCATCGTCCACGCCGCCGCGGTCATCGCCGACGCC
>JAGQIK010000403.1 GCA_020431405.1 Myxococcales bacterium
CGATCGCTGCAGGCCGACGACGCGCTCTTCGTGATGCTGCGCCTCGCGCTGCGGCGCCGTGACTGCGCCCGCGCCCACACGCTCGCAGCGCGCTACCGCAGGGGCTTCCCGCGCGGACGCCACATCGCGGCCCTCGCCGCGCAGCTGAGACGATGCGCGCGCTAGGTCAAAGGCACGCACGCTGCGCGCTCGCCATGAGCATCGCGCTCGTGGTGCTCGCGCTCGGCGGCTGCACCGACACCGTCGAGCTCGTGCCCGACGCCGCCGTCGACGCGACGCCCGCCCCATCGGACCTACGCCCCGACGCGCCGTCCCACGACACCACGGGAGCCGACGCCGCAGCCGACCTCGGCGTCGACAGCGCGTCCGCCTGCGTCTGTCGCTTCGTGCAGTGTCGCACCCACGGCGAGTGCCAAGGCACCATCGGCCCCTCCAGCGTCTGCGACAACCCCGGCACGCTGAGCTGCTCGGGCAGCACCTCGAGCTGTCGCGGCGACGCCGACTGCGCGGGCGGCGCAGCCGGCTGGCGCTGCACCAGCTCACCGACATCGCTCTCGCCCTGCCTCTGACGCCTCTCCGCTGCGCGCGAGAGCCGCGGAATCACCGCTCGGACTTTCTCGCTATGAGGTCCGATTCCGGCCAGCTGCGCCCGCCTCGCTGCGATAGAACGTCAGCATGCAGCTCGACGCCACACACCTGGACGCCGCACGGCTCGATGGGGACACCTGCTATCGCGCCCTGCGCGCCAAGGACACGCGCTTCGACGGCCGCTTCTTCGTCGGCGTCTCGACCACCGGCGTCTACTGCCGCCCGATCTGTCCAGCGCGCACGCCGCGCCGCGATCGCTGCACGTTCTACCGCTCGGCGGCCGAGGCCGAGCGCGCCGGCTTTCGCGCCTGCCTGCGCTGCCGCCCCGAGGTGGCGCCGGGCTCCATCGCGCCGGTAGACGCTACCTCGGTGCTGCTGTCGCGTGCGGTGGCGCGCATCGACGACGGCTACCTCGACGAGCACGGCGTGCCCGAACTCGCCGCCGCGCTCGGCGTGAGCGATCGGCACCTGCGTCGCGTGTTCAGCGAGCAGCTCGGCGTGACGCCCAAAGAGCTCTCGCTCTCGCGTCGGCTCGCGCTGGCCAAGCAGCTGCTGCACGACAGCGACCTCTCGCTGACCGAGATCGCGCTCGCCAGCGGCTTTGGCAGCGTGCGCCGCTTCAACGCCACTTTCCGCCAGCGCTTCGAGCGCGCACCGTCGTCGCTGCGCTCGGGCCGCAGGCCGCGCCAGGCGTCCTCGCAGATCCCTATCACGCTCGGCTACAGGCCGCCGCTCGCGTGGCGCGCCCTGCTCGCCTTTGTCGCGCCACGCGTGATCGAGGGCGTCGAGCATGTCGACCACGAAGCGGGCCGCTACCTGCGCACGCTGCGTTTCGGTCGCCACGCCGGCGTGGTCGAGGTGCGCGACGACAGTCAGCGCGCGCGGCTGCAAGTGCACGCGTCGCTCTCGTTAGCGCCCGCGCTGCCTCGCGTAGTGACGCGCCTGCGCACCATGTTCGACCTCGACGCGCAGCCGACGATCATCGACGCACACCTTTCGCGCTTCGACAACTTGCGCCCCCTGGTCGAGCACACGCCAGGGCTGCGCATCCCGGGCAGCGCCAGCGGCTTCGAGATGCTCGCGCGCGCGATCCTCGGTCAGCAGGTCAGCGTGGCCGCGGCGACAACGCTCGCCGCGCGTCTGTGCGAGCGCTTCGGCGAGACCGTCGAGGGCTCGCACGCTGACGGGCAACCGTGGCGATTGTTCCCCGAGGCGCGCGTCGTGGCCAAGGCCGCCGCGGACGAGGTCGCGGCTATCGGCCTTCCGGCTGCCCGAGCGCGCGCGCTCGTCGCAGCAGCCGAGGCCTGCGCTGCTGGGCTGTTCGACGATCCCGTGGCGCTGCGCGAACGCCTCGTCGCGCTGCCGGGCGTCGGCGAGTGGACCGCCGAATACGTCACCATGCGCGCGAGCAACGCGCCCGACGCCCTGCCCGCCAGCGACCTCGTGCTGCGGCAGGCGCTCGAGGACGCCAGCGCCGCCGAAGTTCGGACCCTCGCCGAGCCGTGGCGGCCCTGGCGAAGCTACGCCGTGCTGCACCTGTGGAACACGAAGCTCTAGGGAGGACCGCGAGATGATCCGCACCGCACACATCGACTCGCCCATTGGACCGCTGCGCGCTGACCTGCGCGGCGACACCATCGCAGCGCTGCATCTGCCCGGCCGCGCCCCCGAGCACGCCGACGCCTGCGCCGCCGCGGACGACGATCCGCTGCTCGTCGAGCTGCGCCAACAGCTGGCGCAATACTTCGCGGGCAAGCGGACGCGCTTCGATCTGCCCCTCGCGCCGCAGGGCACCGACTTCCAGCGCAACGTGTGGCGCGCGCTAGAGGCCATCGAGCACGGCAGCACGCGCAGCTATCAAGACATCGCCCGACAAGTGGGCAGCGCTCCGCGCGCCATCGGCCACGCCAACGCGCGCAACCCCATCGCGATCATCGTGCCCTGCCATCGGGTCATCGGCGCCGACGGCACGCTCACCGGCTACGCCGGCGGGCTGCCCACGAAGCGCTGGCTGCTGCAGCACGAAGGCGCGCTCTTGACTTGAATTCCATCGCGGCCGGTGCCGCGAGGAATATCAAACTGATTCGAGCGCTGACGCGCTTGAATTCCTAGGCCTTAGAGGGGAACATCATTGGCGTTGTCTGCCGTCTTGGACGCAGCGCGCTACCTCCCCATGGTCAAGCCCTTCAAGCCGATCAACTTCGGTCGCTATTTGCTCAACGAGCGTATCGCCGTGGGCGGAATGGCCGAGATCTTCGCCGGGAAGATCTTCGGCGCCATGGGCTTCGAGAAGCAGGTCGTCATCAAGCGAATCCTGCCGCAGTTCGGCGACGACGCAGAGTTTCTGCGCATGTTCGTCACCGAGGCGAAGCTCGTCTGCCACCTCGAGCACCCCAACATCGTTCAGGTGCACGAGCTGGGCGAGATCGACGCCCAGTACTACATCGCGATGGAGTACGTCAACGGCATCGACGGCCGTCAGATGTGGCGTACTCTGGCCAAGCGCAAACAGCGGCTGCCTGGCGTGCTCGCGCTGTTCGTCGTCGCCGAGTTTCTCAAGGGCCTCGACTACGCACACCGCGCCGTCGGCCCTGACAACAAGCTGCTCGGCGTCGTGCACCGCGACGTCTCGCCGTCGAACATCCTCATCTCCTACCGCGGCGATGTGAAGATCGGCGACTTCGGCATCGCGCTCGTGCAGCAAGAGTCGAAGACGCAGGCCGGCGTGCTCAAGGGCAAGTACGGCTATATGTCGCCCGAGCAGGTGGCTGGCCTCAAGGTCGACCATCGCTCCGACATCTTCGCTGCCGGTATCGTGCTCGCCGAGCTGTTGCTAGGCCGGCGTCTGTTTCTCGGTCGCAGCGACTTCGAGACGCTCGACAAGGTCATGAACGTGCGCCTCGACGTGCTCGAGCAGCACGAGAAGGCGCTGCCGCCGGAGGTCGTTCGCATCGTGCGCCTCGCGCTGCAGCGCGACCCGAGCGATCGCTATCAGTCGGCGCGCGAGTTTCACGACGACATCCTCGAGTTTCTCTACGAGCGCCGCGAGCGCGTGACCAACGAGACGCTCGCCGCGTTCATCGCGCAGCACGTGCGCCCCTATCTGGCCAAGCGCAGCGCGAGCTCGAGCTCCGTCGTCGACAACAGCCAGAACGCGCCGCCCGTGGCGCAGTCGCCGGTGCTGCCCAAGGGCATCGTGCCGCGCGATCTCGAGGTCACGCCCGCGCCGCAGATGGTCGAGGACCGCGAGCGGCAGCGTGCAGCCGCAGCGGCGGCGGCCGAAGACCAGGCGCTCGAGGGCGGCCCGATGATGTCGGCGCCCACCAGCCAGGACGACTACGGGCCTGCGATCGACGACGAGTCGGCCTCGGGCGGCATCGCCTTCGAGGTCGACGACGGCTCGGGCGACGCCGGAGGCATCATCGTCGAGGCCGAAGAGAGCGCCCCACCGGCGGGCCGCGGCGCGATCCAGCTCGGACCGGGCCCAGGTCCAATGACCGGCCCCGCCGCGGGTGGTCCGCAGGTCGGCGCCGATCCGATGGCCAACGCCGGCGTGATGGCGCGCTCGACCGACGTCGGGCTGGGCTTCCCCGAG
>JAGQIK010000404.1 GCA_020431405.1 Myxococcales bacterium
CGGGCCGCAGCCGCGTCGCCGAAGCGATGGCCGCCGTGCGCCAGCGCGCCCGCCGCATCCAGCTCGGCCCCGCCGCGCGCTACGTCGCCGAGTTCGGCAACCTGCACCCCGCGGCCCTCGAGCCGCTGCTCGCCCGCGGCGCCCCGCTCGACGTGCACCGCGCCGAGCGCCTCTTCGAGCGCATCTGGGCCGAGAGCTCGGCGCGCAGCAACGTCGATCGCCTGCTCGACCTCGACAGCCGCACCTATCTACCCGACGACATCTTCGTCAAAGTCGACATCGCCGCGATGGCCTGCTCGCTCGAGGTGCGCTCGCCGATGGTCGATCACCACGTGCTCGAGTACGCCGCGAGCCTCTCCGGCGCGCTCAAGCTGTTCGGCTTTCGCGGCAAGCGCGTGCTGCGCCTCGCCGCGCGCGAGCTTTTACCGGCGAGCATCCTGCGCCGCCGCAAGAAAGGCTTCACCATCCCGCAGAGCCGCTGGCTTCGCGGCGACCTGCGCAGCATGGCGCACGACACGCTGCTCTCGCCGCGTTGCATCGGCCGCGGCTACTTCGACGGGGCGGCGCTGCGGCGCATGCTCGACGAGCACGACCGCGGCAGCCACGATCACGGGCTGCGCCTGTGGAACCTGCTGTGGCTCGAGCTCTGGCATCGTCGCTTCATCGACGCCAGCTCCGAACGCGCCGTGGCGGCGGCCTAGCGAAACCAACGAGCGCGCACCGTGAAGGTCTTCTTCTTCATACCCAACCTGCAGCAAGGCGGCTCCGAGCGGCAGATCCTCGCCACGCTCAACAGCCTGCCGCCGCACTTCGAGCCGATCCTGTGCCTCTACCACGACGAGGTGCACTACCGGCGCGAGCTGCCCGCCGACCAGCCACGCTACGTGCTCGGCTCGCCGAAGATGACCCTGCGCGGCTTTGTCGAGCTGGTGCGCATCCTGCGCCGCGAGCAGCCAGACATCGTTCACTGCTACCGCGACAAGGCCAACTTCTGGGGACGGCTGGCAGCGCGCATCGCCGGCGTGCCGGTGGTGATCTCGTCGTGCCGCACGCGCATGCTCGAGCTGCGCTACCTGCTCAGCGAGCGCGTGATGTCCGAGATGGCGAGCCTAGTGGTGGTCAACTCGGTGGGCACCGCCGAAGAGCTGATCAAGCTCGCGCAGGTGCGCCCCGAGCGCATCCAGGTGATCCACAACGCCCTCGACACGGAATTCTTCCGCCCACCGAGCGCCGCCGAGCGTGCCGAAGCGCGCGAGCGCTGGGGTCTCGCCGAGGGCCAGCGCGCGCTGCTCTTTGCCGGCCGCATCTCGTTGCAAAAACATCAGCTCGGCGCGCTGCTGGCGCTCGACGAGCTGGCGCGCGAAGACGCGCTGCCCGACGACGTGGTGGTGCTGCTCGCCGGCCGCGACCGCGACCCGCGCATCGCCAAGCTGGTGCACCGCGTCGCCGCGCGTCGCGAGCTCGCGCCGCGCGTGCGCGCGCTCGGCTCGCAGCGCGACATCCGCTCGCTCTACTGGGCCAGCGATCTGCTGCTCATGCCGTCGCTGTGGGAAGGGTTGCCCAACGCCGTGCTCGAGGCGCAGGCCTGCGCGCTGCCCGCGCTCGTCTCGCACGCCGCCAACCGCGACAGTATCGTCGAGCCTGGCGTCACCGGTGTCGAGGTGCCTACCGCCGAGCGCGCCGCCCTGCGCGAGGCGCTGCGCACGCTGCTCGCCGCGCCACCAGAACGCTGGCAGCAGATGGGCGCAGCCGGCCGTCAGCGCATGTTGAGCCGCTTTGCGCCCGATCGTATCCAGGGCGAGCTGCTGGCGACCTACGAGCGGCTGCTCTCCGAGCACGCGGCGCTCGCATCCACACGAGGAAGCCTCTCGTGAGCGCTGCGGCCGAGCACGGCGCGCCGTTTTCGGCGTTGATCCTGGCGGGCAACGACGAGCGCGACAAGCGCGCGCGCCGCTGGCTCCTCGGCCTGACGCTCGTCGAGCGGCTCGCCCTCGACGCCAAACATCGCGGCGCCGAGCGCGTGGCGCTGCGCGGCGACGTCGAGCTTCTGCCGGTCAAGCGCCGCGACGGCGTGGCGCCGCTCGACGCCGACGACGACATCAGCGCCATCGAAGCCGAGCGCGCCCTCGAGCCCGAGCGCGATCTCTTGGTGGTCGCCGCCGACGTGATCTACCACCCGCAGCTGATCGGCAAGCTGCGCGCGGCCGCGGCGCGCGACGGCTGCTCGCAGATCTATCGCGGCGGCGAAGGCGCCGAGCCGATCCTCTATCTGCGCGGCGCCGACGCCGAGCGCATCCCCAAGGCGGGCAGCCTCGCCGACCTCGCCGACGCGCTCGCCGCCGGCGGCGTGGCGCACCGCTTCGACGCGCCCGACGGCTTCTTCGCCATCGCCCCGCGCGACGCCGCCGGCACACGCGCGGCGCGGCGCGCGTTCATGAAGACCAACTGGCGCCCCCACGACGGCATCATCGCGCGCGTGCTCAACAAGCACATGTCGGTGCCGATCTCGACGCTGCTCGTGCACACGCCGATCACGCCCAACCTGATGACGGGCCTGTCGTTCATCATGGCGATGGTCGGCGTCTACTTCGCCTCGCTCGGCACGTACTGGACGTTTCTGATCGGCGCCACCCTGGTGCAGATCCAGTCCGTGCTCGACGGCTGCGACGGCGAGATCGCGCGCGCCAAGTACAAGTTCTCCAACGCCGGTGCCTGGTTCGACACCATCGTCGACGACGTGATCGGCATCTCGTGGGTCGTGGCGCTTGGCGTCGGCTGCTGGCGCGCCACCGGCGAGATCACTTACGCCATCGTCGGCAGCGTGGCCGCCGCGATGTACTTCACGTCTACCGGCTTGGTCTTCATCGCGCTGCTGCGCTACGGCGCGGCGAGCCACTCCGAGTTCGTCTACTGGTTCGAGGAAGGCACCGATCCGCACGAGGACTATCCAGACCTCAAGAAGCTCTCCACCTGGGGCAAGTACTTCGTGCGGCGCGACTTCTTCGTCTTTTTCTTCTGGCTGCTGTCGCTCGGCGGCCTGATCCGCGTGTCGCTCGCCTTCGCCGTCGCCGGCGCCGTCGGCTGGTTCACCGTGGCGATGATCCAGTTCGCCAAGCGCGGCATGCGCGTGGTGCCACCCGAAGAGATCGCCGAGCGCGTCGCCGCCCGCGAGAGCTAGCGGACTGCTAGCGCCGAAGCTGCGGCGCGCGGCCCGACGCCACCGCGAGGGCGGCTTCGATCTCGCGGTAGGCGCAGGCGTTGCGCCAGTTGCGCGCGCGGCGCAGCACGGCGTAGAGGCGGCGGTCGCGCTTGAGGCGCACGCGCAGCACCGCCTGACGGCGCTGCTCGCAGCTGCGCATCTGCCGCAGGTCCCAAGCCAGCGTGGTGGCCCACTTGATCTGACTGGCGGCCCCCAGCTCGGTGACCTTGTCGATGCACATCTGGCGGATGCGATTGTCGCGGTGGCTCGCCCCGGCGACGAGCAGCGAGAGCCCGGGCCGACCGATCTTGTGGACCAACAGCTGGGCCACCGCGAGCTGCAGCCGACGGCGCGTGGCGATGCGCGAGAGGTCGGCGATCAGCGCGGGGTCCTGCGCCGCGTTGGCGTCGAGCTGCACCGCCTTGGTGAAGGCGGCGAGCGCGCGCTTGTAGCGGCGGCGGCAAACCAGCGCGCGCCCCATCGTGAGCTGCCACTGGCCCGAGCCTTCGTCCTGGCCCTTCTTCAGCGTCTCGAGCGCATCTCTGCACTTGCGCTTCTCGATGAAGAAGCGCGCCTGCGCCAGCACCGCGGTCAGCGCCGTGCCTGGGGCGGGCTGCGGCGCCTTCGTCGCGCCAGCGGCCTTGTCGGCGGCGGCTTTGTCGGCAGCGGCCTTGTCGGCGGCAGCCTTGTCGGCGGCGGCCTTGTCAGCGGCGGCCTTGTCGGCAGCGGCCTTGTCTTCGGCGGCAGCCTTGTCGGCGGCGGCAGCCTTGTCGGCGGCGGCAGCCTTGTCGGCGGCGGCCTTGTCGGCGGCGGCCTTGTCGGCAGCGGCCTTGTCCTCAGCCGCCTTGTCGGCGGCCGCCTTGTCGGCAGCCGTCTTGTCGGCAGCCGCCTTGTCCGCGCCGCTGCCGCCAGCCGGATCATCATCGCGCGCCGACGCGCTGCCCGAGCCCGAGCCCAAGGCGAGCCCTGCCGTCGCGTTCTTGAACTGGTCCGGCACGCCGCTGTTCATCGTCGCGGCGATGATCACGATCAACAGGATCCCGCCCAGCACGGCGCCGGCGATGATCATGATCTGCTTTTTGCGGTCGGGCGCCTGCGGCATCAGGACGTTGGTCTCGGTGCCGGGTCGCCCGTCGTCCGGCTGCGGCTGCACCACCGCCAGCTCGGGAGGCGGGGCCGGCGGCGGCAGCCCCGTCTGTGTGCCGCCCAGCAGCCGCGGCGGCGCGGCCAGCTCGCGCTCCACGCGCGCGATGACCTCGTTGTCTTCGACGCCGGGCGTGCTGTCGTCGGTGAGCTCCACCATGGAGATCTCCTCGACCGACTCGTCGAGGCGCGGCTCGCCGTCCTCCTTGACCACCAGCGGGTCGCTATCGGCGGGCGCGGGCGTTGGCATGTCTAGGGGCGCGCCGTCCACCGCCGTCACGTCTGCCGCGGGCGCGTCGCCAGCTGCCAGGGCGTCTGCCGTCGCCGTCGCCGTCGCCGTCGCCGCAGCCGCGGCGCCGGTGCCCTTTTCTGTCGCGTCGGCGCTCGCCTTCGGCTTGTCGGCCTTTTTCGGCGGTCGCGTGATCAGCGGCGCGACGGACGGCATCTTCGGCGCCAGCACCTGCGAAACGCTCTTCTTTTCGAGCGGTAGGCGCGGCTTGGTGCCGGGCGGCGGAAGCTTGACCTTGGGCGGCTCGACGCTGGCTTTCTGCTCGCCAGTCGCCTCGTCCGTCTCGGGGTGGCCTGTGAGCGTTCTTTTCGAGCCCATGGCCCCCTATGATGCCCTCTCAAGCAACCTCAGCGCTAGTCCCGCTCCCGCGATGAACCCTTTGGGGCTTGCGCGCAACGAAATAGGCGCCGGGGCCCACAGAAAGGAAACTCGTTTGCCTGGTCCCACCCGTGCGCTCGGCATCGGCCTCCCCCTTCTGCTCTCCGTCGCCTGCAGCAGCCCGCAGCAGCCCTCGCCACCACGACGAAGCGAGTCCGCCATCCGCCACGGGACGGAGAGCGCGGACAAGAGCGTGGCCTACATGCTGAGCGGGAGCAGCAAGAAGTGCAGCGCCACGGTGGTCAAGTTCGACGGCCACGGCAACAGCGGCCGCTGTCTCGTCACCGCCGGCCACTGCCTCGCCTCGACCACACCAGCCAGCGCCAAGATCACGCTCGAGACGATCCCGCACGGCGACCCGGCCCAAAACGACCAGTGGTGGGCCTACGGCGAGCGGCTCAAGGGCCTGTGCAACACGCACTGCTGCGACCTCGCCGTGGTGTGGACCGAGGCCAAGCTGGCGTGGCCCTGGGCTCCACGCGAGATCGACTTCAGCTTCAGCACACCCGCCACGACGTACACGGTCCTTGGCTACGGCGGCTACGGTTGCGTCGGCAAGAGCGAGGCCGAATGCACGGCCGCGCCGACCAACAGGGAGTGCGTCTGGATCGGCGGCGCCTGCAAGGACGTGCATCCCGGCGTCCGTCGCACGGGCACGCAGAAGTACTACGGCACCGCCTGCAACGCCGCCGAGGAAGGCGCGCTGCTCAACATGGACATCGGCGCCAGCGGCAACATCGTCTGTCACGGCGACAGCGGCGGCCCCGTCGTCGACGCCAACGGCAAGGTCGTCGCCCTGCACACGCGCATCGGCTACGGCACCGAGTGCAACACCGCGACCGTCTCGCAGCACAGCATGTTTCTCGGCCTCGCCAAAGACCTCACACAAGCGGCGATCCGCGAGATCTGCTGCAGCCAGGATGGCGGCACCTGTCTGAGCAACGCCGAGTGCTGCAGCGGCCTCGTCTGCGTCGGCGCCACGGCAACCACCATCGGGCGTTGCCGCGCTCCCGATGGCGGCACGCCCGACGCCGGCGCGTCTGACAGCAGCAGCAGCGACACCACGCAGGACAGCATGCCCATGCCCGACACCTGGTCGAGCGACACGTCGCAGGACAGCACCCTCGACACGCTGCCCGACGCCGACGCTGGCGACGCGAGCTCGGACAGCAGCCTCGACGTCTCGATGCCCGACATGATCGCGCCCGACATGACCAGCGACCTGATGCCGCCCTGGTACGGCGGCTGACCGCTGACCGCTAGCTGTCGATGCGCGCCAGCAGCGGCAGCTTGCTGCACTTGTCCTCGATGGCGCCGAAGGCGTTCTTGACGTAGTCGCTCGGGCGTTGCGGCACGTCGAAGTCGTCGCGGTTGGGCCAACGGAACCAGGCGTCGAAGACGCGCGCCGGATCGGAGAGCAGGTTTGGCCGGCGCTGGCCGTCAGCGTCCACCGCGCAGGTGTGCGGCGCGCTGCTGTCGCGCGTGCCCCACGACCACGGCAGGTTGCCCTTGTCGCAGTGCTCGCCTTTGAATTCGTGCGAGAAGGTCGGTTTGTAGGCGTTGCAGGCGAACAGCCGACCCTTGCCGCAGTGCTCGGGGCGCTGGGCGAGCTGGAACAGCCCGTCGATGGGGCGCAGCGTGTAGCGGTAGCTCGGCCACGCGGGGTAGGCCGGAAAGCCGTCTTTCGGTGGCTCTTGCGCGCCTTCACCCTTCCAGTCGTAGGTCAGGATGAAGCCGTCGCCGCCGTGACCGCTGCAGTCGTTGGGCGAGCCCGCGTCGCCGATGATGCACGCGTCGTCGTAGCGGCCCCACACGACGTGCGTGTCGGCCTCGATGCCGATGGCGAGGCGCTGGTGCTCGAAGGGCTCGTGGCGCGTGACCATCGTGAACTGAGTCGAGATGTCGGGGTGCGGCGAGGCCAAACGCAGCGTGACACCGCTCGCCACGCGGCGGTACGGCACGCGGTTGCCGTGTGCGTTGCCGAGCACGGCGTCGACCTCGCCAGTGGTCTTGTTGACGGCGATGTGCACGCCACCAAAGTCGTGCTCGTGCTCGTTGGCGCAGTACCAGTCGGGCGAGGTGCAGTCGTAGGGGTGATAGACGTAGTAGCCGATGATGTGGTGTGTCGCCGTCTCGACGTGGCTGTAGTAGACGCGTGCCGGCGTGCGGTGGACGTGCTCGTAGCCGCGCCCGTTGAAGCGCGCCAGAAAGAGGTTCCTCAGCGAGTTTTCGCCGTCGAGATCGCCGTCGAAGTCGACGCTGGTGATCGCGCTGTTGCAGCGCGTCTCGATGCCGGTGCTCAGCGTGTAGGGCGCCCAGTCGACGTAGATCTCGGGCGCGTGGCGCTGCACGATAGCCGGGATGTCGGCGTCGGCCGACGGCCAGGGCTGCTCGCTGGGGCGGCGCGGCACGAGCGCCAGCGCGCTGCCGTCACCGATCAGCTGCGGCTGTCCGTCGCGCTGCAGGCCACGCCCGTGATGCGCGCCGGCGCGCGGCTGGGCACCGATGGTGCCGATGCGCACGCCGTCGTGGGGCCCGCCGCTGATCGCGCGCTGCAAGCGCACGTCGATGCGGCCGTCGGCGTGAAGCACGAGCTGGAACGTGTAGCGGCTGGCGCCGCCATAGGGCTGCACGGCGCGCCAGCTGACGACGTAAGCGCGGCGCGGATCGCTCGGCGCTGGCCCGTGTCGGATCTCGCCGCCGAGCGCCAGCGTCCAGTCGCTCCACCAGGCGGCGATGACGTAGTCAGGCGCCTTGGCGTTGCCGTGCGAGAGCAGCGGCTCGCCGTGCGCGCAACGACCGCAGACCTTCTCGGCGGGCCGAGGCGAGTCGTCGCCCGAGACGAGCTGCACGAAGCCATTGGTGTGGATGCGCATCGCGCGAAAACTCTCGTCGAAGAACGGGAAGTCGAAGGGCAAGAGCACGATCGCGCTGGCGTCGTCCTCGCCCGCGAGCACGTCGAGGCGAAACGCCGCGCGATCCCAGCTGTAGGGCGCGTTGACGGCGGCGTAGCGCAACGCCAGCGCAGGCTCGGCCGCGCCGAGCGTGATGGCGAACAACACGAAGCTACAAAAAGACGCACTCCTGCCCTGGCAGACCATGGTCGCCCCCTCGCGGTCGGTTCGAAGCGGTTGGAGATGTGCGGCGCGTCGCCGCCGCCGCTGTCGAAACGAGCGAGGGAGAGAGAGTGTCGAAGAAAGTTTTGATCTAGGTCACACGCCGGCGACGAAGCTCAGCCGATCGCCTGCCTCACCGCGGCGACGAACAGCTCGCCGACATCGCCGTCGAGGCGCACTGTGACAACTGACAGTGGGTCGTGCTCGGTCTCGCCGCGATTGACGATGGCGTAGGGCGCGCCGCGCTGCGCGGCCATCAGCGGGATGTTGGCCGCCGGCGTGACCGACAGCGACGAGCCGAGGGCGATCACGGCGTCGGCTGCGGCGGCGCCAGCGGCGGCGCGCTCGAGGTCGATCTGACGCAGCGACTGGCCGAAGCTGATCGTGGCCGGCTTGAGCCAGCCGTCGCACTCGCTGCAGCGCGGCGGCTGCTGCGTCTTGGCGAAGGCGTCGTAGGTGGCCTGCGGATCGGCCTCGGCCTCGCAATCGAGGCAGCGCACGGCGCGGTTGCTGCCGTGGATCTCGACCAGCCGCTCGTCGCTGGTGCCCGCCGCCGAATGCAGGCCGTCGACGTTCTGGGTCACGACGAGCTCGATCTTGCCGGCGCGCTCGAGGTCGACGACGGCGCGATGGGTCGCGTTGGGCGCCGCGTCGCGAAAGGCCGCCCAGCCCTCGAGCTTGTAGTCCCAGTACTCCACGCGCGCCTCCTGAGACGCCATAAAGTCCTGCAAATACACTGGCTGACGGCGTTTCCAGACGCCCTGAGGGCCACGGTAGTCGGGGATCCCGCTGCCGGTGGAGATGCCGGCACCGGTGAAGATCAGCAGCCGCTCGGCTTCGGCGATCAGCGCGACGAGAGATTCACTCATGGCGCGAGCATAAGAAAAATCGACCGCCTCTGGGAACCGCTGGGCGCGGGCGGCGTGATAGAAGGCGTGGGCCGAGCGGAAAGAGCGATGTCGAGCAGGACAGGCGACGGGCGCGGCGAGCTCGACGAGCTGACCCTCGCGCGGGCGCGCCGCGGAGACAGGCTTGCGCAGACGGCGCTCGTCGAGCGCCACGCCGCGCGCGTCTACGCGCTGGTGGGGCGGCTGATGGCCGGCCACGCCGCGCAGGTCGACGACGTCGCGCAGGAGGCGCTGCTCAAGGCGTTGCGCGCGCTGCCGCGCTTCGACCCGGCCGGGCCCGCGCGCCTGTCGACGTGGCTTCTGACCATCGCCACGCGCTGCGCCATCGACGCGCTGCGCCGCCAGCGCGACAACATCGTGCCGCTTCACGGCAGCGCCGCCGCCGCTGACGTCAGCGCGCCGGCGGCGGACGACCCCGAGCATCGCACCGCCCACAAGCAGCTCGGCCGGCGCGTCGAAGCCGCGATGGCGGCGCTGCCCGACGACCAGCGCGCGGTGCTCGTGCTGCGCGCCTATCACGACCTGGACTACGACGAGATCGCCGCGGCGCTCGACATCGAGCGCGGCACGGTCAAGTCGCGACTTTCGCGCGCGCGCTCCGCCCTGCGCGCCGTGCTCGAGCAGCCGACGACACGAGAAGGCAGCAGGCCATGACCGACCGCGATGACATCGACGCCCTCAGCCCCGAGGAGAAGCAGGCGCTCGAGGCCTGGACGCCACCCGTCGCGCCGCCGGCCGATCTCGCGCAGCAGCTGCTGGCGCGGCTCGACGATGAGGACGAGGGCGAGGCGCCGCAGCAGCAGACCGCGCCGCAGCAGCCCGCACCGCAGCGCCGTCGTCTGACGCTGCTGGCGATGGCCGCCGCGGCGCTGCTGGCCCTCGGCGGCGTGCTGCTCTTCGCGCTGCGGCCGCCGGTGCCGCGCGCCGGTGCGCACGTGGCGAGCGAGCGCAGCACGCTGCGCGTCGGGCGCGCCATCGCGGTCGCCGAAAAGGGCGCCGCGCTCTCGTGGTCCGTCGACGACGCCAGCGGCGAGCTCGTGGTCGAGCAGCGCCGCGGCGAGGTCTTCTACCGCGTCGACAAGGGACGTCGACCGTTTATCGTGCGCACCCCGCGTGGCGAGGTGCGCGTGCTTGGAACCTGTTTTCGAGTGGAGGTGAGGCCGATGCGTGCATCCAGAGCGGGTCTTATCGGCGCGGCTGTCGGCGCCGCCGCAGCGACCCTGGTGTTCGTCAGCGTGTACGAGGGCAAGGTCTTGACGGCGTCGACGCACGGGCGCGCCGAGGTCAAGGCGGGCGAGAAGGCGACGCTCGCCGCTGGCAAGGCGCCGCGCGTGCACGACGCGCACGGCGCGAAGGCGCGCGTGGCGCGCGGCGCGGGCAAAGGCGACGGTCGTCGCGCCGGCGCGCTGTCGTCGAGCGCGACCGCGGCGAGCATGCCGCACACGCCGGCCAAGCTGCGCCAGCAGAACGAGCAGCTGCGCGCGGAGGTCGCCGACCTGCGCTCCAAGCTCGAGAAGGCCAGCGGCGAGGCGCGCAAGGTCAAGATGATCGACCTCAGCAAGGAAGAGCTGCTCTCGATGGCCAAGACCTGCGAGCTTCGCTGGGACACGCCCGGGCTGGTGGGCGACGTGCCCAAGGCCAGCAGCAAGATCGTCAAGCAGCTCGGCATGAACGACACCGAGCGCGACGGCGTCAACAAGGCCTTCTCCGAGTTTCACGAGCGCACCAAGAAGGTGCTGCGCAAGCTCTACGTCGACGTCACCGGCGACGCCAAGGGCGCCGACGAGCTCTCGCTCAACGCGCTCGCCCACGAGATCACCAGCAAGTCGCCGCGCGACGAGATCAAGCGCGCCTTCCGCCAGCTCTCGCACGAGCGCGCCGGCCTGCTCGCCAAGCCAGCCGACCCCAGCAAGTCATCGGCGGTCGAGCAGCTCTACCGCTACTTCATGGGCGTCGGCGACCAGGTCGAGCGCGACATCGGCAAGGCCATCGGCCCCGACCTCGCGCGCCGCTACCGCGAAGCCGGCAAAGGCTTCGGCAGCCAGTCGCGCAGCAGCTACGGCTGCCCAAAATAGGGGTCACTCTATGAGCCGTAAGCCACTGATATCAAAGGCGCCATAGACCACAATGACATTTCTCGGCGTCCGAAAACCGGACGATCGGAAATGTCATTGTGGGCCAGAAGCCAATTAATTACAGGCCGTTGGAATTCGTAGAGTGACCCCGATCAGCCGATCAGGGGGCTTTGACGAGCTGGATGTCGAGAGGGGTGTTCTGGCCGGCGGTGACGGTGATCGTTTTGACGAAGTCCTGATAGCCGGCCTTGCGCGCGCGCAGCTCCCAGCCGCCCTGCCACACCGTGCCCGAGAAGAAGTACTGGCCACCGGTGGCGCTGGTGGTGCTGAGCACGCCTCGGTTGAGGGTGACCTCGACGCCGTCGAGCAGCAGCGGGGGCGTCGAGCCCGCCTCGCGGATGGCGCCCGAGACGCCGCCTTTGCCCGGCTCGGGGCCGATCTGGACGCGGAAGTGCGCCGCCTTCTGCGTCAGGTAGCCCGCCGTGTCCTCGGCGATGAGGTGCAGAAAGCGGATCGCGCCCGCCGGCTGGTTGGCCACGAGCAGCGCCTTGTCGCTGCCGGGCAGCTTCTGTGCGCTCTTGCTGGGGATCGTGTCGGCGTACTGATCGAGCACGTAGTAGTAGGCCTTGACGTTGCTCGCCGCCACGGGATCGCTCCAGCCGAAGATCACCGTGCCCGACGTGTACCAGCTGCTCTGCGCCGGGTGGCTCGACGAGCTTACGGTCGGCGGCTTGTCGTTGATGGTGATACCGAACGCCGCCTCGACGACGCCCAGCGACGCGTTGGGCGCCACGCCGACGAGCTGCACGTAGTTGGCGCCCGGCTGCACGTCGGCGCGCGTGAGGCTCAGCGACTCGGCCGCGAGCCACGTGTCTTGCGCGCCCGGCACGTGGCTCGCCGCGGTCGGCAGCGCGGAGCTGACCTTGTAGAAGTAGCCCGCGACGTTGCTGAACGGTTTGCTCCAGGCGACGTTTACGTGCTCGAAGCCGTCGTTGTAGACGAGCTTGCTGTCCGGGTGCGTGGACGAGCGCACGTCCAGCGGCGGGATCAGCGACTGCTCGACGACGCCGCTGATCGTCGCGTTGATGTTCTTCTGCGCGCCGTAGAGCAGCTTGATGCGCCCGTTGCCGGCGCCGCTGCCGCCCGCCACGGCGGAGATAACGCCGTCCACTGTGAGGTCGTCGGCGACGACGCGCACGCCGCCGCCAGAGCCGTTGCCGCAGCTGCTTCCGGCGCCGCCATCGGCCTTGAGCGTGCCCGTCATCGTCACCTTGGTGCTGGCGATGAGGTCGATCATGCCGCCGCCGTTGGGCTGGCTGCAGCCGCCGCCCGACGAGCCGACGTGGATCTCGCCAAGCCATCCGCCGTTCGCCGCACCGCCCGACGCGGTGATCGTGCAGTAGCGGCTGCCGCTGTAGTAGCAGTTGTAGAGGCTCTTGCTGGCGTTGGTGCCCGCCGCGCCGTAGCCGCCGCCGGAGTAGATCGTCGCCGACACCGTGCTCGAGCAGTAGTTGCTCTTGCAGCTCTTGCTGCCGCCGAAGCCGGCGCCGCCCGCGAAGTTGCCTACCGCGGGCGCCGTGATGCTCGACGTGGCGTCGATGCTGATGTTCTGGGCGCGAATGCGCAGCCAGCCCGACGGCCCGATGTTGATCTGGCTGTTGTTCTTCAAGATCACATCGCCGGCGTAGATGTGCTCGCCTTCCATGGTGACGGTCGTGTTGTCGAGCAGCAGCGACGGCTTGGCGCACACGCCGCTCTGGCAGAACGTCGCGCTGCAGCTCTGGTCGACGTTGTAGCCGCTGCCGTCGCTCTTGCAGACCTCGGCGACGTTGCCGTTGCAGCGCCGCTCGCCGGCGGTGCAGCCGCCGACGCAGAGCCCGTTCTGACAGCCGAGCGCGCAGCTGCGCACGAACAGCCACGCCGTGCCCGACGGGTTGCACTCCTCGACGCTAGCCCCGCCGCCGGCCCCGCCGCAGCGCCGCGCCCCGGCGCTGCACTGCACCGTCTGGCTGCACGCCGCCGCCGCGCACGACTGCGGGCAGATCTGCACGGTGAACCAGCTCTGGCCGTCACACTCCTCGAGCGTCGTGCCCGAGCAGCGCCGCGCGCCCTTGGTGCAGCCTGACGTCGGCACGCACGCGCCGCCGGTACACGTGTCGCCGCTGTTGCACGGCGCGATGCTGCCCCAGTCGGTGCAGCCCGACGGCAGCTGCACGCAGCTCTGCACGCCGCTGCCCGAGCAACGCGTCGCGCCGAACGTGCACTGGTTGGTGCAGCTCTGCACGCACTGGCCGCCCGAGCAGACCTCGCCGCTCTTGCAGGCGATGGC
>JAGQIK010000405.1 GCA_020431405.1 Myxococcales bacterium
CCGCCCGCATCGCGACCGGCGCCATCACGCGCGCCGGCGAGGCGCCGCGCGCCGACATCGACCGCATCATCGACCGCATCGTCACCAGCCGCCGCTTCGGGCTGCCGCTGATGGTGCTGCTGCTCGCCGCCGTCTTTTGGATCACCATCTGGGGCGCCAACTACCCCTCGGCGGCCCTCTCGTGGCTGCTCGTCGACTGGCTGCACCCGCTGCTGCGCGCGGGCGCGGCGAGCATAGGGGCGCCGGCGTGGCTCGGCGGCGTGCTGGTCGACGGCGCCTATCTGGCGACCGCCTGGGTGGTGAGCGTGATGCTGCCGCCGATGGCGATCTTCTTTCCGCTATTCACGCTGCTCGAGGACCTCGGCTACCTGCCGCGCGTCGCCTTCAACCTCGACAGCACCTTCAAGCGCGTCGGCGCGCACGGCAAGCAGTCGCTGACCATGGCGATGGGCTTCGGCTGCAACGCCGCCGGCATCGTCGCCACGCGCATCATCGAGAGCCCGCGCGAGCGCTTGATCGCGATGATCACCAACAACTTCGCCCTCTGCAACGGCCGCTGGCCGACACAGATCCTCATCGCCACGATCTTCATCGGCACGCTCGTGCCGCGCGCCTCGGCGCTCGTATCCGCGCTCGCCGTGGTGGCCGTGGCGCTGCTCGGCGTGCTGCTCACCATGGCCACGTCGCTGCTGCTGTCGCGCACGGTGCTGCGCGGCGAGGTGTCGAGCTTCGCGCTCGAGCTGCCGCCCTACCGCCCGCCGCGGCTGCTGGCGACGCTCTACACGTCGCTGATCGATCGCACGCTGTTCGTGTTGTGGCGCGCCGTCGTCTTCGCCGCGCCGGCGGGCATGCTGATCTGGCTGGTGGGCAACGTGCACGTGGGCAGCGCGCCGCTGGCGACGCACCTCACGAGCGCGCTCGATCCGGCGGCGCGACTGTTCGGCCTCACCGGGACGATCCTGCTCGCCTACGTCATCGCCATCCCCGCCAACGAGATCGTCATCCCGACGATCCTGATGCTCAGCGTGCTCGGCAAAGGCGCCGCCGTCGGCGCGGGCGCCGGCGTGATCTTCCAGCTCGACTCGCTGCACGCGACGGGCGAGCTCTTGCGGCAGGCCGGCTGGACGCTGCAGACCGCCGTCAGCTTGATGTTATTCAGCCTGATCCATAACCCCTGCTCCACCACGATCTACACCATGTGGAAGGAGACGCGCAGCGCGCGCTGGACCGCCGTCGCCGCGCTGCTCCCGCTGCTGTTGGGCTTCGTGGTGACGTTCTTCGTCACGCAGGTGTGGCGGCTCTTCGGCTAGGGCCAAAGGCGCTTCGAGCGCTAGCTGCGCAGCGCGAGCAGGCGCTTCTTGCCGGCAGCCGACAGCCCGAGCCGCTCGAGGTCTGCCGCGAGCTGCGCTTTGCTGCCTTGCCCCGCGACGTAGCTGTTGAGGCGCGCCGCGGCTGTCGAGTCGACGAAATCTCGGAAGCGTGGGTAGTAGCGCCGAAGCTCGCGCATCAGCTCACTGCTGCTCTGCAGGTCGTGCTTCTGATGGTAGTCCTCCGCGCGCGTGAACGTCCCCGCAGCCTCGATGGGCATGCGCACCTGCGCGCCGCGGGCGCGCGCGCGCGCGACCTGCTCGGCCACACGCCGCTGCGCCGCGTCGTGCACGAAGACGGCCACGCGATATTGGCCGCTGCCCGCGCTCGACGTCGGGTCGTGGGTCTCGAAGACCTTCTGCAGCAGCGCGGCGTATGACAGCTTCGACGGGTCGAAGTCGAGCTGGATGCCTTCGGCGTGGTCGCCGATGTCGTGATAGGTCGGACTTGTCGTCTTGCCGCCGGTGTAACCCACGCGCGTTCGAACGATCCCTTCGAGACACCCGAACCGGGCGTCAGGACCCCAGAATCAGCCGAGGGCGAAGGTCGCCGTTTGCAGCTGCCCGCCGCCGCGCAGTGTATCGATAGGCGGGCGGGCGGGCGCGGTAGCTCCAGGTGGCGCCTTGGCAGGTGCCACGCTCGCGGCCTGGCGCGGCTCGGGCCGCCCCGAGCTGCTGCTGCTGCGGCAGCCCACGAGCAGCGCACCCGCGCCGCCCAGCGAGCCGATGCCGAGCAGTAGGTCACGTCGCGTCATGGTGTCTCGATCTGTCATGGCAATAGTCTACGAGAGCAGCCGCCAGCGGTTACCAGAACGACCAAATCGAGCAGCAGGTCACAGCTTGGCCGCTGGCGATCTGATACGATCGGGCCATGAAACAGACGCTAAAGATCGCCGCGTGTGCGGCCCTGTTGCTACTCACGCTACCGACCCCCGCCAACGCTCAGATCAGCATCACCATCGCTCCGCCCGCTCCCTACTACGAGGAGCCACCGCCGATGCCATTCGCCGGCGCCCAGTGGATCGAAGGCCACTGGGGCTGGTATGGCGGTCGCTACATCTGGCGCGCCGGCTACTGGGGACGCGCCCCCGGCGTCGGGCTGTACTGGTATCCCGGCGGCTACATCTTTAACGGCGGTCGCTATACGTACGTGCCCGGCCGCTGGGCGAACCGCTACTACCGGCCGCGCTACCGCTGGGTGCACCGCCAGATCTATCGACCTGGGCATCCGCGCTACAACGCGACGCGCTTCCGCTACTACCGGCGTACCTACCGGCACCGCACCTACCGCCGTGGCCCCTATCGCGGGACCTATCGCGGCGGTGCCTATCGCGGCGGTTATCGGCGTGGCGGCGTGGTGCATGGCGGCGGCTACCGCGGCGGCACGCGCCCCGGCTACCGGCCCGCTCCGCGCGGCGGCACCTATGGCGGCGGCGGGTACCG
>JAGQIK010000406.1 GCA_020431405.1 Myxococcales bacterium
ACAACCCGGCGCTGGGGCCGACGCAGCCGCTCGAGGCGGTGACGCCCGCACAGCGCGCGGCCGCCGCGCAGCCAGCCAAGCCGAGGCCGCGCCGCTGGCCGGCGCTGCTCGCGCTGGCGCTCGCGCTGTGCGCGATCGGCGCGATCTTGGCGTACGTGCTCACCAGAGACGACGCTTCGGCGGCACGCGTCGCGAGGCGCGATTCGTCGCCGCCCGCTGACGCTTCGAGCGCCAAGGCGAGCAGGGCGCCCGCCGACCTCGCGGCGGCGCGAGCGCCAGCGCCGGACACGACCAAGGTCGCAGCGCGGCCGCCAGCGCCGAAGCCGAAACTGCCGACGAAGGCGAAGGCGAAGGCGAAGCCGGTCGCTCACCCGACGCGAAAGAAACCCGTGGCCGCGCGACCGCCAGCGAGGGCCCATCCAGCGCGCGAGCGCGCGGGCAAACGCAGCATCGACTACGGTCAGATGCGGTTGCTCGCGCGCGCCAACCGCTGCAAGCAACTGCTGGCGATGGTCGGCGACCCCAACACGCTCGCGGGGCCGCTGCGCGAACGCTGCGACGCGGCCTGGGAGGCGGGCATCTGCGCGTGCAAGGCGCACGAGGTCGCCGCCGCGCAGCGCGCCTACCGGTTCCTCTACGCGTTCCTTAGCAGCAAGTACAACGGCGTCTGCAAGCCGGCCCCCTACCTCAACCAGCTGTGCGCACAACACGGCGCTTGGGCCATGCGCTATCCGGACTACTGGTCGATGCAATTCTGGGGCATCGGCTACCGCAACTGCGGCGCGCTTCGCCGCGCGGGGCCGGCCTTCCTCAAGAACCCTGCTGTCAGCCACTACCACCGCAACGCGGGGCTGCAAGTGATGATCAAGTGCGCGTGCAAGAGCGGCGACAAGCCGAGGGCCAAGCGGCTGCTCAAGCTCATGACCGAAGCGACGCTGCAGCAGCAGACCATCGACGCCTGTCGCAGCCTGAAAGTGGAGCTGCTCTAGTGAGCGACCTTCCCGCAGCGCGCTGGTGGGCCGACGACGCCGACAAGGCGCACGCCGAGCGGCGCTTTCTTCTCTACGCGCCCGCCTGGATGCTGACGCTCGGCGTGCTGATGCTGCTCGGCATCCCGGGGCGCCTCAGCGACGTCGGCATGCTCGCCGTCTCGCTCGCCGTGAGCCTGCCGCTGCTCGTCGTGCCCGCCATCGGCGCGCCGACGTCGGCGCCCCGCCGGCTGCGTGATCGCTACTTCATCAAAGCCAACCTGTGGCTCGCGATCTTCGGCTTCATCGGCAACTACTTTCTGTCCGAGTACTTCTTCGACGTGCTGGGCATGGTCTACGCCTTTCCGCTGCGCTGGACGTTCGACGCCGAGCTCGTCGGCCAGGGCAAGCAGAGCGTGCCCATCGCGATGTATCTTCTGACCCAGCCGTTCTTCGTGACCTACCACGTCAGCGCCACCGTGCTGCTGCGCCGCGCGCGCACGTCGCGCCGCGGATCGCACCCCGCCGCGCGCGTCGCGCTGACGGCGCTAGTCGCCTACGTCTGGGCGTTCCTCGAGACGCTCTCGATGGCCAACCCGCTGATGCGCGAGCACTTCCGCTATCGCGACATGCCGACCATGCTGCGCTACGGCTCGCTGTTCTACGCCTGCTACTTCTTGGTCAGCTTCCCGCTGTTCTTGCGCATCGACGAGCGCGAGCCGACGCCGCTCGGGCGCTGCGCCATCGAAGCGCTCGCCGCGGGCATGCTCGTCTTCCTGCTGCTCGACCTGATCACCAAGCTCCTACGCGCTTAGGGGTCACTCTACGACCTCCAACCCACGGAGATCACTGGGCGTATAGCCCACAATGACAAAACCGATCGTGCGCATTCCGCACGATGGGTTTTGTCATTGTGCCCTGTGCGGCCTTTAGATTCGCGGGGTTGCGGAGCAGAGAGTGACCCCTAGCGGCGGAGCCAGTCGTCGCCCGTGCGTTGGGCGGCGCCGTCGCGCTCGAGCTTTTCGAGGTGCGCCAGCGTCGAGCGGCTGGCGAGGCCGTAGAGCAGCGGCGAGACCTCGGGATAGGCCGCCGCGGTGATCTTCATCAGCTCGCGCGGCTGCTCGGCGTCGAGCGCGGCGAGGACCTTGGCTTCGCGCTGCAACCGGTGATCGACGAGCGCTTCGATCTTCGCGCGCCCGTCGCGAAAGGTCGGGCCGTGCGCGGGCAGCACCCACTCGGGGTCGAGCGCGGCGAGCCGCTCGAGGCCGGCGATGTACTCGCTCATGTTGCCCTCGGGCGGGTTGACCACGGTCGTGCCGATGCCGGGCACCATGTCGCCGCCGACGAGCACGCGCGCGCTGGCTTCGAACAGCGAGAGGTGACCGGGGGCGTGCCCGGGCGTGTGCACGGCGACGACCTCGCGCCCCGCATCGGGCGCGAAGCGCGCACCGTCGGTGACGACCTCGCTCTGCAAGCCGTCGAGCTCGACGCGCGCCAAGGTCTCGGCGTGTGCGAGCACCGGCGCGTCGAGCGCGCGCGCCACCTGACTGACGCCGCCCACGTGGTCCGGGTGATGGTGCGTCAGGAACACCCCGCGCACGGCGCCGCCGCTGCCGCGCAGCGGGTAGATCAGCCCGTCGAGCAGCTTCTCGAGCTCGCCGTCGTAAGGCGAGCCGGGATCGACGACAAGCGCTGCCTCGTGTCCGATCACGTAGCAGGCGGTGTGCTCGGCGGGCGGGATCGTCGGCGTACGCAGCGCCATCGCCGCGTAGCCCTCGGGACACAAAAGCTCGGGCGCTTCACCCATTAGTCTCTCGGCTCCTCGGCGAGCGGACCGTCGCCGCCGTAGCTGGCGCGCAGCTCGAGGGGCAGCGCGTTGCGCCGCGCGATCTGCTGGTAGACGTCGGCGCCGAGCGTCGGCTTGCGCTCGAAGGTGGCGCGGTCGAGCGAGTAGAGACCGAAGAATTGCCCGTATCCTTCGGCCCACTCGAAGTTATCGAAGAGCGACCAGTGGTAGTAGCCGCGGATGTCGATGCCATCCTGCAGCGCCCGGTGCACCCATTCGAGGTGGCGCACGATCGACTGCGCGCGCCGCTCGCCGGAGCGCGTCGAGATGCCGTTCTCGGTGATGATCATCGGCAGCTTGGGGAAGCGGCGCGCGAACTGGGCGGCGACACGATAGAGCCCCTCGGGCTCGTGCTCGTAGCCCATCAGCGTCAGCTTGCTGCGGTCTACCGGCGGGCAGCCGAGCAGCTTGAGCGCGCTGGGGAACGTGTTTTCGATGATCGACAGGCACGGCGCGAAGACCATCGGCTTGAACAGCTCGAGCTTCACCGTCGGCGCGCGGTAGTAGTACTGCAGCCCGACGAAGTCGAGCTTGCCGGTCCACTCGGCGTGCTCTTCGTTGAAGGTGCCGTCGAGCGTCGTGTCGAGCGCGCCCTTCTGCGTGCCGTCGACGAAGGCGAAGTTCATGAAGCGCTCGGCCTGCGCGGCAGCGTCCACCGAGTCCTGCTGGTCGGGTTTTCCCGCCACGTACCACGCCACCGACTGCGAAAAGCCCACCTGTGCCGCGTGGCCATCGCCGTCCGCGTCGACCGTATCGACCTGCTTGATCACGTCGTAGGCGCGCGCGTGGGCGCTGATCATGTTGCGCAGCATCGGCAGCACGACGTCGTCCCAGCTGCTGCCGATCTGCCCGGGCGGGAACACGCCGAAGACGTGACCGACCACGATCGGCACCATCGGCTCGTTGAAGGTCATCCACATGTCGACGCGATCGCCATAGCGCTCGACCACCTTGCGCACGAACTCGACGTACTCGTCGACGACCTCCGGGTTCTGCCAGCCGCACAGGTTCTTGTCGCCGAGCGGCGCCTTGGCCTTGTTGCAAGCGTCGAGCTCGCGCAGCTCGAGCACCCAGATCGGGTCGGTGAAGTGGTGCAGCGTGATCACCGGACGTAGGCCGCGCGCGCGCGCCGAGTCGATGACCTCGTCGTAGTGCTGAAGCGCCGCCTCGTCCCACTGATCGCGCTGCGGCTCGACGCGGCTCCACTCGATGCTGAAGCGGTAGTCTTTGACGCCGAGCCCCTGCGCCAGCTTCGCGTCGACGTCGTAGAGGCGCCACGAGTCTCCCGCTTGGCCCGATGGGTCGTGCACCTTGCCGGCGAAGGCGGGCAGCGTCTCGAACTGGTACCAGTTGTTGTTGGTGTTGCCGCCTTCGATCTGGTGCGCCGCAGTGGCCACGCCCCAGCGAAAGCCGTTCGGAAAGCGCAGCGTGCCGCCGTCAGGGTCGTCGTCGGGCAGACAGCCGCTCGCGACGAGCACGAGCGCGGCGGCGAGCAAGGAGAACAGAGATCGCATCGGCAAAAACCTTGGCCGTGGAGAAGCCTTCCGCGGCAGAATCACCCGAGCGAATCTATAGTAAATCCCTGCTGCGATGGCCACGATCACCGAACTGATTCCCAAGGACGTCCTGCACCGCTTCCTGCGGCGCGAGATGCGCTATCGCCGCGTGCTGCTGGTGGCCGTGCGCGGCTCGCACGGCTCGGGCTTTCCTCACCCCGAGAGCCCGCTCGAGCTGAAGGGCATCCACGTCGATCACACCGAGGCGCTCGTCGCGCTGGTGCCGCCGCCGCGCGCGCACAACTTCGTCGGCGAGTTCGAGTCGCTGCAGATCGACTTCAGCTCGCTCGAGCTCGGCCCCGCGCTGCGCGACCTGCTCAAGGGCGACGGCTCGGTGCTCGAGCGCATCGCCGCCTCGCGCCAGCTCGTCGGCGGCGCCGACGTCGTACGCCTCCGCAAGGTCACGCGCGGCGCGCTGTGCAAGCGCTTCGCCTCGTACTACCGCACCTTCTCGCGCGGCGTGCTGCGCGACTACGAGGAAGGCGAGCGACGCAGCGTCAACCACCTGCTGGCGGCGTACCGCACGGCGCTCACGGGCGTGCACCTGCTGCGCACCGGCAAGGTCGAGCTCGGCCTGCTCAACCTCGCCAAGCACTACGGCTTCGGCGACATCGGCGAGCTGGTCAAGCGCAACCGCAGCAACAAGGGCGCCTCGCTCGAATCCAACGATCCGTGGATCGCACGCCTGGTGCGCCTGCACGCGCTGCTCGAGGAGTCATTCGAGCTGAGCGAGCTGCCCAACGATCCGCCCGATCCGACGCCCCTCGAGGAGTACCTGCTCGACATGCGCAGGCGCTACTTCGACGCGATGACCGTGCAGGACTAGCGCCGCCCGCTGGAGGCTCAGCGGCAGCGCTGTGTTTCGGTGCTGACACCGGGGCCGATCAGCGTCGCGCAGGCCGAGTCGGCGTAGTAGTAGTTGCTGTTGACCTCGTACCAGGTAGCGCCGCAGCTGGTCTCGGACGACGTGGTGCTGCCGGTGCAGATGCGCAGGCTGCCCGATGCGACGGTGCACGTGGCGCCGGTGCTGCCGCTCTTGAGCCCGGCGTAGGCGGTCACAGCCGACACGAGGCAGCGCCCGGTGATGTTTTCGCGCGACTCGCTGCCGTCGCAGTTGTAGTCGTAGCTGCCGTCGCCGCGGTGCGACGCGAAGTAGGCGGTCTGGTTGGGCCGAGCGTTGGCGTTCTGGTCGTAGCAGTCGGTGCCGGGGCTCGCCGAGTAGCTCGAGGGCAGCGAGCTTCCGCTGCAGACCTGCGTCGGGTTTTTCGAGTTGTAGCCGTCGCCGTCGCCGTCGGGGTAGCCGGTGAGCAGCTGCCACTGCGTGCCGTCGTCGAAGTCGCAGTCGCTCGAATTGTTGACGTAGCCGCTAGGCAGGCTCGAGCCGATGCACAGCTTCGCGCCGCCGCTCGCGAAGCGGTAGTAGACGCGAATGCGAACGCGGTCGATGAGGGCGTCGCGCGGCGCCGTCGGCGACCCGCCGTTGTCGCCGTGAGCGCTGATGCCCACGCCAAAGCCGCTGCTGTTGATGTCGCTCGGCGTCCACGATGCGTTCCAGTCGTTGCTCGAGCCGCCGTAGTAGGCGGTGTCGTCGCTGCTGGGCCAGTTGCTGCCGCTGCCGAGGTTGTTGCCGACGAAGGCGCCGCCTTTGATCAGGCGCACGGCGTTGTCGTCGATCGACCCCGTGGCCGAGCGCTCGACCTCGACGACGATGCCATCGATCGAGGCGTCGCTCGGGATCGAGAAGCCAAAGTCCGTCACCGTCAGGTAGGCGCTGTCCTCGCCGCGCATCAGCGAGACGCGGGCGCGATTGTTGTCGCTGCTGCCGACGGCGCTGGTGGAAGACCAGTTGACGGTGCCGCCGGCGGTGTCGTTGCCTGTCTGGCTGCCCGTGCGCCAGTCCGCACGCGTGCGCGGCGAGCCAACGCCATCGCCATCCAGATCCGGATAGGCGGTCACCTGGCGCCACACCGTGCTGTCGTTGTCGTCGCAGTCGTCGGAGGTGTCCGAGTAGCCCGCCGGCAGCTTGCCCTGCTCGGCGCAGACGCTGACTTGCGCTCCTCTGCCTACGCCGTCGCCGTCACCATCGACATACGCTGCCAGCTGCAGCGGACACGGCGTGTCCGGCCCGGGCCCGTCCGGCAGCGCCTCGCCGTCGCCGGTGTCGGGCCGCGGTGGCTGCCCGTCTCCATCGACGCTGCCATCGCCCGCGTCGACACCGCCGTCGCGCCTGCACGGCTTCTGCTCGGGATTGGGCACGTCGGGGCAGTTGTCGACATCGTCGGGCACGCCGTCCTTGTCGGCGTCGGGAAGCCGCCCCGCGCGCACGACGATCGTGACGCTGACTTGAGTGCTTTCCTGCGCGCTGACGAGCGCAGCCCCCTCGCCGACAAACGCGCCGCCGCGATAGGCGTGCACGAGCACGCGCAGCGCGCCCGGGGTCGGCGGAAAGAGCACCACGTCGCTGGGCAGCACGCCCTCGGGATCGGGCGCCTCGGGGCGCCGCTGCTTGTCAACGGCGACGTGGGTCGCGTCGAAGACCGACAGCTGCACCTGCTCGACGGCACCGACGCCGCTGGCCGCTTCGATGTGCAGCAAGACGCTGGTCGGCACGGAGCTGCAGCCCGTGACGATACCGAGAGACAGGCCGAAGACCGACCAGCGCCGCATGGTGGCTCTTACATCCTTCGCGCGCGCTGCAGCGCTACAGCGGACGGCAGACGTTGCCCGTACAGACGTTGCCCGCCGCACAATGCATGGTCGTCGAGCTGCAGTTGACGCGGCAGAGGCCGTTGTCGCACTGATAGGCGCCACACTGCGCGTCGCTGGTACAAGCCGTCAGCGCCTTGCAGGTGTTGCTGCCCAGATCGCAGGCTGCGCCGTTGGCGCAGTCGTTGTTGCCGTCGCAGGCCTGGCGGCAGGCGCCGTTGTCGCAGTCGTACACGCCGCACGGCCCGTTGTTGGTGCAGGCCGTGCCTTGCACGCACTTGAAGCCGCCGGTGCAGGCGAAGCCCGCGTTGCAGTGATCGTTGTCGTAGAGGCAGCCGGCGCGGCAGCGGCCGTTGTCGCAGGCGAAGCCGCTGCACTGCGCGGCGGTGGTGCACTGCGCCGCCGCGACGCACTTGTTGGTCGAGTAGTCGCAGCGGTGCGTAGCGTTGTCGCAGTGCTGGTTGCTGGTGCAGGCCACGCGACAGCGCCCGTTGTTGCAGTCGTAGCCGCTGCATTGGCTGTCGGTCTGGCACTGTGTGGCAGCCACGCAGGTGTTGGTCGCGTAGTCGCAGCGGTGCGTCGCGGTGGCGCAATCGGCGTCGCTCAGACACCCCGACTCGCACAGCCCGTTGGCGCAGTTGTAGCCGTTGCACTGCGCGTCGGTCTGACAGGCCGTGGCGGTGACGCACTTGTTGGTCAGGTCACACAGGTGCGTGTTGTCGCAGTGGCCGTTGGTGTAGCAGGCCGTGCGGCAGTAGCCCGGGTTGGTGATGCAGGCGTAGCCGCTGCACTGCGCATCGGTGGTGCACGGCGTACGCGTCACACACGTGCCGGAGAGGCAGAACTTGCCCGTCGGGCAGCCGGTGGTGCCGTTGCAGCCGGTGTAGCAGATGCCCTGCGCCAGATTGCAGGCGAAGGGCGCGCAGGGCGTGTCGTTGGTGCAAGCGACCTGCTGCTGGCACTGGCCGTTGACGCAGTTGTAGCCGTTGGCGCACTGCGCGTTGCCGCCGCAGGACAGGTAGCACACGCCTTGCGAGAGATTGCAGGCGTAGCCGTTGCACTGCGCCGCGCTGGTGCACTGCACCGTCTGCTTGCACTGTCCCTGCGCGCAGGTGTAGCTCGCCGCGCAGTGGCCGTTGTTGAAGCAGTTGGTGCGGCAAAGGCCGCTGGCCAGGTCGCAGGCAAAGCCGTTGCACTGCGCTGCGCTGGTGCAGGCGGTGCCGCCCACATCGGGGATGATCGCGTCACCGGTGGGACCGTCACCCAGCGGACCATCGACGCCAGGAACATCGCCGATGGGACCATCGAGGCCGGGACCGTCGACGCCAGGCACGTCGCCGATCGGCCCATCGGGCGCTGGGACGTCGAGCCCCGGCCCGTCGGAGGGGGCATCGAGCGTCGAGTCCACCGCGCCGTCGAGCTTGTTGTTGTTCGTGTCGCTAGTGGACGTGGTGCGCTCGCCGCAGCCGAGGCTGACAAGCGACCACACAGCGAAAAGCGCGGCGATACCGAGACGTCGCATCCAAAACCTGCCTTAGTGGTTAAGAGGCAACTATACCTCGTCCTTCACAATTCGCGGTCGAATTGCGGAGGTCTGCCTTGGGCGTTAGGTTTGATCGGTGACTCGCACCGTCGCGCTTTGGCTCGCGCTTTGTGTCGCCGTGCTCGCAGCATGCAGCGACGACACGCCCGCGCTCGACGGCGGCGCACGCGACCAGCGCGCCGAGGGCGCCGCCTCCGACGCCACGCCCCCTGACGCGATCACGCCCGACACGACCTCGCCGCCAGCAGCCCGTTGCGCTGCCGGCTCGCGCGCGGGCGCGGCGGGCAGCACCGACGGCCACCAGACCGCGACCGGGCTCGGCTACAACGTGCGCACGCCGCCCGGCTACGACCCCACCGTAGGCCACCCCTTGATCGTCGTCTTCGCGGGCGCGGGCGGCTCGGCGGGCACCATGGAGCCTTACACCGGCCTGACCAACCCGGCGCTGGCCGCGGGCTACATCATCGCCTACGCCGATCACGTCTCGCCGCTCAGCTACAAGGGCGTCGAGGACCTGGCCACCATCCCGGGCGACATCGCCGCCACCTGGTGCGTCGACAAAGCGCGCATCTACCTAACCGGACACTCCGACGGCGGCAGCGTGATCTACATCGGCCTCTTTCGCGGCTACTTCGCCGCGACGCCGCCGGCCGCCATCGCACCGAGCGCCGCCGGCATCAACGCCGCGGTGCTCGCCAACGCGCCCTGCCCGGCGCCGCCGCTGCCCGTGATGGTGCTGCACGCCAGCAACGACACGCTCTTTCCCGGCTTCGGGCGCGAAGCGCTCGCCTTCTGGAACGCCTGCTACCAGTGCAGCGTGACGACCACGGCCGACCTGCAGGGCTGCGTGCGCCAAAGCGGCTGCGGCCCCGGGGCGGACGTGCGCTTCTGCGAGACCGACGGCGGGCACGGCGGCTGGCCGGCCAAGAACGACGCCATGCTGGCGTTCTTCGGCCAGCACCGCCGCTAAGACTCGCCCGCGGCTACTTGGCGAAGGGGTCGACCATGCCCGCCTCGAGCTGCGCGTAGCTCTGGGTGTCGGGCTCGAGGCCGGGGAAGACGTTGTTGGCGTGCAGGCGCAGCTGCAGCTTGATGTACTCGCCGATGGCCCCCAGCTTCTTGCCGTCACTGCAGGCGCTTTCGGGCGAGAGGATCGCGCGCAGCTCGCCGCGGCCCTGCGGGTCGACGTCGAGCTGGTTGGAAAACAGCGCGCGCGGCCCCGGCGTGCCGCTCGCAGCGCCGCCCACCGGGCAGCGTGTTCCGTCGCTCTTGAGCAGCCACGCGCTGTAGGGAGCGCCCGGCACCAAACCATCCGCGGTGACGGTGACGTAGGTCTCGAGCTGCGTGCCGAGGCTGGCGTGATTGATCGTCACCGCGCCGCGCGCGGCGGCCCAGTCGGCTTCGCCGTAGTTGGCGAAGCCGCTCACACCCGCCGTGACCGCCTGCTGTTTGACGGTGTCGAAGTCGACGCCGCTCTCGCTGAAGGCGCGCGCACCGACGGCGATCGCGCTGAGCAGCGCGGACCCGTCGCCGGGATGGATCGGCAGCACGACCTGCGTCCAGTGCCCCGGCCCCGGCACGAAGCCGTAGGCGCGGTTGTCGGCGTGGAATGCGACGTGGATCTCGTCCCAGAAGTCGATGTGGTAGTAGACGGTGCCCGCGGGATCGAAGTAGTTGGCCGAGATCGCGTTTTCGAGCGTCGCGCGCCCGCTGTCGTCGGCCAGCACCGTGTTGGCGCCCGCCACCCGCTTGGGCGGTCCGCCGTAGGGCTGCCCCAGCGCGAGGTCGCGCTTGTCGCCGCGAGCGCTGCCGCGAAGGCGCACCAGCCACGCGGTGTAGAAGCCGCCTGGCACGAGACCGTCGAGCTCGATGTGAAAGCGCGTCGCGCCGTCGCCGCGCTCGTCGACGCGGATGGTACCCGACGGGCGCAGCCAGTCCTGGAAGCTGTAGTCGGCCATGCCGGCGACGCCCGCCGCCACCGCCTGGCTGCGCACCACCTCGTAGGGCATTGGCACCTCGACGCCGTTGCCGAGGATGAAGTGGTCGGGGTTGCGCGGGCGCGCTTCGGCTTCGAAGGGCTCGTCGGGCCCGGCGGTGCTCTTGACCGTGCAACCGCTGGCGCCAGCGGCGAGCGCGGCGGCGATCAGCGCGAGGCGCAGCCACGGACACGTTTTCATGGTCGTCGCCTCCATCACAGCGCCAGCGCGGCGCGCGCGGACAGCTCTTGCACGAAGCGCTGGTCGGTGGCGGGCAGCTGCACGCCGAGCCCGCCATCGATGTGGTGGTAGACGTAGTTGATCGACAGCCGCACGTGGCGCGTCCACCACAGGTTCACGCCCAACGCGAGGTCCCAGACCTTGTAGGTGCCCGCCACCTGGCTGGCGCCGAGCGCGTGTGGCGCGGCGTCGACGCCAGCGACGTATTGCGCCCAGACGTAGTCGAAGCGCGCCACCAGCTCGAGATGAAAGTCGCTCTCCGGCGCGTCGCCCGAGGCGTCGAACATCGGCGCGCTCTGCACGCCGGGGTCGGGCAAAATGTCGGGGTTGCCCAGCGGCCAGAAGGCGATCTGCCCGTAGACGCCGTGCGCCTCGAGCGAGCCGCCTACGCGCAACGGCGCCGCGCGATCGAGGATGTTCTCGTTGACGTCGCTGCGCTGGTAGATGTACTCGGAGCGCGCGACGAAGCGCCCCACGGGCACGTTGAGCTCGACCGCGCCGCGCACGATGGTCCCTTCGGGCACCACGCCGAGCTTGGTGCCGTTGCCGTCGGCGCCGCTGTAGACCGTGCGGAAGAAGTTGTACTGCGAGGGCGTGTTGAGCCAGCCGCCGCCGTTGGGCACGGCGCCGCCGACATAGGCGCTGTTGTTGAGGTGTCGCTCGCCCCACGAAAACGAGCCGCCGAGCTGCACGCGATTGAACAGCACCGTGCTGGTGGCCAGCGGGCGCACGAACAGGCGGCCGACCACGTCGAAGTGATCGTCGAAGTCGCGCATGTTGATGCCGGCGCCGTTGAAAATGCCCAGCGAGTAGTAGAGCAGCCGCTGCGGGTGCGAGCCGGACAGCATCAGGCCGGGCTCCTTGGTCGCCGTGCCGAGGTTGCGCACCACGAAGGAGCGCTCGAGAAACGGGATGTAGCGGTCGGATGTGCGGTTTTCGAGGGTGAACGGCAGATCGAACTGGCCGACCTGGATGCGCGCGTAGTCGCGGTGGACGTTGAAGATCAGAAACACGTCGGTGGCCGGGCGGCCGTTGGGCAGCTCGGCAAACTCGCCGGCGAGCATGAACTGCACGCGGCCGCCGAAGAGGTGGCCGAACAGCTCGGGCCGCGCGCGGCGCACCAGCAGCGTCGCGCCGGGCTGGCCCGGCTTGTCGAAGTCTGGCGCGTAGAAGTAGGCGTCGATCTGCAGCCGCAGCGAGGGCGTGAGGCGAAACCAGTCGTCGCGCGAGCGCACGAAGAAGTTGCCGTTGGCGAAGCCGGCGAGCGGCGGACGCGCCAGCGCGCGCCCGATGTGGCGCCGGTCGCGGCGCGCGCGGCGTTCGATCTCGGCGATGCGCTTGGCCATCGCCTCGGCGCGTCGCTCGAGCGCGATGCGCTTCTGGCGCTCGGCCTCGAGCGCTTTCTTGCTCGCCGGCGCTGGGCCCTGCGGCTTATCGGGCTTGTCGGGGTCGGGGTAGATCTGCGCCCGCGCCGAAGCGGCCGTCAGCAGGCACAGCGAGACGAGGAGAGCGCTCCACAGGCAGCGCCAGCGCGAAGCTTTCCGTTGCACCCGCGCATGGTTGCACGCGCGGCGAGCGTTGCAAAGAAGCCGCTCGTGCCCCGCGGCCGCGTGCGGCCCGCGCATCCGGCGCGCTACGTCCGCGGACGCACGGGATACTGCATCTCGACCACCGCCTGCTCGGGGGCGCGTGGGTCCGGCCCGCGCAAGAAGACCTCGCGATTGGGGCCACACAGCGTGTAGCCGTCGGCGGCGAGGCGGCGCGCGATGGCGAGCGCGCCGGCGTGGGCGTCCTCGGGCAAGCCCACGCGCACGCAGGTCGCCATCGACTCGACGGGCTCGACCTGGCGCACGCGCGCGCGGCCGCCGTCGGGCAACGCCAGCTCGACGTCGGCCAAGGCGTCGGGGCGCACGAGGCTGTAGCCGAGCTCGGCGTCGATGGCGTCTGGCTCGAACTCGGGCGAGTGCACGATCACGACAAAGCGCCCGAGGTCGCGCGGCGACAGCTTCTGCGGGGCGGCCTTGACCAGCGCGCCGACCACGGCGCGCGCCTCGTCGAACGACGAGACCGTGCGGCGCGTGCAGAGGAAGGCGAAGCCCGGCTCGCTGCGGATCACGACGTCGTCGGCGCCGATCTCGCCGCCGCCGTCGATCTCGTCGATGCGCGACTCGATGCGGCGCAGCCGAGCGATCTCCTCGGCGACGCGCTGCTCGGCCTCCGAGCGCCGCTCGAGCAGCATCGCGCGCAGCTTGTCGGCGGAGAGATCGCGCTCGTCGATGACCTCGCCGATCTGCTCGAGGCTCAGGCCGAGCTCCTTGAGCACGAGGATGCGGTTTAGGCGCGCCAGCTGCGAAGCGTGGTAGTAGCGGTAGCCCGTCTCGTCGTCGACGGTGCCCGGGCTGAATAGACCGAGCTGGTCGTAGTAACGAAGCAGCCGGCACGACACGCGCGCCAGGCGCGAAAACTCTCCGATACGAAACATGGCGTCGACCTGCAGTTCTAGCGCAAGCCGAGCTGCTGCAACAACCACAGGTCGAGCTCGGGCACGTCGCTGACGGCGGCGGCTTCGAGCTCGAGCGCCCCGGCGAAGCAGGGCGCTGCCAGCGCGCGCCGAATGAAGGCAAAAAGACGCGGATACGTGCTCGCTTCGACGCGCTCGCCGGCGTAGTGCAGGTTGATCAGGATCGACGCCACGGTGATGTCGGCGTAGCTCAGCGCGGAGCCGGCAAACCACTGCGCCTCGCCGAGCGCGCCCTCGAGGTAGGCCAGGCGCGCCGGGATGTGCTGCTCGAGGGCAGCGCGGATGAGCGCCTGATCGGGCTCGATACCGAGGAACTTGGGGCCGAAGACGCGCTGCATCAGCAGATCGTGAAGCACGTGCTTGGCCAGCGCGCCGTCGACCAGCTCCTCGATCCACAGCGCGCGCGCGTAGTCAGCGGGCGCCGCTGGATAAAGCGGTGTGTCGGGGTAGACGCGGTCGAGGTAGAGCGCGATCACCGACGAGTCGGCCAGCTTGATGTCGCCGTGCTCGATGGCTGGCAGCAGCCGCAGCGGCGACGCGGCCTCGAACTCGGGCGTGGGCTTGAAGGGGATCGTCGGCACGAGCTCGTATTCGAGCCCCTTGAACCGCGCACCGACGATGACTTTGCGGCTGTGCGCCGAAAACGGCAGTCCGTAGATCTTCAACATGTTCTCGCCTCCTGGGTGTTTCGTGAGCGGTGGAGGCTTTCACTTGTGAGGCTTGACGCTACGTCAAGGTCAAGTGGCTATTTCGATCGCTCCGCAGAGAGGCCGAGGTCGAGCCATAGCGAGACGAGCGGGTGGGCGGCGGTCGAGACGACGGCGCGCGGGGCGAGGGTCACGCGGATCTTGCCGGCGGTGGTCTCGAGCAGCACGTCGCGGTAGAGGCGGCGCAGCGAGAGGCGCATCGCGAGGTCGCGGCGGCGCGCCAGCATGCGGCGCCCGAGGCGCGCGAACGCGTCGAGGCAGGGACGCAGAGGCGCTGCCGCGGTGCCGCGCCCGCAGGTCAGCGCGAGGCGGCTCGGCTTGACGCGCAGGCGCAGCAGACGCTGCTTCGCGACGAGCTCGGGAACGAGGATCAGGGCGCCGTCGAGCACCAGGCGGCGCGGGATGCGCGGGTCGTCGCCGATCGGTCGCAGGCGCACGTCGATGGCGCCGGCGCGAAGCTCGGCGCGGCCGCGCGCCGGCGCGGCGGTGAGCATCGGCGGCAGCGTGAAGCGATAGCCGAGCAGCCGGAAGGCGAGCAGATCGGCGAGCGGGCGCCGCGACAGCGGACCGAGCACACCCGAGCGCGCCACCAGCCGATCGAGCGTGCCGTCGCGCCAGGCGGCGTAAAGCACGGCGTTGACGAGATCGGCGGAGACGTCGACGCGCACGCTGCGGGCCGTGCGCTTGGCCGGCAACGCGCCAGCGCGCGTGTCGGCGGCGGGTACGCGCGGAAGCGGACCCACGCTGACGATCGGCGGCGTGTCGGGCCCGCCGTGCGCACGAGAGCGGGCCGCGCGCTCGGCGGCGCGCAGGTGGCGCGCCTCGACGACGCCCGCGTCGAGCAGCAGCGAGACCTCGCTCGGCGCCACGTGCACCGAGACGGGCCGCAGCGCGATCGACAGCGCCGGCCGCTCGAAGGACAGCCGCGCGTGCTCGCCGAGAAAACGCGCGATGCCATCTTCGAGCAGCGGCAGCTGCGCGGCCAGCACACGCTCGCCGCCCCAGGCGAGCAGCTTGTGCAGCAGCGGATCGACGACCTTGGAGCCGCCGACCAGCCCGGCGAGGATGCCGAGAAAGGCGCCGCCCTTCTTGGCGCCCACGTGGCCGAGGATGCCGCCGATGGCGCCGGCAGCGAGACGGCTGGCGCCCTTGAGCTTCTTGTAGGCCGCGCCGCGCAGCGCCGGCACGACCTCGCCCTCGCGCCGCAAACGCACGCGCCCCGCCTCGACAAACGGCCGCAGCGCGAGCTTGAAGAGCAGCTGCGAGCGCGCCTTGTCCTCGCCGATGAAGTGCGCGCGCAGCTCGACGCGCAGCGCGTGCGCGACGGCGTCGATGCTGATCGCCACCTCCGCGCGCTCGAAGGCGCCCAGCAGCCACTTGGTGATCTTGCTCTTCTCGGGGATCCGCTCGCGCACGGCGCGCGAGAGCAGCGGCTCGAGCACCGCCGCCAGCGTGCCGCGACGCGCGCCGCCGCGACCGTCGAGCAGCGCCGCGGGGAGGCGCATACGGAGCGCGCTTCGCACGCGCCCGAGGTCGAGCGGCTTGCCGCTGACGAAGCTGCGGCTCGCGCGTCGCGTGCCGCGACCGAGGTGGCCCACGTGCCACGTCATGGTGTGCAGCCCTGACGGAAGCGCACGCGGCAGACGCGCTGGGTCCGCGCAGCGACGTCCGTCGAGCCGGCAGCTGATGCTGCCGCTGGCGCTGACGCGGGCGCGCTGCCACGGTGCACCGCGCGGCGCGGCGGCGGGCTCGAGCACCACGCGCAGATCGCCCGCCG
>JAGQIK010000407.1 GCA_020431405.1 Myxococcales bacterium
CGCGGCTACTACCGCGAGGGCGGCTGGAACTACACGGTGTGGTGGGGCGTGTGGCCGCAGATATTATCCACCGCCTTCACGATCCTCAGCTTCAGCACGCTCGACCGCGTGCTGCGGCGCGGGCGGCCGCGCGACTTCGCGGTCTGCGCGCTGTGCACCGGCTTCGCCATCCTCAGCCACCCGGTGGCGATCATCTACTTCGGCATCGGCGTGCCCGTCTATCTCGCCGCACGCGCGCTGGGCACTGACGAGCGCGCCTCGCGCATGGTGGTGCGCGCGCTCGGTGCGCTGGGGCTCGGCGCCGCCATCGCGGCCTTCTGGGTGCTGCCGTTTTCGGCCAAGGGCGCCTGGATGGCCAAGTACGGCGAGCTGTGGAAGTCGCTGCCGGCGATGGGGCGCGAGCTTCTGACAGGCACGCTGTTCGGCAACATCGCGCCGCCGCTGGTCATGCTCGGTGTGCTCGGCGGCGCGCTGGCGGCCTGGCGCCGCAGCTTCGCTGGCGTGTTCGCCGCCGGCTTCGGCTTGATCGTGCTGTTCCTCTCGTCGAGCACCGCCTTTCAGAAGCTCGAGCTGCTCTCGATCTCGCCGGCCTTCGGACAGGTGCAGTTTCAGCGGCTCTCGATCCCGGCCAAGGTCTGCGTCTTTTTGCTCGCCGCCTACGCGCTGCAGGAGCTCTTCCGCCGCCTGGGCGCGCCCGCGCCGCAGGCCGACGGCGCCGCGGCCGCGCAGGATCCCGACGCCAAGCTCGAGCTCGCGCCGCAGGCGCCGCTGAGCTGGAAGCGCTACGCGCTGGTCGGCCTGCTGCTGCTCGCCGTAGCGCCCTTCGTCGAGCCGACCTTCGCTGCGTGGGGCAAGACCTACGGCGCCGAGATCGGCCGTCCCAAGACGCGCCGCACCATGCCGCTGTGGAACGACTACCAGCGCTTTCTCGCCTGGTCGAAGAAGCTGCCCGACAAGAAGACCTTCCGCATCGCCTACGTGCGCCCCTACAACGACCACTTCTTCGCCGCCGCGCCGGTCTACAACAAGATCGGCGCCTACAAGGTCGGCTTCACGCCCTGCACCAACTTCATCTACAAGCCCGACATCGCCGATCCCGAGCTCTACAAGCTGATCAACGTCAAGTACGTCGTCAGCATCGGCCGCCTCGGCCATTCGTATCTCGAGCGCGTGCGCAGCTTCGGCCGCATCGTGGTGCACCGCTTCAAGGGCTACAGCACCGCCCACGCGACGATGTTGGGGCAGGGCACGGTCAAGGTCAGCGCCTGGGAGCGCGACCGCGTCAAGCTCGAGGTCAGCGGCGCCGGGCCCAAGAGCCGCGTGGTGCTGCACCGCGCGATGTTTCCCAACTGGAAGGCGTCCTACAAGGGCGACAAGCTGCCCGTGGAGCTCGCCGCGCTGGGGCGGCATCGCATCTTCATGTCGGTGCCCGCCAAGAACGGCACTATCGACATCCGCTACGGCATGCCGGCGGTCAACGTCGCCGGCGCGCTCGTCTCGTGGCTCGCCATCGCGCTGCTCGTCGTGATGGCGCTCTCGCGGCTGCGCCCCAAGCTGGTGGCGCCGATCGTCGAGCGCGCGCGCCCGTGGGGGCCGCGCCTGGAGAAGCACGGGCTGCTGGTGGCCGCCGGCGTGGTGGTGCTGGGCGCCGTCTTCGTGCTGCTCAAGGGCGCCGGCGGCGGCGCCAGCAAGGACCCGCAGCTCGAGCGCGGCTCGCTGCTCAACCGTCTCGATAAGGCAGAAGTCACACTAATTCGCGGCGCATCGCGCAAGCAGTGCCCGAAAAAGCGCGACCGCTTCCAGTGCTCGGAGCACAGCTGGAACTACGTCGGCAAGGTCACGCACAAGATCGACGCACAGTTTCGCAAGTGCCTGTGGGCGCACCCGGTGCAGAACGCCCGCCTCGAGGTGCGCTTCAAGCAGCTCGAGCTGGGCCGCAAGCTCACCGGGCACCACGGCCTGCTCGACGACGCCGTACGCGGCTTCCCCGGCGGCGCGCCCGTGCGCCTCGAGGTCGTCATCAGCGGAGGCCCGCGTCAGGTGCTCACCGCGCACAACCGGCGCGGCTGGTCGGCCTTCGCGCTCGATACGTCGAAGCTCGCCGGCAAGCGCGCCGACGTGACGTTCACGATCAGCACCACGCGCGCCGGCGGGCGGCACTATTGCTTCGCCGCCGAGATCGCCAAGTGAGCAAGGCTGCGCCTGGCCTGGGAAGGCAA
>JAGQIK010000408.1 GCA_020431405.1 Myxococcales bacterium
CCTACCACCCTGCGCTCCCACGGCCCACGGCTCGCTGCCCTTCGCCCCCTCCTCAAAAAATTCCCGACCCCCTTTGAATCGTCGCCCGACCCCATCGTCGAAGGGGACGAGGCATCCATCCTGAACGCGGATATCACATTGATTCGACCGCTGACGCGGCCGAATTCACCAGTGCTTGACGGGCTATCTGCAGTCTGCGAGTCTCAGCGCTCGCCAAGAAAAAAGCTGTCGTTGTCCTCGCCGAGTCGTCCTTCGGGCCGATGCGCTGGCGAGGGTGAGCTTGCCTGTCAGCTGGTTGGAAACCGTCAAAGGATGATGAGATCGATGAGAAAGCTAACCGTTGTCGTCGCACTGCTCTGCTTCGGATCTGTCGCGTTTGCCCAGGGAAAGAAGGGCAAAGCGCCCGCCAAGGGTGGTGACCCGAAGAACGCCCCGCTCTACACGCTCGACACCGAGAAAGCCAAAGACCCACCGGCCGGCTCGGGCCTTGCGGCCATCCTCAAGTCGCACCACGTGCGCGTCTGCGTGCGCTCCGACGTTCCGCCGTTCGGCTACTTCTCGCGCTGGGGCCTCAAGGGGCTCGACATCCAGCTCGCGCGCGCGATCGTCAATCAGCTCAGCATCGACTACAAGGTCGTGCTCGCCGTCGACTGGAGCGTCGTCTCGGCCGGCCGCCGCGTGGCGCGTCTGAAGGCCAAGAGCTGCGATCTGCTCGTCGCGACCTTCTCCAACACCCGCGCGCGCGCGCGTCAGGTCGGCCTCAGCAAGGTCTACCTGCAGACCGACAAGGTCCTGCTCGCCTCCGAGAGCCCCAAGGCCAAGGCGGTCATCGGTCGCGTTCGTGGCACCACCGGCAAGGCCGGCGGCGTCAAGGGCAAGACGCGCTACTTCAACACGTATCAAGAGATCATCTACGGCATGGAAGCTGGCGACGTTGACTACGTCGTCGCCGACCGCCCCGTGGCCGTGCATCTTCAGCGCAGCGTGAACAAGAAGTTCAAGATCACCAAGACGCTCGCCAAGAACGCCGAGAACTACTCCATCGGCGTCAACAAGAAGCACAAGGCCCTGCTCGACGCCGTCAACAAAGCTCTGACCGATCTGGCCAACAGCGGACAGCTCGCGCTGATGTACCGCCGCTGGCTGTAAGTAGCAAACGTCCGCGGAGGGGACTTTTGATGAAAAAGGTGAAGTTGAAGCGTTCCATCGCCGTCTCGCTGGGCCTGCAGATGCTGCTCGCGTCTGCCGTGTTCGTGGGGGTGATGACGCTCGCGCCCAAGAAGGCAGACGCCTACTGCTACACGCGGCGCGTCTGCCACTGGAGCTACGGACGGCGCTACTGCTCGGTCCGTCGCACCTGCACGGGTGGTTACTACACACGTCGCTGCTACTACCGGCGCCGCTGCTACAACCGCCGCTACTGCTCGTGGCGCTACGGTCACCGTTATTGCTACTGGCGCAGCTACTGCCGGCCCTACCGGGTTTGCTACTAGCCGCGCTGCTTCGGTAGACTGAAGCCGCTATCTTCTTTGCCCCGCACATGATCGCCGGCCGCAGCGCGTTTCGCTCGCGCTGCCGCCGTCTCCTCGCCGCAGGTTGTTCGCGGCATCGCGCGCTGCTCGCCGCAGCCGCGTTCTAGTACCCAGTCCGGTCGATCGCGACGAGCTGCCTGCGCGCAGCTCGTCACGCTCGCGCGCGCGCTCGCACCGGACGCAGAAAGTCAGTTGCCCGCTGGTGGCTGGTTGGGAGGTGGACCCGAGATGAACAAGCCGAAGCTAACCCGAACGCTCTCGATCGCCTTGAGCCTGCAGATGCTGGTCGGCGCCGCCGCCGTCGCCGTGGTGCTCTTCTCGTCGAGCGACGCCGAGGCCTACTGCTACACGCGCCGCCGCTGCTACTACCGCTACGGCCGTCGCTACTGCAGCACCTATCGCAGCTGCACCGGCTACCGTCGCCGTCGCTGCTACACCCGCCGCCGCTGCTACCGCCGCCGCTACTGCCGCTACCGCTACGGACACCGCTACTGCTACTGGCGCAGCTACTGCCGCCCATACCGTCACTGCTACTAGCCTGCGGCTTTTGCCGGAAGGCGCGTCGTGACTACAGCGTAGTACCTCTGCATACATCAACCGAGAGGAACAGCGATGAAGCAGAGCGTGGTCGCGATCGTCCTGATTGGCCTCGTGGCGGCGCCTTCGACCAACGTCGAAGCGCGCACCATCAAGCGCATCCATGGCGCGATAGCCAAGTCGAGAAAGAAGATCCGCAGCGCCTGCGGCTGCGACGTCTCCTTCCGATACAGCAAGCGGCTCGACTTCACCAACGCCTACGGCAGCGACATGATGTACAACATCCAGCGCCAGGTCGAAGACATCGGCAGCGCTGTCGCGCGCTACTGCAAGAAGGGCGGCCCGTGGAAGGCCAAGCTGTGCCGCCTGGTGCACTCGGTGACGATCTCGGAGACCAAGCTCTCCAACCCCTACACCGAGCATCGCGGCGCTGACCTCGTAAGCTACGTCTGCACCAAGAACCCCAAGCAGCTGATGCACCACTCGGCGATCTGGCTGCGCCCCTACATGACCACCGGCAAGATGCCGAAGAAGCCGAGCTCCTAGAGCCCACGACAGCGGTGCTAGAGCAGCGTTCGGATCTCTTCGTTGGCCGCCTTGACGCGCGCCGAGAGCAAGCTGATCACGTAGCGATGTAGCTTGTGCGCCAGCTCGGGGCGCTTTTCTTCGAGCTCGAGCAGCTTGTCGCGCGTCAGGCGACGCAAGGTTGTCTTCTCGTCGGCGACGATCGAGGCGCTGCGGGTCGCCTCGGTGTAAAAGCCCATCTCGCCGATGATCGTGCCCGGACCGTAGGTGCGCAGGCGCTTGTCTTCGACGGTGCCGTGGGCCGCGTCGCCGAGCGTCATGTAGATGCTGACGGCGCCTTGATCGACGAACCACATCGTGTCGCCTGCGTCGCCCTGCTTCGCGATGGCCGTGCCGGCGTCGATCTCGAGCGCCTCGAGGTAGCCCAGCAAGCCGTCGATCTCTTCATCTGAAAAGGAGCTCTTGAGCTCCGAGCGCAGCCCCGGTTTCATCGGCGCCGTCGACGACATCAGCATCTGGTTTTCGATCCACTCCATGCCGTGGTCGAGATCGGGGAACGTGCGCACCACCTCGTCGTCGAGTGTGAACTTGGCCTTCTCGAAGACGTCGCGGATGCCGCTCGGCAGCTCGGTCAGCACCAGCACGACGCCCGCCGCTTCGCACGACTGGCGCAGCTTGGAAAACGACAGCACCGCCGAGACGTCGAGCCCCTGCACCAGACGAAAGTCGACCAGCACGAAGCGTAGCTCGCCGTCGAGGCGCGCTTTGATCGAATCGAGCACGGCGTTGGAGGTGCCGAAGAAGATGAAGCCCTGCAGCGTCAGGCCGTAGACCGAGCCGCCCTTGGCCTTGAGCAGGTTGGTCTCGGCGATAGAGCGCTCGACGTTGGAGAGGTGCTGTTTGCCGGTGAACGTGTGTTTGACCGGCGTGAGGCGACTGTAGTTGAAGACAAAGAGCAGGCTCGCCACGACGACGCCGAGCAGCACGCCGTAAAGAAAGCCCTGGTAGGCGATCAGCGCGAGGATCAGCAGCACCAGCACGTACTCGAAGCGCGGCATGCGCTTGAGCGTGCCGCCGACCCACTCGGTGAGCAGGTCGAGCCCGAGATAGAGCACCAGGCCGGTGAGCACGGGCCGCGGCAGGTAGCCGAAGGCTTTGGGCACCAGAAACGTCACCGCCAGGCAGACGATGCCCGCCGAGATGCCCGCCACGCGCGAGGTGGCGCCAGCGCGCAGGTTGAGCAGGCTGCGGCTGATCGACAGGTAGCCGACGATGCCGCCCGCCATGCCGACGGCGACGTTGGCCACGCCCGCGGCCTTGAGCTCGCGATCGAAGTCTGCGTCCTCGGCGCTCGCCAGGTCGAGGCCCGTGGCGTTGAGCAAGATCGTGATCGAGACGACCACGGTCAGCGCCAGCAGCGGCACGGCCTGCGCGGCGAGCACGTGCCACTGCACGTTGCCGAGCGAGATCTGAAACGGCAGCGTGAAGTCTTTCAGGGAGATGGGGTTGAGCAGCAGGCCTGTCTTGTGCGCCTGCTCGAACGAGACGCCGCTGGCGACCATGCCGGCGAAAAAAAGCGCCGTGGCCACCGCGAGCACGCCGGGGGCGATGAGAAAGTGCGTGAACTTGCGCTGCAGCACCAGCAGCGTGATCGCCACCAGCACCGTGGGCAGCCACATCAGCAGCGGCAGCTCGGCGAGACGCGAAAACGAGGTGGGGTCGAGCAGGTGCGCGCCGGACAGCGACTTGACCGCGCCGTCGACGAGCAGATAGCCGGTGCCGGCGAGGAAGCCGCCGATCACGGGGAACGGGATGAATCGCACGTAGCGGCCGCGCTTGGAGTAGCCGAGCAGAAAGAGGATCACGCCGCAGATGACGCTCGACAGCGCGACGGCCATCAGCACCGTCGCGATGGTGGCGTCGGCGCCCTGCTTGACGGTCGCCTCGGCGATGGCGCTGACCATCACGGCGAGGATGGCGGTGGCGTTGGAGTCGGGACCGGCGATGGCAAACGAGAACGAGCTGGTCAGCGCTACGACGATGGCGACCACGCCGGCGCTGACCAGCGCCGACATCAGACCTGCCGACAGGTGACTGCTCAGCGTCTGACCGGAGAAGATCAGCGCGCCGTACGAGACCGAGTAGGACAAGCTGACGATGGCGGCCAGCGACCCGGTGACCGGGTTGGCACCCAACCGCTTGGGCTTCGCAGTCGTCGTCACTCGTGCGGGAACGTGGGTCGTAGGTGAAGGAAGCCTCGCAAGCGCACCGGCCTCCCGCGTCGCCTCAATCGTAGGACAGCGAGCGCGTGCTAGGCAATCGGGTGTTGGCCTTCGTCGTCGAGGTGCAGTGGCCAGCCGATGCGGAAGAGCCGGTCGGCGTGCTCGCGGCGCAGCAGGCGTACGGTGGCTTCGAGTGCGTCGAGGCGCGCCGAGCCGAGGCGCTGAGCGACTCCGCGCGCGACCACGCGCAGCGCCAGCTTGGCCGCCTGCGCGGGCGGCAGCCGGCGAGTGCCACGCTGATAGCCCGACACGAGCACGTTGGCGAGGTAGGCCAGCTCGCCAAAGCGCGCGCTGTAGGCGATGGGATCACGCGCGCGAAGCTCGGCGAGCGCGGCGCGCAGCAGCTCCTCGCCGCCGAGCTCGGCGCCGTCCTCGGGCGCAGCGAGCGAAAGCGGCGCGGCGGGCTCCTGCTCGACCACGCCCGCCTCGCGTAGCGCGTGCAGCAGCCGCGCGCTGCCCTTGTCGGCGGCAGCCGCCGTATCGGCCGCCGCTGCGTCGTGTGCCGCGCGCGGTGAGGCCTCGGCGGGCCGGCGCTCGAGATCACGGAAGTAGGCCAGGGTGACGGCGTCGCGCTCGCGACTTTGGGCCAGCGCGTGTACGTCGGTCTTGGCCGCCAGCGCGAGAAACGCGGCCGCCGCCTGTGGTGCGACGTAGCCCTGCTCGGCACGGCGCGCCTCGCGCTCGCCGCCCACGTCGCTCTCGAGCATCTCGTCGGCGCTGAGCAGCGCGAGCAACCCGCCGCTGTCTTCGATGCGCTCGGCCGACATGGCGGCGCAGCGTTCGAGCAGCTCGACCAGCACGTCGTGGTGGTTCTTGTCGAGCGCCAGCAGCGCGCCGAGCACGGCGTCCCAGCCGTCGTGGCGGCGCGCGATGACGTGATAGTTGTCGAGCTCCTCGGACAGCGCGCTCTCGAGCGCCTTGTCGATCTGGTTGGCGTCGTCTTCGTCGGCGCCCCACATGGTCTGCTGCAGATCGTCGAGGGCGATGACGAGGATGTTGCGCGAAAGGCCCAGCAGCACCAGCTCGCGCGGCAGCTCGGCGAGCTTGTCGGCGAGCCGATCCTCGCCGCACTCGGCCATCACCTCGAGCCACAGCGCGAAGCGCTCGGCGTCGAAGCGCTCCTCGACGCCCGCGCGCTCGGCCTGCCAGAGGTCTTCGTCGAAGACGCGCTCGATCTGCTCGATGTTGGCGAGCATCACGATCTCGCCGGCGTCCTCGAGGCCCACGTGGTGGATCAGCTTCGTCAGCGCGCGCGGCTCGAGCGAGCCGACAGCGGCGACGAGCTCCGGGGTCTCGACGATGCGCGCCAGCAGCTGCGTCGCGCCGGGCCGGCGCGCGCGGATCAGTCTGCTCATCTGTCGTCCTTTGTCCGGCCTAGTCTTTTTGGCGGCGTCGGACCGAGGCATAGTAGCGAAAGCGGTTGTTGCCGATCTCGATCACGTCCTCGTTGGCCAGCAGCTTGCGGCCTTCGTAGCTCTCTTCGTTGATCCAGATCGGCTTGCCGCCCTTGATGCGCTCGATGGTATGGCGCAGCTCGGTGATGCCGTCGTCCACGGCGACGATCGCTGCGTGCTCTTTCCTGATGCGCCACCAGCCCTCGAGCCGCACGTCCGCGTCGAGGCCGCGCCCGACGATCACGCGCTTCTTGTCGAGCTTGATCGGATCGCCAACCTCGCGCTCCTCGAGCCGCTTGAGGTGCGCGCCGCGCTCGCTCTTGAGCTCGTCGAGCATGTCCTTGTACTGGCTCTGCTCGAGCATGTACGTGCGCTCGTCGGTGGCGTCGGGGCGGCTGCGCGCGGCGCCCACCGTGGCGCCCACGCGGTGCTCGGGCAGCTGTTTCTTGCTCGGCGCGAAGAGCACGACGTATTTCGCGACCTGGATCTCGTCGCCGGGCGCGAGCTCTTCGCGAAAGGCCGGCTTGCCGTTGATCAGCGTGCGGTTGGAGGCGCCCGAGTCGACCAGCCAGTAGCGGCCCGCCGTGCGCTCGATGCGGCAGTGCTCGCGCGAGACGGTGGGGTTGTCGATGCGCAGCTGACACTCCTCGCCGCGACCGATGTGTGTCACCTCGTGCTCGATGCGATGAAGCTGCGCCAGGCGGCGGCCGAGACAGACGGCGAGCACCGGCGGCTTGTCGAAGGTCACCTTGGGCGACGAGCTGCGCTTGGGCGAGGCCGTGTTGCGGCGCTGGCGCCGAGGCGTGGCCGCTGGCGATGACGTGGTGCGCGCGCGCCGCTGCGGCGCCGCGCTGGCGCCCGTTCCGCCCATCTCGGGCGCCTTCTGCGGCGGCGCGGCGAAGGCCTCGGGCGGTGCCGAGGTGGTGCGCTTGCGCCGCTGCTGCTCGACGGCGGGAAAGGCAGGGCCGGTGAGGCTCGGCTTGATCGGTCCCGACGCGCGCGAGGCCTGCGCGGGATGTGGGCCGGTGCTGCCCGGCTGATACGCGGGATTCGGCCCAGTGCTGCCCGGCTGCTGCGCCGCCACGGCCGCGTGGCCTTGGCCGGTCTGGCGCAGCGTCACCGACTCGAGCACCGCGCGCGAGCTGTCGCTCAGCTCGTGCAGCTGCAGCTCGAGCAGGCTGCCCTCGCCATTGCCGGCTTCTACGTTGCGGACCAGTGCGTCGAAGTCCACCGACGCCTCGCTCGCGAAGACGCTGACGCGTGCGAACGCGCCAGGCTGTATGTCGAGCTGCGTGCGGATGAACGCGCGCTCGCCCTCGAGGCGCTCGAAGAAGCACTCAGCTTGCGAGCTGCCAATGAAGATCGTGCCGGCTGTGCGCTCGGCCGCCGTCATTGGCAGTTACGCGTGGTCTGGTTGCAGGTGAAGCCTTGGGCACAGTGCGAGCCGGTGCTGCAGCGACCGAGGCAGCTCGTGCCGTTTTGGCACTTGTACTTGCCGCAGGTCATCTTCATCTCGGTGCACTGACCGCTCTGACAGGTGCGCATGGTCAGCGTGCCGTCAGTCGTGCCCGTGCACTCGACGGGCTTGGTGCCGCACGGCGTGCCGTCACGTGTCGTGCGGCAGGCACCGTTGCCGTCGCACCTACCGTCGGTGGTACAGCCATTGACCGCACATCCTCCCGCGACGGATGGCTCTCCGGCGGGCACGTCGACGCACTGGCCTTCGAGGCCTGCGACGCCACAGCTCTTGCATGGGCCACTGCAGCTCGTCAGACAGCAGAACCCTTGCTGGCAGATGCCCGAGGCGCACTCCGTGCCTTGGTTGCAGGCGGTTCCGAGCGGATACAACGTCCCGTTGCACTTGCCGCCGCTGCAGGTGTTTCCGCCGGTGGAGCAGTTTCCGTTGCTCCCGCAGGGCGCCTGACAGACGGTCGTGGCGCTGCACTTGTAGCTTCCGCAGCTGATCGTGGTGGTGGCCGAGGCGTTGACGCAGCTCGCTGCAGCGTTGCAGATCTTGGGGACGTTGTAGGTCGTGCTCGTGCAGGTCGCGGTCGAGCAAGTGGATCCCAGCGGCTTCGTACGACACCGGCCTACGCCGTCACAGCGGCCGTCCTCGTTGCAGCCCGAGCCCGTTGGACACGTCTTACCCGAAGGGGGCAAGCTTCCCTCGGCGACGGGCTGGCAGATGCCGGGATTGGCGCTGCAGGTCTCGCATTTGCCATCGCACTGCTTGTTGCAGCAGACGCCGTCGATACACCAGCCGCTGAGACACTGCGAGTTGGTCGCGCAGCCGGAGCCGTTGCCTCTCAGTGCGCCGAGGTCTCCGTCGATACGTATTCCGTCGCGCGTGGTGTCGGGCATCGCATCCATGCTGTCGGCGCCGGCGTCGGGTGTGTCGGGCGTGCCGTCGCGCGACATGTCGCCGTCACTGTCGTGCGTGCTGTCGCCGATGGGCTGATCGCGCGTCGTGTCGCTCGCGTCATCGCTGGCGTCACCGTCGCCCGGCATGTCCTTGGGCGCGTCGCCCGTGGTGTCCTTGCCGGCGTCGCCGTCGATGCCCTGATCGGTGCGCCCGTCGCCTTCGAGACGCGACGCGTTCCAATCGAGGCAGCCGCCGGTCGTCACGACCACGACCACCAGGCCAAGCGCACACAGCAAGCGCAGGGAGCTTGACCGCGAGGCGGTCTTAGACAGATCAGTCACGCGCATCTAGAAGTGCAGTGCGACTGAGGCGCCGCCAGGCGACACCCCGATCGCGACATTCTTGGCGGCTGATGGCGCGGGCGCGTCGTTGCCGCCGGACGAGAGGACAAAGAGGATCACGGAGGTGACGGCGGCCGCCGCGCCCACGCCGAGCGTGACGTAGGACGTCGTCTCGAGCGCCATGCCGCTGTCGCGCAGGCTCTGCAGGTCCGCGAAGGGGGTTGCTGGGTCGAGGTAGTCGCTGTTCTTCGAGCGCGCCATGCCGCCCGTGATCCCTGCGGTCGCGAACAGCGCCACCGCCGCCGCGGCCGAGATCCAGGCCCACGTCCAGCTCGCCGGCCGACCGCCATCGTCGGTACCCGTGCCTGCGCCCGTACCCGTGCCTGCGCCCGTGCCGGTGCCTGCGCCCGTACCCACGCCCGCACCCGTGCCCGAGCCCGCACCAGTGCCTGTGCCCGTACCGCTGCCCGCGCCCGTACCCGACGGCTGGCTCGTCGGCGGCGTCTTGGTCTCCGCCGGCTTGCACGACGCGTTGAGCCGCTTGACCTCGGCGCGGATGTCGTCGGAGACGGCCTTCTTCAGCAAATACTGGTTGAAGAAGAACGCCGAGCGCTTGCAGTCGCCGAGGTGACGGTGCGCCTGACCGATGTTGAAGAGCAGCTCGGGCAGAGGCTTGGCCTTATAGGCCTGCTTGTAGAGCGAGAGCGCCTCTTTGAACTCGCGTACGGCGAAGTGCGTCTCGGCCTGCTTGAAGAGCCGCTTGGCCTTGTCGAGCGCCTCGTCGGCGTGGGCGGGCGGCGCCAAGACGGTCAGGAGCGACAGCGCACAGAGTATACGAAGTCGTAGCGTCACGTTAATGCTCTGAAAGTTTCGAACTTAGACGCAGCCTAGCACAGCTGCGACGGGGAGGATCCGCTAGCTGCGTGGCGCTAGTCGCCGAAGGGATCGAGCGTGCCGCCGCGGTTTATGCGCTCTTTGATGCGCCTGCCGCGCTTCGGGGCGGGCTTGTCGGCCGCGCCGCTGCCGCTGCCCGCCTTGACGGGGCTCGCGGCTGTCTTGGCTCTCGGCGTTCGACGGGTGCGCGTGGCCTTGAGGCCCTTGGACCGTGCGCGCGCGATCCTCTGTCCTTTGACGGCCTTGCCGCTGCCTGCGCCCTTGCCGTCGTCGTCGGCGGTCTTCGCGCTGCCAGCGCTGACGGGCACGTCGACCTTGGCCGATGCCGTCCCTGCGCTCGCGCCCGACGACCCAGGCCCCGACGCCAGCCGCGTCTGGCTCGCTGCGCCAGCAGCCGTGCTGGAGCCGGCGCCGCTTGCCGGCGTAGGCGCGACCGCCGCGCTGGCCGAGCCCGCCGCCGTCGTGGGAACCGCGGCATGATCTCCCCTGCCTGCGATCCAGTAGGCGCCGACGCCGAGCAGCAGCGCCGCCACACCGATCAACCCGACCACCAGGCCCGCGCGCCGGCGCGGCGGCGCGAGGCTCGGCAGCGCCGCCTGCGCTTCGTCGGGCGCCGAGCTCGGCAACGCCGAGCGACAGTCGTGCAGCGCCTCGCGCAGCTCGCGCGCGGTCTGGTAGCGGTCGGCGGGCGCCTTCTGCAGACAGCGCGTCAGCACCTCCTGCAGCGCCTCGGGCAGCGCCGTCCCGTCCGGTCGAACCGCGGGCGGTGGCGGCTTGTGCACCTGATCGACGAGCACGGAGCCCACCTCGGCCGCGTCGAACGGCGTCCGGCCGCTGAGCATCTTGTAGAGCACGAGCCCGACGGCGTAGATGTCCGTGCGCGCATCGAGCGGGCGCGAGAGCACCTGCTCGGGCGACATGTACTGCGGTGTGCCGACCATGCGCGCCGGATCGGTCAGCTCCGACGACTCGCCTTCGGCGAAGCCGCGCGCGATGCCGAAGTCGAGCAGCTTGATGCGCCGCCGCCCGTGCGCGTCGTCGGTGAGAAACACGTTGTCGGGCTTGAGGTCGCGATGCAGCACGTTGACGTCGTGTACGGCCGAGAGCCCGTCGCAGATGTGCAGGGCGATGTCGATCGCCTCGGCGAGCTCCAGCACGTCGATCTCGCTGAGGTACTCGTTGAGGTTCTTGCCCTCGAGCAGCTCCATGACGAGATAGATCTGCGGCGGCTTGCGGTCCCACTCCTCGACGAAGTCGTAGATGTCGACGATGTTGGGGTGGCCGATGCGGTTGACCGTCTTGGCCTCGTTGAGGAAGCGCTCCACCTCGAGCTTGTTTTCGACGAGATCCTCGCGCAGCAGCTTGATCGCGACGGTGCGGCCGATGCGCGTGTGATGCGCGCGGAAGATCATGCCCATGCCGCCGCTGCCGATCTGCTCGATCAGCTCGTAGGAACCCAGCTCCGTGCCCACGTACTCGACGGACGGTTCTTTGGGGCGGTCGACTTTCAAGGCCGTGGCAGCTTGCCTTCGAAGGCGCGTTGGTCGCTGGGCGTGACGGCGCTCGCCACGGCCGGATCGTGCAGCTCGCGCGTGATCAGCACCGAGTCGTACTCGAACGCGTCGTTGGTTTCGAGCGCGCGCCACTGGGTGCCGAAGCCGTCGCTGCCCACGTTGAACTGGCCGAGGCTCAGCGCCTCGCTCGCTCGAACCAGCCACAGCTCGAACGCCTTGTTCTCGACCCGCTCGACATCGAAGAGCGCGACCTGCACCCAAGCGCCGCCTTCGTGCACGTGCACCAGCGCATCGCCGCGCTCGCCTGCGGCGGTCTCGAGCGTGCCCTCGACGAAGCCCTCGGTGTTGGGGTCGCGCGCGATCGCGCCGCAGCCGGCCAGCAGCGTGGCCGCGGCGAGCAGCGTCCAGGTAACCCCACGTCGCGCGCGCATGTTCAGCTCACCCCCAAGGAATACGTTGATCCGGTGCCTAGTATACCGGCGCGCGCGTTCCCCGCCGTACCGCATCGTCATGTCGCCTGTGCGCGAGGCGTCTCGCCGGCGCCACGCTGGCCAGCTTTGGCACACGCTCAGTGGCACAGTCGCCTTGAAGATCCGTCGTTTTTTGGGGGTACGGTCCTTGCTCTCTCGGCAGCCATCGACTCGGGAGGGCCCCAATGCGAAGCGCCGCCATCACCTTCACCATCACCTTCACCTGCGTGCTGCTGCTTTTTGGCTGCGGCGATAGCGGCTCGACGACGCCCGCCGACAAGGGCGTCGACAGCACCGATGGAAAGGTCGGCATCGACGGCACGGCCGATCAATCCAACCCTGGCGCGTGTCCGACGACCAAGGCCTCGAGCGGCGACACTTGCACGGTCAAGGAGAACGACCAGTGCAGCTGGCCGCACACGCCGTGCTCGTCCGCGTACAGCATCAACTGGATCTGCACCTGCAAGAACGGCATGTTCGACTGCCGCTCGGACTGCCTCGACTGCTGCCGGCCTGGCGACATGTTCGTGCCCGACACTGCGGACGCGGGCGCCGACGGTCCCTGGCTCGACGCGCTGCCGACGCAATAGGCGCTACTTGGCGCAGCGCAGCGTGCGCGGGTAGGCGGCGACCTGCGCGACGATCGCCGCCGGCAAGCCGAGCTTGCCCAACGTCGCACGCACGAGCTTGCCGTTGAGCGCGTTCGCCCCGCTGAGCCAGCGGCCGGCCTTGCCGCTGACGCTGCCGGTCAGATCGATGACGCTCGACTCGCCGCCGCAACGGAAGTCGACCTTGGCGAGATCCACCGTAAAGAGCCTCTTTCGCGCGCCTGCCGCACGAAAGCTCACGCGCGGCTTGGCGCCGGCGAGCTGATAGACGATCTGCCACTTGGAGTAGCTGCCGTTGCGCACCGAGTCGAGCGTAGCGAAGGCGCGCTCGACGGCGCCGCGCGCTGGCAGCGCCTTGGCGCGCTGCACGTGCTCGGCGGCGCGCGCGAAGCGCGCTAGTGATCCCATGCCCGAGTCGTTCGCCTTGGCGCGCTTGTAGTAGCGCAGCGAGCGATCGTAGGTGTGGTTGGTCAGCGCGGCGTACGGCAGCGACTTCTTCTTGTGGCTGTGGTGCACCACGAGCCGTCCTGCGACGTGCTCGAAGGTGGCGCAGGCCCCGCCCTTATCGCAGGCCATGTAGTGCACGCGCGCGTAGGTGCGCGCGACGTGCACGCGGCGCGCGTAGGCGATCGCTTCGGTCACGTCCTTGGCGTTGTCGAGCAGGTACTGGATGAACGACAGCTCGTTGACCGAGCGCTGCCCTGGCGCCGCGGCGCCAAAGCGCGCGCTGGACAGCCACATCACCTCGACGGCGAGGCCGCGCTCGTTGACACCGCCGTTGGGAAAGCCGCGCCCGTACTGGTTGAACGTCACGCTGCCGTAGCGCGCGGTCCATCGCGCCGAGCTGGCGCGCGCGGCGCCGCTTTTGCTCTGGCCGCGCGGGTTGACCATCAGCAGCCCGGCCGCGGTGTGCCAGTCGTAGCTCTTGCCCATCACGCGCTGGGCGCGAAAGCCGAAGGTGGTGCAGGCGTGCGCTGGCGACGGCGCGGCGAGCGCGACGAGCAGCACGACAGACGGGGCGAGGGAGCGGACTTGGGCGCGGAGCGTTTGCATGCCGGGATAATACGCACCCCGCGCCCGCCGTGTTCCTTATGCTTTACGGGTGAGCAGAGACGGCACCAGACTGGCGCGCGCGCTGTTTGGCTACGTGCTGCTGCTCACGCTGCTGGTCACCTGGGCGCCCTTTCACTTCAACCGCCCGCCGGCGATCGAGCTTCACTGGCGCGCGCCGATCGGCGACGTGCTGATCAACATCGTGCTCTTCTTCGGGCCAGGCTTTCTGTGGCGCGCCAGCGGCGGGCGCTCGCTGGCGCTCACCGGCATGCTGGGCTTGGCCTTCAGCGCGCTGATCGAGGCGGTGCAGCTGCTGTCGCCGGTGCGCAGCACGAGCGTCTTCGACGTGGCGGCCAATGGCTTCGGCGCACTGCTCGGCGCGCTGACGCACCGCGCGCTGCAGGCTCGCATCGACGCGCGTCTGGCTGGCCGCTTGTTGCTCGAGCTGCCGCTGAGCGGGCTGTTCTACTTGCTGACGCTGCTGTTGTTCGTCGATGGGCTCGCGGTCGCGGGTCAGCCCGAGCGCGCGCCGCTGCTGCCGCTGATCGCGCTTTCGGGCGCGGCGCTGATCGTGCCGCTGTGGCGCGACCGCCTCCATCGTGTGCTGTCGCGCGGACGCGTGGCGTTGCTCGCCGCGCTGTGGAGCGCGGTGGCGGCGCTGCCTGCGCTGCTCGTGGCACCGCTGTGGGGTCTCGGCAGCGCGGCCGCCGTGCTCGTGGTCGTGGCCGTCGCCGCGTCGAGCAGCCGCGTGGCACAGACCGCGCCGGAGCGACGCTTCGAGTGGCGCGCGCTGGCCTTCGCCAGCTTGCCGTTCGCCGGCTATCTGCTCGCGCTGTCGGCGTGGCCGCTGAGCGCGCCGGCGCCCTTTCGCGTTCGCTTCGGACTGGCAGATATCGCTGGCCGCGTCCGCGGCGATGTCGGCGAGTGGCCCGAGCTAGCGCACATCCTCGTGGTGCTCGAGCGCGCCGTGGCCGCCACCGTGCTCGGCTATGGCGTGGCGCAGGCGGCTGGGCGCCGCTTCGGCGAGCGCCCCGCGGCGCTGCTCGGCGTCGTGGCGCTGCTCGGCGCGCTGGCCGCCGCCGCGGGCGAGGCGCTGCGCGGCGTGCATCCGCACTATCACGCCAGCCTCGTCGCCGGCGCGGTCGCCTTGGCCTGCAGCCTCGTCGGCGCGCTGATCTATCGCGCGCAGCTCGCCGTCACGATCGCGGCGCTACGATCTGCACCCGATGTGCCTCGCTCGCGTCCGGAGGCTGCCAGCGGCGCAGCAGCCGATCGATGACCGCGTCCGGGACGGCGCTGCGTCGCGCCTGGTTGCGCGCGCGCAGCGTCGGCTCGTCGACCTCGAGGTAGACGATCTGCACGCGCGCGTCATAGTCGGCGCAGAGCGAGATCGTCGCGGCGCGCTGCTGGCGCGAGATGTTGGTGGCGTTCCAGACGAAAGCGCGCCCAGCGCGCAGGTGCTCGCGCGCCGCCTCGCGCGCGGCGGCGACGACTTTGCCCTGGCTGTCGCTGGGCGACACGCCGAGCTCGGCGCGCAGCGCGTCGAGCGAGATCACGGGCCGACCGGCGCCGTGCTGCGCCACGAAGTGGTCCTTGCCGGCGCCCGGCAGGCCGCTGAGCAGCGTCACCTCCGGGCGGTCGGGCGCCTCGTAGGGCGCCTGGTCGGGGTCGTCACGCTTTTGCTGGAAGTAGAGGAAGCGCGCGTGGTCCGAGGCGAAGCCGCGCGGCGCGCGCAGGCAGCCCTCGTCGCGCGCGTACTCGAAAAAGAGCGCGATGTTTTCGAGCAGCCGCGGCACATCGTGCGCCGTACGGCCGCGCGCGTCGGCCTCGGCGAGCAGCGCGAGGTGATCGCAGCGCGCGCGAAGCGAGATACGCGCGAGCAGTCGGCGCGGGTGGTCGCGCTCGAGCAGAAAGAACGGCACCTGATGATGCAGCACCAGCGCGCAGAGCGCCTCGCGCCACGCGAACGGCGCGCCGAGGCGCCACAGCAGCAGGCGCGCCGTCTGTTCGCCGCGCCGCGCGTGTCCGCGCGCCGTCACGCGCTCGCCTTCGCGACGCGTGGTCTCGGGCTTGGCCACGTCGTGCAGCAGCGCCGCGCCGAAGACCAGCGCGCGCTCGTCGGGCGGCAGCGCGCGCCAGCCGTCGAGCGCGCAGAGCGCCTGGCAGACCATGCGCGTGTGGATCCAGACGTCGCCTTCGGGGTGAAACTCGGCGTCCTGCTCGCAGCCGCGCAGCGCGCGGATCCAGCCGTGGCGCGCGTCGAGCGCTTCGAAGTCGAGCGCGAAGTCGGGCGGCTCGGGACAGCCGAGCTCGCGCGCGATCTGTGCGATGCGCGCGACGTCGGTCACGACGGCTCACTCGGCGCCGGCGTTGGTGGCGTCCCCGACGGTGGCGGCGCGAAGATGTCGACGCCTTCGGCGAGGCCGTTTTCGATGATCGGCCGCGACAGCCAGTGGCTGCCCGACTGGTCGACTGCCTGCAGGAACGACTCGCGGATCAGCTTGTAGCGGCCGATCACAACGCCGTCGCGCTCGTGCTTGAGATAGAGCCCCTCCATCTCGTCACGTGGATCCGTCTCGCGCTGCGCTCGCTCGCTCGCCACGCCGCTGCGCTCGGCGGCGTAGCCGAGCCGCTCGCGCCACGCGGCGCTCTTGTAGCGCGACGGTCCGATCAGCGCCTGCAGCGCGGCGGCATCCAGCGGCCGCGATTCCAAATCGACGCGCGCGATGACGGGCACCGAGACGACAGGGGTCGCCGCGAGCAGCGCGTGGCGCGCGTCGGTGTCGAGAAAGACCGAGCGCTCGCGGTCGAGCAGGTCGAACTCCAAAAAGTAGTGCGGCAGCTGGTCGTAGTAGATCGTGTGCTTGGCGTAGAGCCACTCGCCATAGAGCGTGTAGCGCTCGCCGAGCAGCGCGGCGAGCGCGGCGCTGTGGCTCGCCGCCCAGCGCTTGTAGAGCGCGAAGTGCTTCTCGCGCGCGCCGCCCGTCAGGTAGTGGCCGCGCGACTGCAACAGCAGCGTGCCCTGCTCGTCGAGGCGCATGCCAGCGTTGGCGCCGTCGAGCTTCTCCTCGACGACCAGCACGCCGCCGCGCAGCGTGCCGAGCGGCACCACCTCGAGCCCCTCGTCACCCGGCTGCGCGCGCGATCCCTCGACGTGCTGGGTGCGCGGGTACTTGTCGATCTCGAGCGCGCTCATGTGGTGCCCTCGCAGCGTGCCACCGCGACCATGTGGCCGCGCACGAACGTCACGTCGACACGCGCGGCGCCCGCCTCCGCGAGCAGCGACGAGAGGCTCTCGGCGCTGAAGAGCTGGATGTGCTCGGGGTTGTCGTCGGGCTTGGAAGGCACCGAGGCGACGACGAAGCGTGCGGCCACGCGCACGATCTCGCGCGCCGCGCGCGCGGGCTCGGGCAGATGCTCGAGCACTTCGAGCGCCGTGACCACGTCGACGCTGTCGTCGGCGAAGGGCAGGGCGCAGACGTTCGCGACGAGCCCCGAGAGGCGCACCACGCCGCCGCGGCGCACCGCCTGCACGTCAGCGATGCGGCGCGCGGCGCGATCGATGGCGCACACCTCGAGCTCGGGCTGCGCCTCGAGCAGCGGCCACAGAAACGTGCCGCGCCCGCAGCCGATGTCGAGCAGGCGCCGCGGCGCGAGCCCACAGACGGTGCCCAGCACGCGGCGCACCCGCGGAAGCTCGGTGTTGCGCTTGAGCTTGAAGGGCCGCAACCCAGCCGCGCGCGCCCGCGCCACGAGGGTCTCGGCGTCCGCCGGTGGCGCCAGCGCCGCCTCGCCGAGATGGCCGCGCACGTAGGCCGCGAGCAACACGTCGTAGTAGGTGGTCGATGTCTGCATGGCCGAGGATCGAGACGTATAATATGACCTCGTCCTCACCCATCGGAGAGAGCCTTGAGCCAGAGGTCACGAATCAGGCGCCTGTTTAGCGGCGCCACGCTATTTGTCACGGGTGGAATCGTCGCGGTCGTCGCAGTGCTCGCGATCCAGAGCGCCTTCGCCGTGCCGCGCCGATACAGTCCCTACCGCAAGCTCGGCCTGTTCGCGCGCGTTCTGACCTACGTCGAGAACAACTACGTGCACCACGTCGACGGACGCAAGCTCGTGCACGGCGCGATCCGCGGCATGCTCAAGACGCTCGATCCGCACTCGGTGTTCATGCCGCCCGATCAGTACCGCCGCATGAAGGCCGACACGCGCGGCAGCTTCGGCGGGCTGGGCATCGAGGTCGAGGTGCGCAACAACTGGCTGACCATCGTCGCGCCCATCGAGGACACGCCGGCGCATCGTGCCAAGCTCAAGTCGAGCGACCAGATCCGCGCCATCGACGGCAAGAGCACGCGCGGCATGCAGATGACCGAGGCCGTGCGCCGCATGCGGGGCCCGCGCGGAACGCGCGTCAAGCTGACGATCGTGCGCCCGCTCGGCAAGGGCAAGACCAAGCGCTTCGACGTCGAGATCGTGCGCGACGTGATCAAGATCGTCAGCGTCACGAGCAAGATGATCGAGCCCGGCATCGGCTACATCCGCGTCAAGAACTTCCAGGAGCGCACCGCCAGCTACCTGCGCAAGGCGCTCGAGCAGCTGCAAGCCAAACAGAAGCTGCACGGGCTGATCCTCGACCTGCGCAACAACCCTGGGGGATTGCTCGAGCAGGCCGTGCGCGTCGCCGACCTCTTCATCTCCGACGGCCTGATCGTCAAGACCACCGGCAAGGGCGGCCGCGTGCTCGACCGCGAGGTGGCGCACAGCCGCGGCACCTTCAAGGGCTTCCCGATGGTCTGCCTCGTCAACGGCGGCTCGGCGTCGGCCAGCGAGATCGTCGCGGGCGCGCTGCAGGACCGCAAGCGCGCGGTGATCATGGGACAGCAGACCTTCGGCAAAGGCTCGGTGCAGACGATCATCGAGCTCAACGACGGCTCGGGCCTCAAGCTGACCATCGCCCGCTACTACACGCCGTCGGGACGCTCGATCCAAGAGCGCGGCATCGAGCCCGACATCATCGCCGCCGCCAAGGCACCGCCGGTCAAGGTCGAGAAGGTCACCCGCGAAAAGGACCTGCAGGGCCATCTGCGCGGCACCAAGCGGCGCAAGAAGAAGCTGGCGCGGCGCCGGCGCCTGGCGGACTTCCAGCTGCAGACGGCGCTCGACTACCTGCGCGCGGCGCAGATCTTCGGCAATCTGAAGTAGAGGCGCGCTCGAATTCCATCGCGGCTCGCGCCGCGAGGAATATCAGATTGATTCGACCGCTGACGCGCTCGAATTCGGACCGCAGGCCGAGGGGCGTTATCCTCGTGCGGTCATGCGGCGTATCTTCATCGCCCTCGGCGCGCTGATCAGCGCGCTGGCGCTGGCCATCGCGGTGGTCGCGGTGTGGCCCGCTGCGCCGCGCGGGAATGCAGCCTTGGCTCGCTGGGGCGGCGCCGCGCGCGCTGCCGCCGGTAGCGGGCGCGGCGTCGGCGGGCTGTGCAGCCCCGCTTCTCCCTGCCTGGCGCTGGTCATCGACGACATCGGTCGCGACATGAAAGCCCTCGAGCAGCTGCTCGCGCTCGACATGCAGCTGACGTTCTCGGTGCTTCCCCACGCGAGACACACGGCCGCGGCGGTGAAGGCGATCCGCCGCCGGCGCCGACAGCTGATGCTGCACCTGCCGATGGAGCCGCTCGACCGGGCAGCCCTGCGCGACGAGCCGATCGTGCTCTCCTCTTCGCGCCCCATCGTGGCGCCGCTCGAAGACTGCCTGTCGCGGGTGCCGGGTTTGAGCGCGGTCAACAATCACATGGGATCTGCGATGAGCGCCGACGCGAGCGCCATGGCGCCGCTGCTGAGACACCTCGCGGGACGTGGCCTGCCTTTCCTCGATTCGCGCACATCACCGCATACGCAGATCTGCCGCGTGGCGCGGCGCGTGGGGGTTATGTGCCTGGAGCGAGATGTGTTTTTGGATGACCCTCCCCGTCCTGCTACATTTATTGTTAGATTAGCGCAGGCTTTGCGCGTCGCGCGGCGTCGGGGATGGGCGGTCGCGATCGGTCACCCACATCCGGTTACGGTGGCGCAGCTGTCGAAGCTCTCACGTTCGGAGGTTTCTTTTCCGATCGTGCCCTTAAGTCATATCGTCGCCAGCGGCGTGGCAGTAGCGCGGCGAAACCGGATGCAGTAGCGATACGATTGAGCGCAGAGCTACGATACGCTTGGCGACGATACGCTTGGCGACGATACGCTTGGCGACGATGAGCTTGACATTGGCAAATCGACGTACGTACAGTATGTGCTTGAAATTCTAGCCAAATGCACCGCGGCTCGAGCCGCGAGCTATCAGATTGATTTAGCTGGCTGACGTAACGGCCGGCGATGGTTTTGATCTCTACGGCGATGCTCCACGCATGGTGAAGCTGATCATCGAGGACGACGAGGGAAAGACAACCGTCGTCCCTCTGATTCGAGACGAGATCACGATCGGTCGCAAGGAGGGTAATACCATCCGGCTGACCGAGCGTAACGTCTCGCGTCGTCACGCTCGCCTGCTCAAGAACAACGGCACTGTCTTCATCGAAGACACCGGCAGCTACAACGGGATCAAGGTCAACGGCAACCGCATCAACGGGCGCGTCGCGGTCACCGAAGGGGATCGGATCCAGATCGGTGACTACGTCCTCGGCCTCAAGTTCGAGGGCACCACCAAGCTCGGCCACGGCGCCCCACAGCCGGAAGACTCCGCGCGCACCACCGAGATGCCGCGCGCCGCCGGCGAAGCCGCGATCAACGAGCAGACGGCCCACGTCAAGATCGAGGATGCGCCCTCCGAAGCGGCGCCCGTCCCGACCGTTGCAGCGCCCGTCAGCGCGCCTGCACGCCTGGTCTGCGTCTCCACCAACTTCGCCGGCATGGAGTTCTCGCTGCGCAAGTCGGTGATGGTGCTCGGGCGCACCGACGACAACGACATCGTCATCAACCACCGCTCGATCTCGCGCCACCACTGCCGCATCGTCGAAGAGCACGGCCGCTACACGATCATCGATCTGCAGAGCGCCAACGGCGTGCGCGTCAACGGCGAGGAGTACGGCAAGGTCGAGCTGCGGCGCGCCGATCACATCGACCTCGGTCACGTGCGGCTGCGCTTCGTCGCGCCCGGCGAGGACTTCGTATTCGAGCGCGACGCCACAGTCGTCGACATCTCCAAGGGCGGTGGCGGCAAGAGCGGGCTGTGGATCGGGCTTGCCGTCGTGGTGCTGCTGGCGCTGGGTGTCGTGATCTGGCGCACCATGACCGCCGGTGATCCAAACGCTGGATCCGGCGCCACCGGATCGGGCAGCACTGCCACGCCGGGCACCAGCTCGGGCACCAGCAGCACCGCCGGCAGCGGCGACTCGGCCAAGCTGCTCGCCACGATCTCGTCGTCTCTGGAGAGCGAGAGCTGGCAGCAGGCCATCGACGCCTGCGGCAAGCTCTCCGGCGAGGCCAAGAGCAAGGCCCAAGCCGACTGCGACAAGGCGAGCAAAGAAGCGCGCTGGAAGAAGAAGTTCGAGGAGGCCAACAGCCTCGTCACCAAGACGCAGATGGTCGACGCCCTGCGCGCCTACAACGCGATCCCCAAAGACAGCGTCTACGCCGGCAAGCGCGACAGCTCGCCGGACTACAAGAAGGCGCGCGAGCAGTACCTCGGCGCGCAGCTGGCGGCCATCGACGAGCACGTCAAGAAGGGCCAGTGCGAGGACGCGCGCAAGAAGGCCGATGCCGCCAAGCAGCTCGTGCCCGACGACACGCAGGCCGAGGACAAGGTCAAAGACTGCAAGTCGGATGTCGCCTCGGCGGACGCGGGTGTGGGAACCGGCAGCGGTACGGCCGGCGGCGGCGTCGCCGTGGCGACCAAGCGCCCGCCCCGGCGCAACCCGCGGCGCAACCCAGGCCGCCGGCGCCCGCCGCGCACCAAGGTTCGCACCAAGAAGGCGCCGGTCAAGCCGGCCGTCACGCTCAGCCCCGCCGAGCTGGCGGCACAGCTGCGCGCCGCACGCACGGCCTACGTCAACGCGCTCTACGCCAAGGCGATCAGCCTCGCGCGCAAGATCATCCGCGCCAGCCCCGGCAACCAGGAGGCCTGGCAGGTCATCGGCGCGTCGGCGTGCATGACCAAGAAGCAGGCGCTCGTGCGGCGCGCGATGCGCAAGCTCGGCACCAGCGCGCGCAACCTGATCCGCTCGGTCTGTCAGCGCGCCGGGATTTCGCCCTAGGGGCTAGTAGGGCAGGATCAGCCCGCCGGGCGTGACCCGCTCTTTCGGCGCCTCGTCCTCGTCGTCCTTGTCCTCCCACACCGGCAGCGCGTCGAGCCGCTCGATGCTGCGCTGGATCTCGCCGCGCGTGACGTCGTGCGAGAGCGCCAGCACGCACTCGTCGTGCGGCAGCTTGACCTGCTCCCAGTCGACCTCGCCGCAACCCACCGGCAGGCGCAGCGTCAGGCCGCAGGCGTCGGCGACGCGCGCGCGTGCGCCAGGGCGTTCGGGTTTGGGGCCGAGCTCGACGAGTCCCAGCGCGCGCGCCGCGTGCAGCCAATCGAGCGCGAGGTAGGGCGCCAGCGGGGCGCCGTGAAACTCGGCGCGCAGCAGCGCGAGCTCGGCGGCGTCGGGCAGCTGGTGCGGCCACACCGTCGGGCCGAGCAGGGCGAGCTCGACGCCGACCCGATCGGCGCGCTCGAGCAGTGGGTCGAGGTGCGCGAGGTAGAGATCGAGCGCGGTCTCGGCGGCGCCGAGCCGCTGGCGCAGCAGGCGATCACGCGGCATGCGCGTGCGCTCGGCGAAGCGCTCGCACAGCGCGGCGGCGCTCGGCGCGAGGTCGAGCACCGCGGGAAGCAGCACGACCCGCGGCACCTCGTGGCGGCCCGCCAGCTCGACGACGTCCGCTAGCAGCTGCGCGGCCGCGCGCCGCTCGTCGCGATCGTCGGCGAGCGCGCGCGGTGCGACCTTACCCGGCTGGCTCGCCAGCGGCTCGCTCAGCTCGCCGCAGCGCAGGCGCGCGCGAGAGAGCTGCTCGAGCAGATCCGAAAGCTGCGCCGCGCTGACGCGCGCGTCGATCGCCACGCCGTCGACGGCGCTGCTCGACAGCTCGCGCCAGCGTTCGGGGGCCGCCGGCGATTGCAGCTCGGCGAGGGGCAGCGCGGCAGTGGATAGGAGATAACGCATCGCGTGCGAGAGCGGCGCGTAACCTTCGCCGGCTCGGCTGGATTATAACGGCAGCGGACCCGGATGTTGTGCGCGCCACAGCAGGCGCTTTCGTAATGACCTCGCCAGTTTGCGTCCGCAAGAAGTTGACAAATCGCGGCCACTGTAGTACATGAGGGCAGTTAAGTGGGTGTAGATACTGGGAATTCCGTCGGATTCCACCGCGGCTGGCGCCGCGAAAAATATCAAGTTGACTCGACCGCTGACGTGGTCGCATTTGGTTCAGCTCACCGTTCGATTCAATTCATCGAGAAAACTCTGCCTGCCCTCTCACCTCGGTGCTCCGCACGAGAGGACCTGATGCGCGTTCGCACGACCCACCTTTCCGCCGTCGCCTTTGCCATCGTGATCGCACTCTCGCCGTCCGCCTGGGCGCAACAGAGTGGTGGTCCCATCGACCTGCAGCTGTTCCGACCAGCGGTCGACTCCAAGGGACTGATCACGCTCAACGGATCGCAGGTGCTAGGGCACCTCGATCTGAGCTTTGGCTTGGTCCTGAACTACTCCAACGGGCCCCTGTCGATGCGGACGTTCCGCGGGGCGGGCACGATCCCTGGCATCGCCAGCGACACCACCAGTCGCTACGACGTCAATCATATGGTCACCGGCAACCTGCAGGCGGCCATCGGTCTGTTCAAACACTTCGAGGTCGGCCTCGGGTTGCCGCTGACGTTCTGGAGCGGTGAGGTCGATCCCGAAGAGGACCAGGACAAGATCGACGCGCAGGGCGCGGGCGACCTGGCGCTGCACATCAAGGGGCGCATCCTCAACACCTCCAAGCACCCCATCGGTCTGAGCTTGCTCGCCTCGGTGACGTTCCCCACCGGCGACAAGAACGCGTTCCTCGGCGCGGGCCGCGTCACGCTTTCGCCGACGCTGATCGTCGACAAAGAGCTGTTCAAGGGGCGCCTGCTGCTGGCGGCCAACATCGGCGCCATCTTTCGCTTCGGCAACGCCAGCGACAGCACGCCGACCAACGGCTGGACGGACACGCGCAACCGGCCCTGCATCGGCGGCGCGACGGCCGCCGAGTGCGGCACCGGCCTGAGCATCGTTAGCGAGCACAACCTGCGCTACGGCATCGGCATCGCGCTGGCGATCGTCAAGCGACGCTTCGACTTCGTTACCGAGCTGATCGGTCAGACTGGCTTCTCGGGCTTCGCTGACCGCGAGAAGTTCAACTCGGCGCACGAGCTGCTCGCCGGCTTCAAGCTCTACCTGGCGCGCAACTCGTACTTCACGTTCGGTCTCGGCCGCGGTCTGCGCCCGCAGGGCGGCAACTACCAGTACGGCAGCCCGACCATCCGCGCCTTCGTCGGCTTCATCTTCGAGCCCTCCATCGGCGACCGCGACGGCGACGGCCTCAAGGACGACGTCGACAAGTGTCCCGACGATCCGGAGGACTTCGACGACTTCGAGGACGAGGACGGCTGCCCCGATCCGGACAACGATCGCGACGGCATCCCCGACAAGGAAGACAAGTGTCCCAACGAGCCCGAGGACAAGGACGGTGTCGAGGACAAGGACGGTTGTCCCGAAGCTGACGTGCTCGATCGCGACGGCGACGGCATCCCCGACGACAAGGACAAGTGCCCCGACCAGCCCGAAGACAAGGACGGCTTCGAGGACAAAGACGGCTGCCCCGATCCGGACAACGACAAGGACGGCATCCTCGATGTCGACGACCTTTGCCCCAACAAGCCCGAGGACAAGGACGGCTTCGAGGACAAGGATGGCTGCCCCGACCCAGACAACGACAAGGACCGCATCCTAGACAAGGATGACAAGTGTCCCAACGAGCCGGAGACGTACAACGGCTACCAAGACGACGACGGCTGTCCGGACAAGGGCCGCGTCGTCGTGCACAAGGGTCGCATCGAGATCCTCGACAAGATCTACTTCGAGACAGACAAGGCCATCATAAAACCGGTCTCGTACCCGATCCTCAACGCCATCGCGGCCACGTTAAAGGGCAACCCACAGATCTTGCTTATCGAGATTCAGGGTCACGCCGACGAGCGCGGCTCCGATTCGCACAACCTCGCGCTGACCGATCGACGCGCCAAGGCAGTTCGCACGTACCTGACGAACAAGGGCATCGCCAACAACCGACTGCAGGCCAAGGGCTACGGCGAGACCCGCCCGGTGGACAAGCGCCACAACGCCGAGGCCTGGTCGAAGAACCGCCGCGTCGAGTTCGTCATCCTGAAGCGAAGTCAGTAACGCGCGATTTCTTAACCCCGCCGCGCCGCATTGCTAACGTTCGTTGGCAATGCGGCTGATCAAGCTCGCCATCACGCTGCTGGTGCTCGGAGGCTTCGGCTACTTCGCCGCCAAGGTGCCCCTTGGCGACAAGACGCTGTGGGAGCACACCAAGGCGATCGCTGGCTCGAAGGAAGCGCAGAACCTCGTCGACGGCGTCAAGCGCGCCGTCGGCTCGGGCTCCGGCTCGGGCTCGGACTCCGACTCGGCGGCGCGCAAGGCCAGCGACGACAAGAAGCTCACCAAGGCCGATCGCGACAAGCTGCGCGACGTGATCCGCGAGGAGCTCGCGCGGCAGGGCAAACACAAGCGCTGAAGCGCAGGGGAATCCGAGACTGGCGCTAGCGCAGCTCGAACTCCTTGCAGTAGAGCACCCAGTCGTCGGGCTCGCCGTGCTCGTAGCGGGCGCGGCGGTGCTCCTCGGTGGGCCAGCCGTGGGCGCAGCGCTCGCTGTCGTCGTCGAAGAAGGCGCAGTCCTCGCAACAAAAGCGTAGACCGTAGCGCTCGACCTCCTGACGGAACGCCTGACCTCTGCGTACGCGCACCGCAGGATAATGGGGGCTCGCCGCGCGGCGCGCAAGGCGCTGTGCCAGCTGCTGTGCCACGAGAGCTAGCAGTGCGATCTTGGGCGCTGTAACATGGCGCGACGCCAGCGCAGCGGGCGTGCCACCACCATGAGCAGCAGCACGATCTTTCGCGACCGTTATCGGGTTCTGCGCCGGCTGGGCGCCGGCGGCGGCGGCTCGGTTTACGAGGTCGAGGACATCCGCGCCGCGGGCTCGCCGCGGCTCGCGCTCAAGGCGCTCTTCGCCGAAGGCGCCGAGACCGCCGAGCTGCTCGGGCTGCTGCGCCAAGAGTTTCGCGTGCTGTCGAGCCTGCGCCACCCGGCCGTGGCGCGCGTCTATGACTTCGGGCGCTTTCCCCAAGGGAGCGGCCTCGAGGGCAGCGAGGGCGCGCAGGGCTACTACTACACGCGCGACCTCGTCGACGGCGTCGACCTCGCCTCGTACTGCGCGGCGCGCCCGCTGGTGGAGACGCTCGAGGTGTTGCACGCCACCACCGAGGCGCTCGACATCCTGCACCGCGCCGGCATGGTGCACCGCGACTTCAAGCCCGGCAACGTGATCGTCGATCACGAAGGCGGAGCGCACCTCATCGACTTCGGACTGGCCCACGGCGAAGGCCAACGCACGCCCACCAGCGGCACGGCGGCCTACCTCGCGCCCGAGATGCTGCGTGGTCACCGCGTCGATCGCCGCGCCGATCTTTACGCGCTCGGCATCACGCTCTACGAGCTGGTGCGCGGCGAGCCACCGCTTCCCGGCGCGTCGCTGTCGCGCTTGGTGGTGTGGCACCTCGACGGACCGGAGCTCGACTTCGAGGGCGTGGCCGGTGTGCCCGAGCGCCTGAGCGAGATCTGTCGCCGCTTGACCAGCCGCGACCCGGAAGCGCGCTTTCCCAGCGCCGGCGAGCTGGCCCTCGCGCTCGCAGAGGTGATCGTGGAGCTCGGCGGCAAGCGCCCCGACGAGGTGTCGCCCTTCGTCGCGCCGGCGGTCGGCGACCGTCTCGGCCCACCGCTGTCCGAGCTGGAAAACGCCGTGCGCAGCGCCCTCGAAGGCAAAGGGCCCAAAGTCGCCACGGCCTGCGGCGATCCCGGCAGCGGCCGTTCGACGCTGCTGCGCCAACTGACCTGGCGCCTGCAGCTCGCCGACATCGAGGTGGTCAGCGGCGAGTTTCAGGCCGGCGATCTACGCCCCTACGGTGTGATCGGCGACCTGCTGGCGCAGCTGGCGAGCTTCGCCGACCGCCCCAATCCGCTGCGCGACATCGGCGAGAGCGCCGCAGTCGATCGCTTCGCGTTGTATCAGCAGATCACCGAGTACCTCGTCGACATGGCGAGCCACGTGCCCGTGACGCTGGTGCTCGACGGGCTCGAGGCCGCCGACGACGAGAGCCGCGCGGCGCTGCGATTCGTCGCGCACGTGCTCGATGCCAACGATCGCGTTTGCCTCGTCGTCTCGCACGACGGCCACTCGGCCATCGAGGAGCTGTTCGATGATCCGCGCGAGGTCACGCTCGCGCCGCTCGACGGCGACGACGTCTCGCGCATGCTCAAGGACGCCTCGGGGCGCAGCGACGAGCGCCTCGCTGGCCGCATCGTCGAGCACACCGGCGGCAACGCGGCTTTCGTCGTCGACGTCTTGCGTCGCCTGCACGAAGCCAACTGGCCGGCGAGCCCCGACCTCGAGGCGCTGGCGCCGCCGCAGGCGCTCGAGTCGCGCGTCGCCGAGCGCTACGCCGAGCTCGCGCAGGACGAGCGCATCGTGCTCGAGACGCTCGCCGTCGTCGGTCGTCCGGCGCGCGGTCTCGAGCTGCTCGAGCTGGTGCAGACGGTGGACGGCGAAGACCGCGTGGGTCTGCCGCTCGAGCGCCTCGAAGCGCTGGGCTGGATTTCGCGCAACACCGAGGGTGCCTGGTCGTACCTGCAGGGGCCGGCGCGGCACGCGATCTATCGCGTCATCGACACCGAGCGCCGTCGCGCGCTGCACCTGGCGGCCGCGCGTCGGCTGCAAGATGCTGGCGACGAGCGCGCCGACATCGAGCGCACCCGCCACGCGCTGGCCGCCGGTGAGCTCGAGATGGCGCGCAGGTCGCTGCAGCAGGCCACCGCCGCGCTCGAAGCGCTCGGCTCGCATCGGCAGGCCATCGGCCTGTGCGAGCACGCCCTCGAGCTGGCCAGCGACGGGCGCGAGCGGCGTGCGCTGCTCTTGCGGTTGGGGCGCCTCTACCGCATCGTCGGTGACACCGATCGCGCCATCACACTGCTCGAGCAGGCCAGCGAGCGGGTCGACGGCGATGGGGGCAGCGACGACGATGGCGGCGAACGGCGCGCCGTCCGTCTCGAGCTGGCGCGCACGCACACCGCTGCCGTGCGCGGCGAGCACGCGCTCGAGGTCCTCGCTGCGCTCGACGCCGACGCCCAGAGCGACGCCGAGCGTCTCGAGGTCGCCGTGCTGCGCGCTGCCGCCGTGGCGAGCCTGCACGATCTCGAGCGGCTGCTGCGCGTCGCCGACGAGGGCCTCGCGATCGAGGCGCGCCTGGCGGCCATCGGCCAGCCCGACGCCAGCGCGCGCGCCGGGCTCGGCGGCCGCAAGGCCTGGTCGTTGGCGCACCTGGCGCGCTACGAAGAAGCTGACGGCGTCGTCGCCACCGCGCTCGACGCCGCGCGCTCGGCTCAAGACAAGCGTGTCGAGGCCGAGCTGCTCAACACCTGGGCCGTGCTCGCGCAGCGCGCCGGCAAGTACGCCATCATCGCCGATCGCCAGCGCCACGCCCTGGCGGCGATGCAGGAGCTCGGTGACGTCGGCCGCGTCGCGGCGTTTCGCGTCAACATCGGCGCCGTGCACCTGCAGCGCGGCGAGCTCGGCTCCGCGCTCGATCACTTGCAGCAGAGCCTGCGGCTCTTCGAGGCCATGGGTTCGCCCACCACGGCGCTGGTGCGCTGCAACCTCGGCTACGTGCAGCTGCAGATCGGCCTTTACGAGCGCGCGCGCGTGACGCTCGAGCGCGCCCGCGAACAGAACGTCGCCGCCAAGCGGCACAGCGGCGAGGCGCTGGCGCGGCTGCTGCTCGCGATCCTCGCGGGACGGCGCGGCGACATGGAGCGCGCGCGCAGCGAGATCGCCTGGGCGCGCGACGCCTACGTCAAACAGGGTCAGAATCGCGACGCCGCCGACGCGCAGGTCGATCTCGCCGAGCTCGAGCTGCGTGCCGGCAACGTGGACGCGGCCGCGCGCGCACTGGCCACCGCGCGTAGCGAGCTCGACCTCGCCGAGGTCGACGATCTGCTCGTACGCGTCTCCGCGCTCGACGCGCGGCTCGCCGCCGCCGGCGACAGTGGTGAAGCTCACGCCGAGGCGCTCTCGGCGATCGAGCGCGCCATCGAGAAGGCGCGCGCGCTCGACACGCTCGAGCTGTCGTGGCAGTGCAATGCCGCCGCCGCGACGCTCTCGGCCAAGGCGAGCAATGGCATGCTCGCCGCGCAGCGCGCTCGCGCGGCGATGGAGGTGCTGCGGCGCATGGCGCAGGGCTTTTCGCCCGACCAGCAGACGGCCTTCTGGCAGGACCCGTGGCGGCGCGAGGTGCGCGAGCGTGCGGGCTCGCAGGTGCTCGACCAAGCGGCAGCGACGATCTCGTCGACAGGCTCGCTGCCGGGCACGGTGGTCGCCGCCGCGCTCGACGAGACGATGCCCTCGTCGTCGTACAAGGACATCGTGCGCGCGGCGCAGGAGCGCCACTACCGGCTGCTCGAGATCTATCGCCGCATCAACGCGGAGCTCGATCCAGAGCGGCTGCTTGGCCTGGTGATGGATACCGCCGTCGAGTTGACCGGCGCCGAGCGAGGCTTCTTGTTGCTCGGCGACCGGCCGGAGAGCCTCGAGGTCAAGATCGCGCGCAACCTCGATCCCGAGCGCAGCAGCGCCGCCTACAGTCGCTCCATCGCCGAGCAGGTGCACGCCATCGGCGAGCCGGTGGTCACGATCTCGGCGCACAGCGATCCACGCTTCTCCGAGTACGCCAGCGTGCACCAGCTGCAGCTCGAATCGGTGTGCTGCATCCCGATCCACGCCCACGGCCGCATCGCCGGCGTGCTCTACATGGAGAGCCGCTTCAAGTCGGGGCGCTTCACGCCCGACGATCAGCGCCTGCTGATGGCCTTCGGCGATCAGGTCGCTATCGCGCTGACCAACGCGCAGCTGATGGCGGAAAACCAGCGCAAGGCAGAAGCGCTAGAGGCAGCCAAGCGCGAGATCGAGGCGCTCGCCGACGAGCGTGGGCGCCTGTTGCAAGAGCGCACCGAGCAGCTGCACGAGGTGCAACGTGATCTGGCCGAGACGCGCGCGCGCCTCGAGCCGCGCGCCGGGCAGTTCGGCATGGTCGGCCGCTCGGCGGCGATGGCGAAGGTCTTCAACCTCGTCGAGCGCGTGTCGGGCGCCGACGTACCAGTGTTGATCGAAGGCGAGTCGGGTACCGGCAAGGAGATGGTGGCACGCGCGATCCACGAGCAGAGCCCGCGTCACAAGAAGCGACTGGTCTCCGTCAACTGCGCCGCGATCCCCGAGAACCTGCTCGAGAGCGAGCTGTTCGGTCACGTGCGCGGCGCCTTCACCGGCGCCGACCGCGAGCGCAAAGGGCTCTTCCAAGCCGCCGACGGGGGCACGCTGTTTCTCGACGAGATCAGCGACATGCCGTCACGCATGCAGGTCGATCTGCTGCGCGCGCTGCAGGAGCACACCATTCGCCCGGTGGGCGGCCAGAAGGATGTCAAGGTCGACGTGCGCGTCATCGCAGCGGCCAACCGCCCGCTGTCGGCGCTCGTCGAGCGCGGCGAGTTTCGCGAGGACCTGTTCTATCGACTGCACGTGGTGCGGCTCGCGCTGCCGGCGCTGCGCGAGCGTCCCGATGATATCCCGCTGCTGGTCGACCACTTCCTCGGCGTGATCGCCGAGCGCATGCACATGCCCAAGCGCGGCATCACCAAGGCCGCGCTGCGGCGGCTGATGAGCTACGGCTGGCCAGGCAACGTGCGCCAGCTCGAGCACGCGTTGATGAACGCGGTGGTGTTGGCCGACGGCGAGGTGCTGCACGAAGACGACTTCTCGCTCGAGTCGCCGCGCGGCACCGGCGAGCACGCGGCCGTGCCGTCTGGCAGCGGCGCCTTCGATGGCGACGGCGGCTCGCGCGCGGCCGCGGCCAGCGAGAGCGATCGCGAGGCCGAAGAGCGCGAGCGCATCATGGAGGCGCTGGAGCGCTGCAACTGGAACAAGAGCAAGGCGGCGCGCGTGCTGGGCATTCCGCGGCGCACGTTCTACCGGCGTTTGCGCGCGTACGATATCCAGTAGCCACCGTAGGCTCGCATACAAGGTCTGATCATTGTGTCCGGCTGGTTGTGCCAATCTGTGCCGCCACTTCGGCTGCGGCCGCGATCGACTTCGAGATTTCACGACTTTGCGCTAGGCTGAGCTTGGCAGAGCGCTTGCTATGCAGAAGCGTGTGATGGGGGACCCGCAGATGAAGCAGCAGTCAGCAGGCCGTCGCCAGCGCCAGCATGCTCTGCGGCTCGTAGCTGCACTCGTCGTGAGCATCGGGCTGCTTGCTTGCAACGCGACGCCGATCAACGTGCCCGCGGCGGACTCGGGACCCAACAACTACAACGACGCGGGCGCCGCCGACCTCGCTGCCGTGTCCGACACGAACAACCCACCACGAGACCTCGGCACCGGCGCCGACGCCGCCGCGGACGCGCTCTCCAGTGATGCCGATGGCGCCACCAGCGACGCTGGGCCCGACGCCGACGGAAATGTGGGCGATGGCGGGGACGCTGGCGACGGAGCCGCGCCCGATGGTGACGCCGGCACCGGCGATGGCACGACCAGCGATGGCATCGTCGGCGAGACAGGAACCACCGACGCGAGCGGGGGCTGAGATGCGGTACTTGATCGGGTTGTTCGCAGTTGTGTCGAGCGCGGCGCTGCTTATCGGCGCCTGCAACGCCACCCCGATCAACGTCCCCGGCAACGACGATGGCGGCGCCGGTCAGCGCGACACCATCGCCAACCCCGGCTTTGACTCGGCCGGCGGCGACGTCAACGTTCAGCCAGGCGATGCGCCTATCGGCGGTCCTGACGGCGGGCCCAACGACAGCAATCCCGCCACCGACGGAGACGCCGGCGATGCGGGCGACGCTGGCGACGCCGGCGACGGCGGCGACGGCGGCGGTGACGCTGGTGATGCCGGTGATGCAGGCCCTGGCCCGGACGGCGACATGGGTGTCGGCGAGGGCAACGTGCCCGCGGTCGACACCGTGCAGACCGTCGAAGCAGGCGGTACGGGCGGCTAGGACGCGCCAGACGCCGCATCTGGCGGCGCTATCGACACGACCGACGCTGTGGGTCTAACATCGCGCCGTCGCAGCCCGCGACGGCAACACCATGAGTCGTGTCGTTAGCTTTCATCCCGTCTGGGCGCTCGCCCTGTTGACGCTAGGCTGTCAGGCCAACCTGCCGTCGCAGCGCAACGTACCCTTCGACGCGATCAAGCCCGGGCCCTACGCGGGCTACGCGATCTGCATTCCCGCCCGCACCGCGTGCGATCGTACCGCGGACGCGAGCTGCGGCGGCTCGGTGGTCGTCGGTCCCGAGGACGGCGTCGGCGTCAGCCTGCGCGACTGCGGCACGCTCGATCTCACTTGGCGCGGAACGATCATCACCAACCCCACCGCTGCGCGAGAAGATCCGGACATCGCCGTCTACCTCGCCGCGCCGTTGCCGAGCGGGGTCTCGATCCTCGTCGAAGGCAGCGCCGACGGCGAGAACTACGTCATCATCGGCGCCCTCGGCACGTTTCCAGGTTTTGCTCAGCGCTGTAGTCCCAAAGTGGTGGGCAACGAGATCCAGATCGACGCCTCCAACTGCAACCACATCGCCAACGTCAACTGGGTTCGCTTCAGCGAAAAGACGCCGGGCACCAGCGACGTGATCATCGATGCCGTCAAAGCGCTCTCGTTCCGTCAGCCGCTGTAAGGCCAGAGCGCTCGCCCTGCTCGCGATGACGGTGGCGCTGGCGCCGGGCGACGGCTTGGCGCGGCGGCGACGGCGCAAGCTCAGGCGCCCCAAGCCGGCCGTCGCGCGCGCCAAGGTCGATCCCAACGCCGGCTTTTCGCGCGTGCGCGCGCTGGCCGGCATCAAGCTGCCCGCGTCGACGCCGAGCGGCAAGTTCAAGGGCAGCATGGGCAAGGACGTCGTGCTGCACGACGTGACCAACACGCTGCGCCTGACGTTCATGCGCACGATCACCGTCTCGCGCAAGAACCCCAACGTCGCCTACGTCGGCTCTTACGACGGCTACGTCTTCAAGACCACCGACGGTGGCAAGACGTGGGACGAGTCGCGGCTGATCGTCGAGCCGCGCCCGTTCTACGGCGACGGCGGCCAGCGGCTCTACTTCGGCGTGCATCGCCGCGCCGGGGGCTCGGGCTACATGGGGCTGCCCATCGGCGATACGGCGGTGGCGGGGCGCAACAAGCTGTTGCAGATGCGGCCGATGGACGTCGCCTTCAGTCGAATCCGCGCGGGCGCCGGCTCGCGCGTGGGCGCCGCCGAGAACGCCAACTTCGGCATCGGCCTGCCAGGCGGCGCGCCGCGTTTGCAGAACCTGGTGCGCAAGTTCAAAAAACCCACCGCCGGTCTCAACATTAAGCAGACGCTCTATCTGCGCGGCGTACGCCCCACCGAGGTGCGCCAGATCATCATCCACCCCAAAAACGAGAACATCGTCTACGCCTGCACGTTCTTCGGGCTCTACATGTCCGAGGACGGCGGGCTCAACTGGGTGCGCACCTTCCTCGGCATCAACCCGCGCGGGCGCATCGCGGCCACCGTCGCCGTCGATCCGAGCAACGACAAGAACGTGATGCTCGCCACCGGCAACGGCGTCTACGTCTCGAGCGACGGCGGCGAGAACTACATCAAGAGCACCGCGCAGGGCGTCGGCGGCGGCTTCATCAACTGGATTCAGTTTCATCCCTGGAAGCCCAACTACGTTTACGCCTGCACGGACTTCGGCCTCTTGCGCTCGTCGGACAGCGGCAAGACGTGGGACTGGATCTACTTCACGACGTTCCCCGCGGCGCGCGTGGTGCGCTACATCACCATCGACCCGCTGACCCAGAAGACGGCGTGGATCGCCACCCACGACGGCATCTTCAAGACTGACGACGTGCTCAACGGCTCGCTCGAGGACTGGAAGCGCGTCGGCGGTCTGCGCTTCACCGCCACGGCGGTGTGGAAGATCGAGGCCAACCCCAAGCGCCCCGGTCACCTGTGGGCGATCACCAACATGACCCTACCGCGCATCGACAAGCCTGGCGAGTCGGACGTCGGTGGCGCGTTTTTGTGGGAGAGCCTCGACGGCGGTGAGACGTGGACGATCATCTTCTCCGGCCTGACCTACGGCGCCATCCAGTGGTTCGACACCGATCCCACTGACCCCGACCTGCTGTGGATCTGTTGGTCACGCGGGCTGCACCGCATGCGCCGGCGCCACAAGCAGGAGTCGCGCAGCGAGCAGCGCCGCCAGCTGGCCATCACCGAGAAGCTGCTGGTCGACTATCCCTCGCAGAGTGACGTGATCATCGCCGCAGGACGCTTCACCGGCGTCGAGCCGAGCCGCCAGCTGGGTTACCGCTTCCGCTCGCGGCTCAAGGCGCTGGTGCCGCGCGTCGACGCGACCTACGTCTACTACCGCTCCAACGACTTCGGCGTGCTGCAGGATGGGCGTTACATCCTGCCGTTCCGCTACCGCTGGATGACCAACTTCCGCTTCCACGAGCTGCGCGTGATGCTGACGTGGAACCTCTTCGACCTCGTCTTCGATCTCAAGGCGTCGCTGTTCGGCCGCATCGACCGCATCAACGGCGAGATGCGCGCCTATCTCAACCACGCCATCCATCGCTTCTATGGCGAGCTGTTGCGGCTGCAGATCGTGATGGCCACGCGCCCTCCCGAGGACCTGCGCGTGCGCCTGATGTACAAGCTGCGCATCAAAGAGCTCGAGAGCTACATCGACCTGATAACGGGCGGCTATCTCACGCGCTGGAAGAAGGGCGATCGGCCCTCTCCGTGGAAGACGCCTTGGTTCAAACGATGGCCCGGAGTCCGGCGTGCTTGGTTCAAGCAGGCCCAGTGATGAGCGTAGAAGGAGAACGAAATGTATAGAACGTTGTTGACCGCGCTGTGCGCGCTGCTGCTGCTGACCTCGACGGTCAGCGCGCAGGAGCACAAGTGGACCGAGCGCGAGATCCTCGCCAAGTTCGCGCACGAGCCCACCGTGCAGCAGGTGCAGGACAAGGCGATCCGCTACTACCAGGTGCACCCCGATCGCATCTTGTCGCTGCGCCGCAACGCGCAGCTCAAGGCGCTGGTGCCCTCGATCAGCGGCGAGTTCTCCAACTCGATCTCCAACACCTACCGGCGCATGGACGATGGTCTGTACGTGCAGGGACTCGGCGGCATCGCCAAAGAGGACGAGAAGATCAACGGCGACCGCATCGGCTTCCGCGTGCAGGCCAGCTGGGCGCTCGACCGACTCGTCTTCAACGCCGAGGTGCTCGACGTGCAGTCGCTGATCGGCATCCTCGACGGCGTCGTGCGCGAGGTGACGACCGTCTACTACATCCGCCGCCGCCTGCAGATCGACATGATCCTGCGTCCGCCGAAGTCGCTGGCGACCAAGATCTCGCAGCGCATCCGCGTCGAGGAGCTCACCGGTCTGCTCGACGCGATGACCGGCGGCTACATGACGAAGTCGATCACGAAGTCGAAGCGGCGCCGCCGCAAGAAGTAGCGCGTCGGGCCTCGGGCCTCGGGCCTCGGGCTTCAGGGTGCTGGCTCGCTCGCTTCGCGAGCGTCGCAGGTTGCCGGTATGCGTTGGCGGCTGGTGATGTGTTGGATGGGGGGCGTCTTGCTCGTGTCGAGCGGGGCCGAGGTGCGCGCTGCGCCGAAGCCCAAGCCTGCTAGCAAGCCGGCGGCAAAACCGGCGGGCGACGACGACCCGTCGACGCACCCGACCAACGGTGCGGCGCCCGTCGATCCCGACGCCAAGTCGAGCCGCGTCAAGCTGCTCGCCGACGCCTTCAAAGGCAGCATGAGCGGCGGCGTGTCGCTGGTCGACCATACCTACACGCTGCGGCTCAACTTCATGCGCACCATCACGGTCTCGCCGCATGATCCCAAGGTCGCCTACGTCGGCTCCTACGACGGCTACGTGTTCAAGACCATCGACGGCGGCAAGACCTGGGACGAGTCGCGTCTGATCGTCGAGCCGCGTCCGTTCTACGGCGACGGCGGCCAGCGCCTGTACTACGGCATTCATCGCCGCGCCGGCGGGGCAGGGCACTCCGGTCTACCGGTGGGTGATACGTCAGTGCCGGGTCGCAACCGCTTGCTCTCCATGCGCCCCGTCGACGTCGCCTTCAGCCGCATCAGCGCCAGCGCCGGCGGGCGCGTCGGCGCCGCCGAGAACACCAACTTCGGCATCGGTCTGCCCGGCGGCGCGCCACGCCTGCAGAACCTGGTGCGCAAGTTCAAAAAGCCCACCGCCGGCCTCAACATCAAGCAGACGCTCTTTCTGCGCGGCGTGCGCCCCACCGAGGTGCGCCAAATCATCGTGCACCCCAAGAAGCCCAACGTCGTGTTCGCCTGCACGTTCTTCGGCCTCTACATGAGCTACGACGGCGGCCTCAACTGGGTGCGTACGTTCCTCGGCATCAACCCCGCAGGGCGCATCGCGGTCACGGTCGCCGTCGATCCGACCAACGAGAAGAACGTGATGCTCGCCACGGGCAACGGCATCTACGTCTCCACCGACGGCGGCGAAAACTACATCAAGAGCACGGCGCAGGGGGTCGGCGGCGGCTTCATCAACTGGATCGAGTATCACCCGCGCGACTCGCGCTACGTGCTGGCCTGCACCGAGTTCGGCCTGCTGCGTTCCAACGATCGCGGCCGCAGCTGGGACTGGATTTACTTCACCACGTTTCCCGCCGCGCGCGTGGTGCGCTACATCACCTTCGATCCCAAGACACCGCAAGCCTGGATCGGCACCCACGACGGCATCTTCACCGTCGACAACGTCTTCACGGGCAGCCTCGAGGACTGGCGGCGCGTGGGCGGTCTGGCCTTCACCAGCGTCGAGGTGCACAAGATCCAAGCCAACCCCAGCCGCAGCGGGCACCTCTGGGCGATGACCGACATGACGCTGCCGACGGTCAACAAGCCTGGCAACGTGGCTACCGGCGGCTCGTTCATCTGGGAGACCATCGACGGCGGCAAGCACTGGAAGGTCATCTTCTCGGGGCTCAACCAGGGCGCCGTCGAGTGGTTCGACGTCGATCGCGACGACCCCGATCTGCTCTGGATCGTCTGGTCGCGCGCGCTGTTCCGCATGCGCCGTCCGAGAAAGCAGCCGCCGGCTGCCGAGCAGCGGCGACAGATGCGCGTGACCACGCGCGTGCTCGAGGAGATGCCGCGACAGAGCGACGTGTTTATCGCGGCGCAGCGCTTCATGGGCGTCGAGCCTGCCCGGCGCCTCAAGTACCGCTTCCGCTCGCGGCTCAAGTCGCTGGTGCCGCGCCTCGACGCGACCTACGTCTACTATCGCTCCAACGACTACGATGTGCTGCAGGACGGGCGCTACATCCTGCCGTTTCGCTACCGCTCGAAGGTGCGGTTTCAGTTCCACGAGTTTCGCGCGATGTTGACGTGGAACCTCTTCGACCTCGTCTTCAACTTGCAGGCGTCGTTCTTTGGACGCATCCAGCGCATCAACGGCGAGCTCTACGCCTACGTCTATCACTGCATCCACCGCTTCTACGGCGAGCTGGTGCGCCTGCGGGTGACGATGGCGACCAATCCACCGCGCGATCTGCGCATCCGCATGATGTACAAGCTGCGCATCGCCGAGCTTTCGAGCTATGTCGACCTGATCACCGGCGGCTATCTGACGCGCTACAAGAAGGGCGATCACCCCTCGCCCTGGAAGACGCCGTGGTTTCGCCGCTGGCCCGGGGTGCGGCAGTCCTGGTTCGCGCACACGAAGCGATAGGGCTTTTGTCGGGCCGCAGCGTATAAGGGCCGTCGTGACGCGTGCGCTCGCCATCGTGCTGCTGCTTCGATCGTCGGTCGCACTCGCGGTGCCGCCGGCTGCCGCGATCTACCGCACCATCCGCAGCAAGCAGAAGGCGCTCGACGCCTGCTACCGAAAGGCGCTCGCGCGTGACCCGTCGCTGGTGCTGCGTGTCGATCTGCACCTGCGCGTCGGCACCGACGGCAGGGTCGTCAGGTCGACGCCCAAGCTGAAGCGCTACGCGGGCAAGGGATCGATCAACCCGCTGATCCGCTGCGTGCAGACGGAGGTCAAACGATGGCGCTTCACCACGCGCGGGGTGGTTCACGAGGTGATGATTCCGCTGGTCTTCAAGCGCACGCCGGACACCATGCCGGCGCCGAAGGTGGCGCTCGACGTTCGCTCGCAGCGCGGACCGCTGCGCGAGGTCGAGATCCGCGCCGTCGTGCGGCGTGACCAGGCGTCGATGGTCGCCTGCTACGACCGCGAGCGGCGCCGCCACCGCACCGCCCTGCGCGGCGAGATCGACGTGGTGTTGAGCATCGCGCCGAGCGGTGTGGTCAAGCACACGACCGTTCGCTGGCGCCGCATGGAGGTGCTCGCCGGCGCCAACATCGCCAGCTGCGTGCGCATGGTCGCGGCGAGCTGGCGCTTCGCGCGCCGCAAGGCGCCGACGCTCGTCACGCTGCGCTACGCCATGAGCCCGCCGACGCCGCGAGCGGGCCCCAAAGAGCCAAACCCCGCCGGCTTGCTCGAGCGCTGGCGCAAGAAGCCGCGCCAGTAGGCCCAGAGGGCGCTCTAGTTGCAGGTGTCGGGCGATGGCCCCGGCGTGGCGTTGGGATCCTGGCCGAACACCGACAGCTCGGCGACGCCGAAGGTCTCGGTGGTGTTGCCGTCGCTCTTGGCGTCCTCGTAGAGCAGCAGCGCCACCCAGCGGGCGCGCTCGGGCGTGATCGCGATGTTCTGAGCCGTGCTGTCGCCGTTTTGCTCGTCTTTGACGAGCGTCCAGTCGCCGCTCTGCGGATCCGGATCCGCCGGCGCCGCGACGCTGCTGACGAGCAACGACCAGCACTTGGCGTGCGAGGCGGCCCAGCGCAGCTCCACGCGCGAGACGGTGTAGACCTTGCCGAGGTCGAGCTTGATCCAGGCGAAGCTGTCGCAGGTGTCGCCGCCGTCGACGTCGGTGAACGAGAGCATCGAGGCGGTCTGGCTGTTGCCGTCGTTGATCGCCGAGAGCGCGCCCTGAGTCGGCTGCACAGACGCGCTCACCGGGCCGTCCTTGGAGACGTTGCGCACCGAGCCGACCCCGCCGTCGCCCGCCTGCGTCCGGTGCGTCATGGCGAGCTTGGCGCTCTCACCGGGGCAGCCCTTCTGATCGAGCGGGATGATCTCGAGGTTGTTGAGCGCGTCTTCGATGAGGCGCACCTCGAGGCAGAAGGTGCCGTCACTCTCCACCGGGAACAGCCCTGTGTTGCCCGCGCCGCCGCGTGCGGTGACATTGCGCGCGCCCGTCGCGGATCCTCGGATCGGCAGCAAAGCGTAGGGGGTCGGGTTGAAGGGTTGGATCAACGTCGGCGCTGGCAGCGACGAGGTGCAGCCGCCGTCGGTGCCGCCGTCGGGACCAGCTGGCTGGTCGTCCTTGCAGCCGGTGGTCACAGCGAGCACAGCGGCGAGGAGCGCGGCGGCGGCGACAGCAGGGTGTCGGCGGCGCGAAAGTGCACCGGATCGGGCAGGTTTCATAGTCGATACGCTAGCTTGTGCTCAGTTGTCGGGGCCGATCCACTTGCGGCCACTGCCGCCTGCACTGTATTCGATTATTGGACGACTTTCCTGCCAGGGCCACCGCCGGAAAACCAAGTGATCTGGGGGGCACGCTGTGACCAGCTGGCTGTGATAGTTGCCACTGGTCTGCAAACGGTTGTCTAAGTGCTTAAAAGCACGTGCGTTGAATGGGGTCTCAGGCTGGTACGCAGCTTGTATTGAGAGGCTGCGTGATTCTCAAGGGACAACCCATGCGTGCATACCTCGGTTCGATCGCGATCCTGATGTTCGTCGCTGGCTGCGGTGC
>JAGQIK010000047.1 GCA_020431405.1 Myxococcales bacterium
AGCGCGCGCCGACCCGCGCCAGCTGTTGCCCAGCGCGCGCGTCGCCCTCGTCGCCGCGGCGCGCTACGCAGACGGGGCCGACGACGCGCCATCGGGCAGCGGACAAGGCCGCATCGCGCGCTACGCCCGCGGCGCCGACTATCACCAGGTGCTGCGCACGCGGCTCTACGCCGTGGTCGAGCAGCTGGCGCAGTTCCTCGGCGAGACGCCGGCGCACCGCGTGTGCGTCGACAGCGCGCCGCTGCTCGAGCGCGAGCTCGCAGCGCGCGCCGGCGTGGGCTTCATCGGCAAGAACACGATGCTGATCTCGCCCGGCATCGGCGCCTACACGCTGCTCGGCGTGCTGCTGCTCGACGTCGAGATCCTGCCTGACGAGCCGATGGGCCCGCGCTGCGGAAGCTGCGACCTGTGTCTACGCGCCTGCCCCACACAGGCGCTGCGCGCGCCCTACGAGCTCGACGCGCGGCGCTGCATCTCGTACGCGACCATCGAGCAGCGCGGCGACATCGACACGGCGATCGCCGACAAGCACGGCGACTGGGTCTTTGGCTGCGACGACTGCAACCAGGTCTGTCCGTTCAATCGCCCGACGCCCGAGTCCAAGGGCCTCGCCGCCGATCCCGAGCTTGGCGGCGCCGACGAAGCGGCCTTCGTCGACCTCGAGACCCTCGCCAACCTGCGCTCGGGCGAGTACCGCCGCCTGGTGCGCGGCCGCGCCCTCGCGCGCGCGCCGCGTCAGTCGTTTCAGCGCAACGCGCGCATCGTGCTGGCCAACCGGCGTCGAGAAGAAGGCTAGTTTCCCGAGCGCTACTCGAGCCGCCCCTGCAGCGCGTCGGCTACCCACTCCATCACCACGCGCACGCGCTGCGGCGGACGACGGCCATGGGTGTGCAGCATCACCACCGGCATCGGCGCGCAGCGATACTGCGGCAGCACCTCCACCACCGTGCCGCGATCGAGGTGCTCGCGCATGCCGATCAGCGGCGTCTGGACGATGCCGAGCCCGGCGCGACAGGCGGCGCTGTAGGCGTCGGTGTTGTTGACCGTGACCGCGGCCGTCATCGGGCGCTGGTGCGTCTCTCCCTCGAGCTCGTACTCGAACTGCGGCGGCTCCCTTTCGAGCCGCGACGTGTAGTGCACCAGTCGATGCTCGGAGAGCTCGTCGAGCGTGGTCGGCACACCATGCCGGTCGGCGTAGCTGCGCGAGACGCAGTTGACCATCGACAGCTCGCCGAGCTTGCGCTGCATCAGATCGGAGTCGCTCGAGACGCCCACGCGCAGCACGCAGTCGAAACCCTCGCGCAGCACGTCGACGATGCGATCGGTGGTGCTGAGCACCAAGTCGAGCTCGCGGTGCCGCTCGAGCAGGTCGGGCAGGCTCGGCAACACGAAACGCCGCGCGATGTTGACGGGCATGTCGACGTGCACCCGGCCACGCAGGCGCGCGCCCGGCCGAAAGAGCGCCCCGATCTCGTCGGCCTCGCGTACGATGCGGCGCGCCCGCGCGAGCAGCGTCTCGCCGTCGGGTGTGAGCCGCACGACGCGTGTCGATCGATGGAACAATCGAGCCCCGATCTCGGACTCGAGCGCGGAGACCTTGCGCGAGACGCTCGACTTGGGGATGCCAAGATGGGCGCCTGCATGAGTCAAGCTGCCGAGATCTGCGACTTTGAGGAAGACGCGCAGCGAGTCGATATCCATCCTCGTATTGTCCCACATTTCGCAACAGTGAGTTCGGAAGCCATCGCTTGTCGCTCGGCGCGCTGGGGACTACCAATAGAGGCGCCAACCACAACGACTCAACAACGAAGACCAACGAGGACTCTCACATGAGCAACGCACGCATCGCCCTCATCACCGGTGGCAGCCGCGGTCTCGGCCGCAGTATGGCCGAGCACCTCGCCGAGCGCGGCACCGACGTCGTCATCACCTACCGCAGCCGCGATGACGAGGCTAACAAGGTCGTCCAGAGCCTCCAGTCCAAGGGCCGCCGCGCCGCCGCGCTGAAGCTCGACGTGGGCAACAGCAGCAGCTTCGATGGCTTCGTCGAGTCGATGAAGTCCGAGCTGAGCAAGACCTTCGACACCGACCGCTTCGACTACCTCGTCAACAACGCCGGGCATGGCACGCACGCCAGCTTCATGGAGACGAGCGAGGAGCAGTTCGACCAGCTGATGGCCGTGCACGTCAAGGGGCCGTTCTTCCTGACGCAGAAGCTCGTGCCGCTGATGCGCGACGGCGGCCGCATCCTCAACATCTCCACCGGGCTGGCGCGCTTCAGCTTCCCCGGCTACGCCGCCTACGCCGCCGCCAAGGGCGCGATGGAGGTGCTGACGCGCTACCAGGCCAAGGAGCTCGGCGAGCGCAAGATCACCGCCAACATCCTCGCGCCCGGCGCCATCGAGACCGACTTCGGCGGCGGCGCCGTGCGCGACAACGCCGACCTCAACAAGATGGTCGCCTCGGGCATCGCCCTCGGCCGCGTCGGCCTGCCCGCCGACATCGGCGGCGCCGTCTCGCTGCTGCTCTCCGACGAGTCGGGCTGGATCAACGGCCAGCGTATCGAAGCCTCCGGCGGCCAGCTGATCTAGCGGCGCCTCTAACGCCGGACACACCGCAGTCGCGCTGCAGAAAGCCCGCTGCCAGCAGATCGCGAAACAGCGGCAGCCACACGTCCCAGTCGTGGCCGCCGGGACGCACGAAGAGGCGCCCCGGCGGCAGCGCTCGCGCGAGCAGGCGCGCGGAACGCAGCGCACCGTCGTCGCG
>JAGQIK010000409.1 GCA_020431405.1 Myxococcales bacterium
CCCTCGACGCGCTCGGCCGCGATGCGCCCTGCAGCAAAGCCGCCGACGTCAAGACGCTCGCCGCGGCCGCGCGCCGCGCCATCAGCGCGCGCTTCGAGACGAGCAGGCTCAAAACTGGCGAGCCGCCGGCGCTGCCGGTGCTGCTCCCCGCGGCGCAGCCTCGCTAGCGTCGGTCCTCGTGCTCAGACCACGATCAGCGCGACGCCCGCCACGGCCACCACGGCGAGCGCGAGCTGGCGCCGGGCCACGCGGCGGCGGCCGAGCAGCGCCGCGGCGAGCACCGTGAAGACGGGATAGGTGAAGGTCAGCGCCGAAGCGGCGCCCACGGTGCTGGCGTACTTGAGGCCGCTGCCCTCGAGCAGATAGCCGACGAAGCTGCCCAAGAAGGAAAAGACGAGCAGCGGCCCCACGGCGCGCACGCGCGCGCGCTGCCAGTCGTCGCGCTCGCTGCGCGCCTCTGGTGGCGGCTCGCCGGGGCGGTTCATCGCCGCCAGCATGCCGCGCTGCGGACGCAGCCGCTGCGCCACCAGCAGCGCGGCGGCCACCGCGGCCGTCGCGGGCCCGATGCGCAGCAGCGTGGCGGGGAACATGTGCACGCCGCGCAGCCCGCGCCGCGCCAGCAGCGCGCCGGCGGCCTGGGCGAGGATGCTCAGCAGGGCGTAGCCGATGCCCGTGCGGCGCGCGGCCGCAGCACCCGGCGTATATAACGGTGACGCGATCACCGCGCCGTCGGTGCCCGCCGGCAGCGACCGGCGCCGCCACAGCAGCGCCGCCACCGACAGACAGACCACGCCGATGCCTACCAGCTGCAGCACGCCGGCGCGCTCGCCGAGAAACGTCCCGCCGAGCCCTGCCACCAGCACCGGCACGAGGCACATCATCGTCGTCGGCAGCTCGGGGCCGAGCCGCTGCAGCGCCAGAAAGAAGGTCGGCTCACCCACCGCCACGCCGAGCAGACCCGACAGCACGAGCAGCCCGGCGCTCTGTGCGCTCGGCGCCGCCGCGCCCGACGCCGCCCAGGCGGCGATCAGAAACAGCACCGCGACGCAGCCCTTGAGCGTCGTCAGGGCGAGCGCGCTGTGTCGCTTGCCGAACTGTGCGAAGCCGGAGATCGACGAGGACCAGACAAGCGCCGCGCCCAGCGCAGCGAGCTCCCCGAGCAAGGGCATACAGCGGCTCATACACCGGACGTGCCAGCGCGCGACAGCGCAAAAACGTCCTCAGCGCGTGGTTGTGCGCACCTCGGAGGCGCGGCTTCTGCTCCGATCGGAGGCGGGAGCGCCGATGTTGGCGCTTAGCGCTCAGCGCTCAGCGTTCAGCCTCCAGCTTGCGCGTGCCCGCCAAATGGCCACGGGCCACAGGCCACGGGCCACAGGTCGTGGGCGTGCGTGCTTGCAGGCTTCGCCGCAGCGCCCGGTTCGCGGGCGACCCGTGCGGGTATCACCAACGTTGCTGCGAAGCGACCGCGAGCGCTGGCGCACGATCCTGTGGCCCGTGGCCCTGAGCCCGTGGCCAATGCGCACGGCTGACCGCTGACCGCTGACCGCTGACAGCTGACCGCGCGCTAGTACTTGAAGTACGAGCCGCCGATGAACTCGCGCAGGATCGACGTCTCGGGGATGCGCTCGTCGTAGGCCGGCACGAAGTTCTCGATGAAGCGCAGCAGCCGGTAGGCGTCGACGTAGCTGGGGTGCTCGTGCGGCACCTCGAGCAGGAAGCGCTCGGCGTACAGGCGCAGCACCGCCTGCTCGTAGATCAGCGCCGAGTTGAACATCACGTCCGCCTCCTCTTGGTAGGGGAAGATGTTGCGCTGCTCGCCGCGGCGAACGCGCGGCCAGGTGTCGATGGTCTGGGCCGCGCTGTAGCCGCGAAACAGCCGGTCGCGCACGATGCGGCGGATAAAGCGCGCGTCGCTGGTGAAGATGCGGTTGTGGTCGTCGACACAAAGCTGCGTCAGCGCGCTGATGTAGATGCGGAACTTCTGCTCTTCGGGCACCGACTCGGTCAGCCGCGGGTTGAGGCCGTGGATGCCCTCGACGACGAGCACCTGCTCTTCCTCGAGGCGCATGGTCGGCCACTTGTCGCGCGGCTTGCGCGTGCCGGTGTGGAAGTCGAAGCGCGGCGTGTGCACTTCCTCGCCGCGCAGCAGCGCCGCCAGCACCTCGTTGAAGAACGGCAGATCGATGGCCTCGATGGCCTCGAAGTCATAGTTGCCGTCTTCGTCGAGGGGCGTGGCGACGCGATCGACGTAGAAGTTGTCCGTCGAGAGCGCCACCGGGCGCACGCCGTTGACGCGCAGCTGCAGGCTCAGGCGCTTGGAGAGCGTCGTCTTGCCCGAGCTCGACGGGCCGGCGATGCAGACGAGCCGGATCTTGCCGTTGTCGTTGGCCGAGCAGATCTGGTCGGCGATCTGCGCGATCTTCTTTTCGTGCAGCCCCTCGTTGATGCGGATCAGCTCGTGCGCGTCGCCGCGCGCGGTCAGCTCGTTGAGCTGGCCGGCCGTCTCGACGCCGAGGATCTTGAGCCAGTCCGCCGTCTCCAGGTAGGTCTGCACGAGCTTGGGCGAGTCCGCGTAAGGCTCGATGGGGCGATCGACGCCGCGCGGCGGGAAGCGCAAGATCAGCCCCGCCGGCTCGTGCGGGCGCCGCTCGTCGTAGACCAGCTCGAAGCGCGAGACGTGTGACGTGCTCGGCGCGACGGCCATGTGGTAGATGTCCCAAGTCTCGCCGAGGCGCACGATCTTGAGCGTACGCGCCCAGGCGTGGCGCAGCAGGCGCAGCTTGTTGTCGTCGCCGTAGGCCTCGAAGAAGTCGCGCGCCTCCTCGTAGGTGACCTCCTCCACCGACAGCGGCAGGTCCTCGTCGACGATGCTGCGCATCTCGCGCTCGACGTCCGCCAGCTGCTCGGCGGTGAACATCTCGGGCGTGTGGATCGCGTAGAAATAGCCGTTGCCGAGCGCCTGGCCGATGGTCACGCGCACGCGCTTGCCGAAGCAGCGCCGCACGGCCTCGCGCAGCATCATCGTCGCGGTGCGCCGGTAGACCAGCACGCCGTTGCGGTGGCTGTAGCTCACCGGGGCGGCCTGGCCGTCGGCGCAGACCGGCGTGTGCAGGCCCACGCAGCGCTGGTGCAGGATCGCCGCCATCGGCGGTTGGTCGAGCTCGAGCTGGTCGCGGAACACGTCGCCGATGGGCGTGCCGTGAAGGACCGAGAGGGTGTGGTCGCCAACGCGCAGCGCGATGGTGGGTCTATGCGTCATGGCGCATGACACTAGTCGCCCAGGCCGGTGGGATCAAATGCCAACGGATGGCGGAGGGCACGGCGCAACACGATCCCAAGGCGCCGGATCACGTGGTCATTCTGCGCCGTTGCGCCCGCTGACAGCTGCGCCGTATGCTCGCGCCCCATGCCCGAACTCAGCGCCTCGGCGGCCGCCAACAAGACGCCGCTCGTATACAACCTCTTCCCTCGACTCGCCGGCTCGATCGACAACTGGCCCGCCCACGCGCAGCGCGTGCGGGAGATGTCGTTCAACTGGATCTTCCTCAACCCGATCCAGTACCCGGGCTTTTCGGGCAGCCTCTACGCGATCAAGGACTTCTACCGGCTCAACCCGGCCTTCGCGCCGAGCGCCGGCGGCGACGAGATGGAGGCGCTGCGCCGCGCCATCGACACGCTGCACGACGCCGGGCTCAAGGTGATGCTCGACCTGGTGGTCAACCACACCTCGAAGGACTCGCCGCTGATCAAGTCGCACCCGAGCTGGTTTCGCCGCGACCGCGACGGCTACGTCGTCTCGCCCTCGGCGATCGACCCCGCCGACGCGCGCAAGGTCACGGTGTGGGGCGATCTCGCCGAGGTCGACAACGCCGGCTCGCAGGACCGCGCCGCGCTGTGGGCCTACTGGACGGCGATGGTGCAGTACTACCTCGACCTCGGCTTCGACGGCTTTCGCTGCGACGCCGCCTACAAGGTGCCCGCGCGCCTGTGGCAGCAGCTCATCGGCGCGGCGCACGCCAAGAACGCCGACGTGCTGTTCTGCGCCGAGACGCTCGGCTGTCGGCTCGCCGAGGTGCGCGCGCTGAGCGACTGCGGCTTCAACTTTCTGTTCAACAGCTCCAAGTGGTGGGCCTTTGACGAGACCTGGGCGCTCGAGCAGCACAGCGAGTTTCGCGAGATCGCGCCATCGATCGCCTTTCCCGAGTCGCACGACACCGAGCGCCTCTACCGCGAGTGCGGCCAGCGCATGCAGGTGCAACGGCAGCGCTACGCCTTCGCCGCCGCCTTCTCGCAAGGGCTGATGATGCCCATCGGCTACGAGCGCTGCCTCGAAAAGAAGCTCGACGTGGTCACCAGCACGCCCGACGAGTGGTGTGACACCGGCTGCGACATCAGCGCCTACATCGGCGCGGTCAACCGCCTCAAGCTGGCGCAGCCGACGCTCGCCGCCGAAGGCAGCTGGCGCGTGGTCACCGACCTCGGCAGCCCCACCACGCAGCTGCTCAAGCGCAGCGAGGCGGGCGCACCGGTGCTCGTCGTGGTCAACAAGGACTGGGACGCCGAGCAGAGCGTCGCGCTGCCCGAGCTCGAGCCCCTCTTCGGCGTCGGCAAGGCCACCAGCGTCGCGCGCATCGACGGCGACAGCGGCGAGATCAGCTACAGCGAGGCCAAGGGCGGCGTGAAGCTGGCGCTCGGGCCAGCCGAAGTGGCGTTTGTCTTGGCAGGCGATCTGCGCTAGCACAACCGGTCCATGGGACCGTACGTACCCAAAGTCGTGATCGCGCTCGCGCTGGCGGCCTTCGCTGCGGCCTGCGCGCCCACGCGCCCGCCGCCTAGCGTCGCGCCACCGCGCGCGCCGAAC
>JAGQIK010000410.1 GCA_020431405.1 Myxococcales bacterium
ACCCGCACTACGACTGGAGCGGCCTGGTGCGGCTGCCGATCTTCTGGGAGGACGACGTACACGCGGTGTTCTTTGACGGCGCCTTCGATGGCGCCGCCAGCGCGCGCGCGGTGCTGGCGCTCGAGCGTGCCGAGCTCAAGGTCCTCAACTTCCACCCCGTGCACATCTACCTCAACACTTCCGACTTCGACGGCTACCAGCACGCCAAGGAGGTCCTGCGCGACGAGCAGCAGGCGCGCGCGCTGCGTCGCCCCGAAAGCGGCGTGCGCACGTTCTTCGAGCAGGCGCTCGCCGCGACGCGAGACCTGCCCCGTCAAAAGCTCGGTGAAGTGGCCGACGCCTTCCGTCGAGACAACGCCTACGTTGGCGCCTACGCGCGCACCCTCGAGTCCCCGTGAGCGCCGCGCGTCCCACCGTTCTGATCACCGGCGCTGGCGGCCCTATCGGCGTCAATGTCACCCGTTCGCTGCGCATGCTCGACGACGCGCCACGCCTCGTCGGCACCGACTGCAACCGCTACCACCTGTGTCTCGCGCTCACCGACGTGATCGAGGAGATCCCGCCGGCGCGCGAGCGAGAGGCCTACTTCGCGGCCCTGCGCGACATCTGCCAGCGCGAGTCGGTAGACATGCTGCTGCCGACACATCCGGTGGAGGTGCGCGCGCTGCTCGAGCTCGGCGAGGCGCTCGACGCGCTCGAGGTCGCGCGCTGCCTGCCGCCGCTCGATGTCGTCGAGCGCTGCCAGAGCAAGTGGAAGAGCTACCAGCGCTTCGTCGCCGCCGGCGTACCCGCGCCTCGCACCGAGCTGCTCGCCGACCGCGCCGCGCTCGACGCCGTCTTCAGCGAGCTGTCGCGCGATGGCGCCGCGCCGGTGTGGGTGCGCGGCGCCGGCGTGCCGGGCATCGGCGTGGGCGTCGCGTCGCTGCCCTGTCGCGACGCCGCCGTAGCCGCGGCGTGGGTCGAGCACTTCCGCGGCTGGGGCGGCTTTATCGCCAGCGAGTTTCTGCCGGGACAAAACCTGACGTGGTTGGGGCTCTACTTCGAGGGCCAGCTGGTGGCCTGCCAGTCGCGCGAGCGGCTCGAATACGTGATCCCTCACGTCAGCCCGAGCGGCATCACCGGCGCGCCGGCGGTAAGCCGCACCGTACGCGACCCGCGGCTGCGCGCCGTCGGCGACGCGGCGGTGCGCGCGGTGTGCGAAGAGGCCCCGCCGCACGGCGCGTTCTTTGTCGACCTCAAGGGCGACGCCGAAGGGCAGCCCCGTGTCACCGAGGTCAACGGCGGGCGCTTCGGTACGACGATCCACTTCTACAGCGAGGCCGGCTTCAACTTCCCCGCGCTGCTCGTCGCGCTCTGTCTGGGCGGCGCGCTGCCCGAGGGCGCGCCGATCGAAGACCCCATCGCGCCCGACACCTACTGGATACGGACCCTCGACTGCGGGCCGGTGCTGTTGCGGCCCGACGAGGCGCGCGCCCGTGGCTTCGCCGACTAGCTCACAGGGACCTCGCGTGTCGCCGCCGCGCCTGGTGATCCTCGACATGGACGGCGTGCTGCTCGAGCTCGACCTCGACAGCGAGCGCGTGCGCGCCGAGATCGCGGCGCTGGTCGAGCGCGCGACGGGCGCGCCGCGGCGCATGGTGCCGCTGATGGCGACGCTCGACGAGGTGCTGCGCGAGCTCGACACGCGCGACCCCGCGGGCGCTTCGCGCCTGCGTGCCGACGCCTTCGCCGCCATCGACGCCGAGTCGTTCGACTATGCGGTGATGGAGAAGACGGACAACGCCGCGGTCTGCCGCAGCACCTTCGGCTGGA
>JAGQIK010000411.1 GCA_020431405.1 Myxococcales bacterium
AGCGAGTACGCGTGCATCTTCGCCGCGCTCGGCGTCGAGGTGCACGTCGTCGACGGGCGTGACGAGCTGCTGCCGTTTCTCGATTGGGAGGTCTCCAAGCGCCTGCACGAGCGCATGGAGGCGCTCGGGATCCGGTTTCACTTCGAGACGATGGTCAACGAATGTCGCACCAAGGACAGCGACTGGGTGCACGTGGCGCTCGCCAGCGGCGCCACCATCGACGCGGACGCGGTGCTCGTCGCCGCCGGGCGCACCAGCAACACGGAGAAGCTCGGGCTCGAGGCAGCGGGCATCACGCCGGGCAAGCGCGGGCTGATCGAGGTCGACGACAACTACCGCACCGCCGTGCCCAACATCTACGCCGCAGGCGACGTGATCGGCTTTCCCGCGCTGGCTTCGACGTCGATGGAGCAGGCGCGCCTGGCGATGGTTCACGCCTTCGACCTCAAGTACAAGACGGAGATGGCGCCGATCCTGCCGTTCGGCATCTACACCATCCCAGAGGTCTCGATGGCGGGCGGCGCTGAAGAGGACCTGCGCGCCAAAGGCGCCGACATCGTCGTCGGGCGCGCGAGCTACGGCGAAAACCCGCGCGGGTTGATCGTCGGCGACTACACCGGCTTCCTCAAGCTGGTGTTCAACGCCGGCGACATGCGCCTCATTGGCGTGCACATCGTCGGCGAGCTCGCGACCGAGCTGGTGCACATCGGGCTGATGGCGATGATGACCGGGCAGGGCGCCGACCTGTTCATCAACTCGTGTTTCAACTACCCGACGCTCAGCGACGTCTACAAGTACGCCACCTACGACGCGCTAGGACGGCGCGGCAAGCGCTAGCGACGGCGAACGAGCGCCGCTGCTACTTCTTCAGCTCGAGCTCGCCGCTGGCGTAGATGCGCGCGCGGCGTTTGATCAGCTGCCCCACCTGCACCAGGTAGGTGTGGTTTTTGTTGAAGCCGACGTTGGCGTCGAGAAACAGCTCGTGCACGAAGGCGCGCGTGGGCGATGCGTTGACCGAGATGACGTGTACGGGCTCTTTGGCCTTGATCGACGCCTTGTCGGCCTTGTCGTAGACCCAGATCGTGATCGGACCGGGGAAGCTCTTCTTGCGGAAGAAGGCCACCATGTTGACCTTCCACTCCTTGCGCGCGTCGCGCACCAGCGAGGCGTGCGCCTTGGCGCCCTTGAAGCGCGAGACCAAGCGCGACAGCTCGGCGTTCTTGATCGGCGGCTTGGAGAAGTAGACCTTGCGTAGCATGGCGCGCGGGATGGCGCCGCCGCCTTTGCGCTTGGCTTCGGCCGGCGCGCTGCTGGCGAGCAGCGCCAGTGCGACCACGAGTCGGATCGACGAGCGGGTCATGGGGCCTCCTGATTCGTTGCCTGCGCGCATACTAACGCGTTGGGGTTAGCGAGGCACGACAACGGGGAAGCGAACGAACTGCTGTTTGGCCGCGCGTGGGAAGCGGAAGCCGAGCACGGCGCGGCGCACGCAGGCGGCGAGCGCGGCGTTGCCGGACGCGCTGACGCGCACGCTGCGGATGCGGCCGCCGCCCGCGAGGTCGACCACGACGTTGGCGCGGCGCGGTGCGCTCGACGACAGTCGGCGCGACGCGCGTCGGTAGCAGTAGCGGATCACACCGGCGTGCCGGCGCAGCAGCCGGCGCAGCTCGGCCGACGTGACGAGGCGGTGGCCGCGGTAGGTGTGCGCCTTCTTCGGGGGGGCTTCGGCGGCGACGTCGGCGGGCGCGGCGTCGTGTGCGTCGGGCGAGGCGTCGGCGCGCGCCGCGTCGGGCTGGCCAGCGTCTTCAGGCGGCGCGGGCGGCGGCTCCTTGCTGAGCAGCACCCACAGCAGCACGGCGATGCCGGCGAGGACCACGACGCCGAGCACGATCCAGATCCAGCGTCGCGAGTTGGCCGGCTTGGCCTCCATCAGGTCGGCGGACATGGCGATCAGGGTAGATGATGGGTCGCCACGGCCGCCAGTCTCGAGCTACGCGCCGCCCGGGATCCAGTAGCTGATGACGGGCTGACCGGTCATCAAAGGGCCGAGCGCCTCCAACAGGCCGGTCTCGATGCGCCAGTTGAGGTACTTGTCGTACTTCTCTTTGGACTCCCAGCGCTCGATGAGCAGGAAGTTGTGCGGCTTGTCGAGCTCGCGCGCGAACTCCATCCCGAGACACCCGTCGAAGCGGCGCGTGTCGGGCAGCGCCTGCTGAAACGCCTCGAACAGCTTGTTGCCCTCCTCGGGCTTGGCGGGGAACTGAGCGATTACGATGACCATCACAAACTCCTCCACGTGTTGTTGAGGCGCGGACAATCTCGCGGTGCGCTGTGGACGTCAATCGAAAATACGTATCGTGGCTTACGCGAAATGCGTGGTTCTGGAGGCCCACCAACGGTTGCTCACCTGGGTATTTCCCCCCCACGCGTCCGCGCGCAACGTCCTGACACCGTTAGGCCTGTGACGATGGCGTGGTGTTTGCTCTCTGGCTGCGCGCGCGCGCCGGGTGAGGAGCAGAAGAATGCGCACGTGTGGTGGCCGCGCGATTCCGTACGCCTTGGTGCTCGCACTGCTGGTGCTCGACAGCTGCGTGCCGTCGAGCAAGAGCGGCTCGGAGCGCGCGCCGACGCTCTCCAACGCCGTGCTCTACAGCGGGCGCCGCACCGTGGGCAAGCTGCTCTACCAAGGCCAGTTCTGGTGCACGCTGACGCTCGTCGGCAAGCGCACCATGTTGAGCGCGGCGCATTGCGTCGTCGACGGCAGCGCCAGCGACTACGCGGTCGAGCTCGGCGGCGTGCGCTACGCGGTGGCGACGAAGACGCCGTATCCGACATACAAGGCCGGCACCCCGGCGGCTATCGACGACGTGGCCGTGGTCAAGCTCGCCAGCGCGCCGCCCGTACCGGCGGCGGCGCTCTCGCTGCACGCGCCGCAGGTCGGCCTCTCGCTGGTGCTCGTCGGCTACGGCCGGACTGCGCCCGACAAGGACGACAGCGACACGCGCCGCGGCGCGGTGGCGACGGTCAACGAGGTCACCGGACGCCGCTTCAGGCTGCTCGATCCGTCGGCTGGGTTGACCTGCTTCGGCGACTCGGGTGGCCCCGCGTTCGCCAGCTTCGACGGCAAAGAGTACGTCGTGGGCGTGGTCTCGGGCAGCGCGGACGCGAGCTGCTACACCGACAGCGTCTACTGCCGCGTGGACTATTACCTGAGCTGGATTCGCGACGCGGCCGACGACGACATCAACCTCAGCGGCAGCGCGCCGGAGCCGCTGCCCGGCGAGCCGCCCTCGTCGACGCCGTCCGCGCCGACGCCGGACCCGCCCGCGACGTCGCAGCCGCCACCAGCACAGAAGCTCGGCCTCGGGTCGCCGTGCACCGACGGCAGCCATTGCAGCACGCCTTACTGCGCCGTGCGCGAGAACCAGAGCGGGCGCTGCTCCAAAGCCTGCAAGACCGACGCGGACTGCCCAGGCATGGTCTGCACGCGCTCGTCGGCGATCGATGCGCTCGGCGCGTGCAGTGACGGCAGCCGCGAAGAGAATCTGCTGATCATGACGCCGCCCGGGCGCAAAGCGCTGGGTGAGCCCTGCAGCGGCGTCGGCGAGTGCCAGAGCGGGATCTGCTTCGGGCGCTGCGTGTCGCTGTGTGGCCGCGCGCCGTGGCTGCCCAGCTGTGCAGCGGGCACGTCCTGCAGTTACAGCACCAGCTGGTTCAGCTTCTGTATGTAGCCTTCACGACCCGGGCAGCATCGGCGTCGCCGGAGCGGCGAGGCCGTTGTCCGGCGCGAAGCCGAGAAGCTGAGGCTCGGGGTGCAGTCTCACGCCGAGCCGCTGCTCGACGCCGCGCTGGATCTCGAGGGCCAGCGCCACCACGTCGGCGCCGCGCGCGCCCCCGCGGTTGATCAGCGCGAGGGTGTGCTTGCTCGAGAGGCCCACCGCGCCCTCGCCGTAGCCCTTGTGAAAGCCAGCGCGCTCGATCAGCCAGGCGGCGGCGAGCTTGTCGTGACCGTCGCGCCCGGCGCCGAAGCGCGGCATCGCCTCGTCGGCGCCGAGCGCGCCGAGCGCCCGCGCGCGCGCCTGCACCGCGTCGGCCTCGGCGCAGCTGACGACGGGGTTAAGAAAGAACGAGCCCGCGCTGCGGCTGTCGCCGTCGCGCGCGCGCGCGTCGTCGGCGATGAGCATGCCTTTGGCCGCACGAAGCGCGAGCACGGTCTGGCGCGTAGCGCGCAGCTTGTCGCCGTCGCTCGCCGCGGCGCCCACGTCGCGTTCGAGCGCGCGCGAAAGCTCGCCGTAGCGCGGCGCCGCCGGCGCGCCACGCCGCAGCCGGTAGCGCACGGCCAACACCACCGCACGCCCGCGCAGCGTGCCGCTCTTGAAGTCGCTGTCGCGGTAGGCGAAGCGGCACTCGGCGCGCGCGAGCTCGCGCACCTCGCGCGCGCGCAGGTCGAAGATGCGCACGCCGCTGACGCAATCGGCGACCTCCTGCCCATAGGCGCCCACGTTCTGGATCGGCGTGGCGCCGACCAAGCCAGGGATGCCGGACAGACACTCGAGGCCGCCAAGCCCGCGCTCGACGCAGGCGGCGACGAGCGCGTCCCACGGCTCGCCGGCAGCCGCCGTCAGCTCCACCTCGCCGCGCGTGGCGTCGCCGCCGAGCTCGCGAAAAGCGAGGCCGCGCGCCTGCAGCGAGAGCACCGTCTCGAAAAGCCCCTCGTCGGCGATCACGACGTTGCTGCCGCCGCCGAGCAGATAGAACGGCTCGTCGATGCGCGCGAGCTCGTGCTCGGCTTCGTCGAGGGTCTCGAGCAGCACCAGCCGGCGCGCGCTGCCGCCCACGCCGAGGCTCGTGCGCGGCGCGAGCGCTGCGTCGTGCACGACCTTCATCGGCGCGCCGTTACTGCCCGCAGGTCTTCGAGATCTGATCGCACTTGAGGTTGTGCTGCTGGCAGTTCTGGCAGAACGCGCCGTCCTTGCCGCAAGCGAAGGCGCTGCTTCCAGGCTCGCACTTCTTGGTCAGCACGTCGCAGCAGCCGAACAGACAGTTGGGACAGCCGCCCGTACAGAGGCGCGAGTTGGCGTCGCACTTGGCGGTGTGCTGGGCGCAGTCGGTGCACTTCATGCCGCCGCCGCCGCAGGCCGTGTCGGCGGTGCCCTGCACGCAGAACGAGCCGAAGCAGCAGCCGTTGGGTTGGCCGGAGCAGTCGCAGAGCGGCACGCACTTGGCGTTTTCGCACTTCATGCCGCGTGCAGCGCAGTTTTCACAGGCGGCGCCGCCAGCGCCGCAGGCCTGCTCGGTGTTGCCCGGCGCGCAGGCGTTGGTCTGGCGATCGCAGCAGCCCTGCGTGCAGTTGGGACAGCCCGCGCACTTGCCGGCGCTCACGTCGCAGCGCTGCTGCGAGATGGTGCAGTCGACACACGGCGAGCCGCCGAGGCCGCAGGCGCTATCGGCGTTTCCAGGCTGGCAGGTCTGCGTCGCGTCGCAGCAGCCGGTGGTGCAGGTTGCGCAGCCGCCGCCGCCGCTCTTGCACACGCGCGTGTTGGCGTCGCAGGTCAGCGCCGATGCGCTGCAGTTGGCGCACGGCGCGCCGCCGCCGCCGCACGCGCTATCGATGTTGCCGGGCAGGCAGGTGGCGCCCTGGCAGCAGCCGCCGGCGCAGCCTTGGCAGGTGGGCGTGCCGCAGCTGCCGTTGAGACACTGCGCGCCGGCCGAGCAGATCTGACAGGCGCCGCCCGGCGGTCCGCACGCGCTCGGCTGCGTGCCCGGCAGGCACTGGCCGTTGAGCGTGCAGCCGGTGGGGCAGGTGCCGCTGCCGCCGCTGCACACGCCAGCCTGACACGCCTGACCGGCAGGGCACACCGAGCACGTCACGCCGCCGAGCCCGCACGATGTCGCCGCCGTGCCGGCCTGGCACTGGCCGCCAGCGCAGCAACCTTGGCAGCCCTCGCAGCCGCCACCCTCGGCGCCGCCGGGACAGCCCGCCAGCGCGGCCGCGAGCAGCAGCACGCCAGAAGCGGCGATGGCAGCAACAGGTCCTAGGCGCATGAGCAAAGAGTATAGCGTCGCTTGGGGGCTCAGCCTTCGAAGTAGCCGTCGGTGACGTCGAGGCACTCGTCGACGATGGCGAACGCCTCGCGCAGCTGCGTCTCGTCGATGCACAGCGGCGGGTTGCACATGAAGCTGCCCCAGCGCACGAACGTGAAGAGGCCCTTCTCTGCGAAGGCCTTGCCGAGCGCCTTCATCGCCTCGCTGGTGCCGTTGTAGGGCGCCATCGGCTCGCCACGGCTGTTCTTCTGCAGGTCGATCATGCCGAACAGCCCGATGCAGCGCCCGCCGCGTACGCTGGGGTGCTTCTCGGTGAGACGGTCCATCTCGGCGCGCATCACCGACTCGAGCTTGGCGGCGTTTTCGACCATGCCCTCGTCGATCAGCACGTCGAGCACGGCTTCGGCGGTGCCGAGCGCCAGCGCGTGCGAGTTGTAGGTCAGCCCGCCCCAGAACACGTTCTCGCGGAAGTGCTGCGCGATGGGATCGCTCACGCCCATGGCGCCAAGCGGGATGTACGAGCTGGTCAGGCCCTTTGCCATCGTGACGATGTCGGGGACGATGCCGCCGTGCTCGAAGCCGAACATCTTGCCGGTGCGTCCGAAGCCGCACATCACCTCGTCGGTGACGAGCAGGATGCCGTGGCGTTTGGTCAGCTCGCGCAGCCCTTCGAGATAGCCGCGCGGCGGCGCGAGGATGCCGTTGGTGCCGGTGACCGACTCGATGAACATGGCCGCGATGGTCTGCGGCCCCTCGTACATCACGACCTCTTCGAGGTACCGCAGGTTGTTGCGCGTGCGCTCCTCGTCGCTCTCGCCGAAGGAGTAGTCGTAGGGCGTGGGGTCCATCACGCGGATCACGCCGGGCATGCCGGGCTCGTTGGCCCAGCGGCGCGGGTCGCCGGTCAGCTGCATGGTGGCGTTGGTGGCGCCGTGGTAGCTGCGATAGCGGCTGATGATCTTATGTCGGCCGGTGTACAGGCGTGCGGCGCGGATGGCGTTTTCGTTGGCCTCGGCGCCGCCGAGCGTGAAGAAGAAGGTGTTGATGTCGCCCGGCGTCATCTCGGCAAGACGGCGCGCCACGCGCGCGCGCACGGCGGTGGCCGTGCCGGGCCAGACGTAGCAGAGCTCGTCGACCTGGCGCTTGATCGCCTCGCGCACGCGCGGGTGACCGTGGCCGATGTTGACGCTCATCAGTTGACTGTTGAAGTCGATGACGCGTTTGCCGTCGGTGGTGTAGAGGTAGATGCCTTCAGCGCGCTCGATGGGCATCGGCGAGACCGTGTCGCCGGCAGCCCAGGTGTACATCGTGTGGCGCTTGCAGAGATCGACGATCTCTTTGGTGGTGAGTCGCTCGCCGTCGCTCATAGGACCCTTCGCTCCTCGTCTTCGCTTCTCGGGATGGCGCAGACGATAGCGCAACTCGCGGCGGAAGACGCCTAGAGAGCGCTGATAGCGGCAGCAGCAAAAAAGAAAGCCCGCCGAGTGGCGGGCTTCTTTCATTCTGGGCTTAGCAGCAGCGCGCTACTTGATGTACTTGCCCCAGCGCTGCATCGCTTCCATCGTGCCCTCGTTGACCCACGTCGGGATGATGCGGAAGCCCTCGACGACGTGCAGGGTCTGCATCGCGAGGTTCTGGAAGTCGTCGGTCCAGCGCAGGTTCTCGAGCTTCTCGCGGTCGCCCTCGAGCAGGAAGAAGCCGTTGAGGTCGCCGAGGTGGCCGTGGTTGAAGATCACGGGCACGAAGCGCTCGATGACGCCGTTCTCGACGTGGTTGGTGACGTAGGTCGTCCAGGCGTTGAAGAGCTCGCCGGCGGCGCCAGCGTAACCGGGGATCGCGCGATTCCAGCCCAAGAGCAGTGCGTGCTTCGCCATGTCTATCTCCTTGTGCCCGCTTGCATTCGGGCGTACTCGCCCCTGGCGACCGGTCGGCATTTCGCGCCAGTCGCTGACCTTCAGAAGCGAAATTGAGCGCGCACACTAAGCGAGGCAGGGCACGCCTTACAACAGCGATTTCGTAACTCGCGGCACCCGTTCGGTTCTTAGTTGGGGGCGCCAGGGGGCGCCCATTTTCCCGCGTTAGATCGCCCTCGCGGCGGCGGCGTGGTCGCGCCCGACGGGCGTGATCGCGATCGACTCGCCGCCTTCAGCAAGGCGCCACGCGTTGAACTTCATCATCAGCTTGACGAACATCTGCTGCGACTTGGGGTCGGTGTTTTCGTTGAATCCGGGCGCGTGCATCATCACGTAGCGGCCGAAATACATCAGCTGCTTGAGGATCAGCACGAAGGTGGCCGGCAGGCGCGCGTTGTGGCGCGAGGCCATCGCGCGCAGGCGCGGAAAGAAGTTCTCGATGGTGTCGGTGTCCTCGAGGGCGATGGTGCGCAGCGGCATGAAGATCTCGGCGACGTCGCGGCGAAAGAGCTCGAAGTCGACGTCGCGCGGGAACGCGCCCATGGCGATCAGCACCCTGGCCATCTGATCGGCGTTGTTGGAGACCATCGCCGCCACCCAGTCGGCGAGGTTGACGCGGTCGTGCGGCGTGAAGCGGCCGAAGATGCCGAAGTCGATGTAGCCGATGGTGCCGTCGTCGAGGACCATGATGTTGCCGGCGTGAATGTCGCCGTGAAAGAAGCCGCCCATGAAGACCGACGTCCAGAACACCTCCGAGGTGTCGCGGATCAGCTGATATGGGTCGGCGACGCGCTCGCGCACGCCTTTTTGGTCGTCGATGCGTACGCCGTAGAAGCGCTCCATGGTGAGCACGCGGCGGGTGGTCAGCTCGCGGAAGACGCGCGGCGCGCGCGCCATGTGCGTCAGGCCTTCGCGCGCGAGCATCTCGCTGAAGGCCTCGATGTTGTCGGCCTCCAGGTTGAAGTCCATCTCCTCGCGGATGGTCTTGCGGAAGTCCTCGACCACGGCCGTGAGGTTGGCGCGGCGCATGTCCTCCGAGAGGCGCATAGCCACGCCGCAGAGCTTGCTGAGCAGGCCGAGGTCGCGTTCGACGGCGGTGTCGATGCCGGGGCGCTGCACCTTGACGACCACCTCGGTGCCGTCCTCGAGGCGCGCGGCGTGAACCTGCGCGATGCTCGCCGAAGCCAGCGGCGTGGAGTCGATGGTGTCGAAGATCTCTTCCGGCTGCCGGCCGAGCTCGCTGGAGAGGATCTGCCAGACCGCACGCACCGACATCGGCCGCACCTCGTCGAGGCAGTTGGCGAACTCGAGCACGGCCTCCTGCGAAAACGCCGTGGGCGTGGAGGCGATCATCTGGCCGAACTTGACGAAGGCGGGCCCGAGGTCCTCGAAGGCCATGCGGATCGGGCGCGCCATGGTCACGCCGCGCTCGCGCGGGTCGAGCCGCATCACGAGCGGCAGCACGATGCGGCGCGCGGCCACGGCGGCGTAGAGCGCCAGTCGCCGGCCGGTGGGCGTCGCGGCGGCGGCCACGGCGACGACGGCGGCGATGATGGCGAGGGTGATCAGCATCGGAGCGGACGCAGCATCCTATACGCTCCGCAGCGCCCCCACCACACCGTAGCCCGGTGACATCGGGGCGCTTGTCCCCCACGACTGGGGGGCTACTCCCCGCTCCGATCCGGCAAAACCACATCGTCGTAGGGTTCTACACAGCTCGGCACCTAGCACGACCTTTGCACTGCGAAGAATTGATCGCTCGCCGGACTGTCTGGAGGACCCCGTGATGCTCGTCAGAACCATCGTTCGCAGCGTGGCGCTGTCCGCGCTCTCGCTCGCCCTGCTGGCGCCCACGGCTCACGCCGAGGCGACGACGGCAAAGAAGAAGGCCGAGACCTCCAGCAAGGTCCTGATCAAGCTCGACACGACGGCGATCAAGCTGCAGCGCGACGACGTGCGGCAGCTCTATCTGCAGGCCAAGCAGCAGGTGCGCTTCGGGCAGATCGAAGAGGCGGTCAAGGGCTTCCGCGCGGTCTATCGCCGCGAGGGACTAGCCGACGTGCTGTTCGACATGGCCGAGTGCGAGGCGCGCCTCGGGCACATGGCGGCGGCGCTCTCGCTGCACCGCCGCTACGTGCGCAGCTTCAAGACGCCCCTCGACCGACTGGTGGCGGCGGCGCGCTTCGGCGCCATCGTCAAGCGCATCCAGCAGGAGCGGCGCTCGGCTTCAGCCCAGACGCCGGCGCCCAGTGCGGGCGCGACGCGCGCGCGTAATCGTCCGTAGGCAGCGGTCAGCCGTCAGCGATCAGCCGTCAGCGATCGGCCGTCAGCGATCAGCCGTCAGCGGCTAGCAGCGCTTGGCGCGAGCTCAGCAGCGGCGGCGGCGGCGACGCGTCATCGCGAGCAATCCCACCAGTAGCAGCGGCAGCAGCAGCGGGCTCGCGCCCGGCGCGCCCGACATCGAGCAGCCCGGCTGCTGCGCCGTGGGCGCCGTCGGCTGCGGCGCTTGCGGCTGCTGAGGGTACGGATTGGGCTGCTGCGGCTGCTGCGGCGATCCCCCGACGGTGACCGTCACGCTGCGCGTCGACTGGTTGCCGGCGAGGTCGAGCGCCAGCGCGGTGAGCACGACGCTGCCGCTGGGCAGCGTGACCTGAAACTCGTAGGGTGCCGCGTCGTCGCTGCCAACCACCTGGCCGTTGACCATCAGCTGCACGGCGCGCAGCACGCCGCGGTCGTCGCTCGCCGCGACCTGCACGCTGGTGACGCTGGCGACGTTCTGGCCGTTCTGCGGCGAGATGAACGAGACCACGGGGGGCGTGGAGTCGGTGCCGCCCGGCTGCGGCTGCGTCTGCGGGGGCGGCGTGCTGCCGCTGCCGTTGTCGACGCGCAGATCGCCGCCGGCTACCGACTGCAGCCACCCGAGGTGCACGTCGACGCGCATGTCGAACTCGGCGTCGCCGCAGTGCTCGGTGCTGCCGTAGGAGTGCACGCCGACTTGGACGAGGGCGCCGCCGCCGCCGAGCGGCGCGAAGCTGGGGCCGCCCGAATCGCCCGAGCAGATGTTGGGCGTGCCGTTGGCGGCGCCGACGAACTCGAGCTCGCCGGCGTTGACCGCGCTGATGGTGCGCTGCCCGACGCGCTTGATGCCGGCGTCCTCGACGTTTTCGTGCGTGCGGCCGAAGCCGACCAGCGTCAGGCCGAGGCCGGAGTACGCGGCGCGGCTCGAGATGGCGATGGGCAGGACGCTCGGCGTCGAGGCGAGGCGCACGATGGCGACGTCGTTGACCAGCTTGCCGCTCACGTCGGCGAAGCCCGGGTGTTTCACCGCGCTGAGGGCCGAGTGGGTGCTGCCGCCGACCTCGAAGGTGATCGGGCCCGGCTCGATGCAGTGCGCGGCGGTGAGCACCGTGCGGCTGCCGACCAGCGTGGCCGTGCAGAGCGCGCCGTCGAGGTGCAGCAGCCCGACGGCTGGGTGAGCGCTGGTGATCTGTCCGTTGACCAGCGCGGCGCCGCGCGCGCCGAAGACGTCTCCATCGAGCTCGCCGCCGCAGGCGCACAGCAGCAGCGCCAGCGCGAGCGGGAGGTGGGGGCGGTCGAGGCGAGTCGTCTTCACGTACCCCCTCGAGTGCAGCGCGGGTGCCAACCGCAAACGCGCGCAAGCCGCTGTTATTACGTGGGCAGAAGCGGGGTTGGTTGTCTCCAGCGCTGGCTACTGCGGCCAAGCGAGACCAAGCGCGGCCATGTAACCGCGCGGCGCTGCGCGCTCGTATAGTGCGGGTATGAAGCACACGATCCGAAAGCCGCTCGCCGCCCGCATCGCCGTCCTGTTGCTCGTCATCGCCGTTGGCTGTGGCGGCGCGATGCTCGCGACGGGGCGCGCGCCCGCCGACGCGCAGGCGGCGCCGGGCAAGGTGGCGCTGCGCGGCAAGCGCCCCAAGCAGCCCATCGAGCTCGGGGGGGTGCGCTGGCGCCGCGGCCTGCCCAGCGCCCTGGCGGCCTCGAAGAAGAGCGGCAAGCCGGTGCTGGTGCTCTTCGACGAGGTGCCCGGCTGCAGCACCGTGCGCGGATTTGGCCGCACCGTGCTGTCTCATCCGCTGATCGTCGAAGCCGCCGAGACGTTGTTCGTGCCCTTGCTCGTCTACAACAACAAGGGCGGCGTCGACCGCCGCGTGCTCAACGCGTTCGGCGAGCCCACCTGGAACAACCCGGTGGTGCGCATCATCGACCACCAGCGCCGCGCGCTGGCCACGCGCTACGCGTCGACCTATACCGTGCGCAGCTTCGCGCGCGCGATGGTGCAGGGGCTGCGCAAGGCGGGGCGCAAGGTGCCGGGCTACCTCGCCGCGCTCGCCTCGCCACGACGCGCCGAGCGCGCGACCTTCGCGATGCACTGCTTCTGGACGGGCGAGGTGCGCCTCGGCGCTATTCCCGGCGTGCTCGAGACGCGCCCCGGCTTTCTCGATGGCCGAGAGGTCGTCGAGGTGCGTTTCGATCCGCGCAAGCTGAGCTACGGCGAGTTGGTCAAGCGCGCGCGCGCGCTCGGCGTGGCGAGCCGCGTCTACGCCCACGACGCGGCGCAGCTCGCCGCGGGCCGCGCGGTCGCCGGCTCGGCGGTCTCGCTCACGGCGCGGCGCATGCGTGTCTCGCCGAAGGACGACAAATACCAGCTGATCCACTCGCGCTGGCGCGCCGTGCCGCTCACCGCCGAGCAGGCCACGCGCCTCAACGCGGCGCTGCCCGTGGGCCGGCTGCCGCAGGGCTTGCTCTCGCCGCGCCAGCTCGCGCTCTACCGCACGCTCGCCGCCAGTGGATCCAGCGCATCGGCGCTGCGCGGCTGCCAGCGCGCCGGCTACGGTTGGATCCGAGTCTGCGCGCGCTAGGCGGGGAACCTGCCGCCTCGTGCGCTGTCTGATCGCGTGTGCCCACGACGCTTGACCCGCCCTCGCGTGCGACATGTCGCACGATCCCGCACCAAAATGTGGTGTTGGCGCCTCCGATTAGACCTAAGCGGCAAGCAATGCGTTGTGACACCCGTACTACTCAGACGTCACCACGACAAAGAGCCGGCAAAGAGGGTAGACCCATGAAGCATCGACGCTTTCCCCGCCTCTCGATTCTCGACCGCATCGCCGTCCTCGCCCTCGCGGCTCTGATCTTCGCGCCGGCGCCCAAAGCCAACGCCTGCGGCTTCCGCTGGCGGCACCCCAAATCGGGTCACGTCTACCAGTCCGAGTCGCTGCTGCGCAGCGGCCAGTTCCAGAGCGCCTACAACGCCGCGCGCGAGGCCTTCCCCGGCGTCGAGAGCCTCGATGTCGCCAAGGCCAAGCCGCCCAAGGGCTGGCGCAACCGCCGTGGCTTCGATCTCAAGCTGCGCGCCCTCAGTGTGATGGCCGGCGCGACCATCCGCGGCGAAGGCTTCACCAACGGGCAATACTGGCGCGACACGGCGCTCGCCGCGCAACGCGTCAAGCGCATCAAGTGGGCCGTCGCGAAGCTGAGAGTCGTCACGAAGAAACTGCCGTACAACTACAATATCAAAGCGTATCTCGCCGAGGGTCTGGCCAAGCTGGGCAAGTCCGACGACGCGCTCAAGCTGCTCGCGAGCCTCTACAAGTCCAAGCGCCTCCACGACGCGCAGGCCCTCGCGACCTACGCGCGCCTGCTCAACGAGGCGGGCGAGATCGGACAACGTGACGACGTCGCTAAGTCCTGCTTCCAGCGCACCAGCAGCAGCGCCTGCCCGGTGTTCGCCAAGAGCCGCCTGCCGATCTGACGACAAGCGAGCTCGGTCGAAGTCACGAGGGGCTCCAGTCGGAGCCCCTTTCTTTTTCGAGGCCACAGGCTCAGGGCCACGGGCCACAGGCCCGCCCGCGAGCGCCTTGCACGCTTTGCAGCGATGCTGCGGCCTCGGCGCCGCTGCGAAGCGACCTCGACGTCCGCGTTCGATCCCGTGGCCTGTGGCCTGTAGCCCGTGGCCTTCCCGGTTCCCTGGGGAAGACTCGCGGTCTCGGCTCGTAGGATCCGCCCACGCATGGAGGATCACGTGTCGAGGATGAGCGGGCGAGTCGGCTTGTTGGTGGGTGGGATGATCCTCGTCGCGGGGTGTCAGCTCTTCGAGTCCAATGACTCGTCCCGTGGATCCGGCAGCGGCTCGTCGGCCGAAGCGAGATCCTACGAGCAGGCCGTCGCGCCGTTTGCCAGCAGACCGCCGCGCTGGGCCGGTACTTGGCTGGTAGAGACGCGCGGGCGGCGCCCGGTGGCTTGGCGCTTCGACGGCGCCAACGTCCCTGTCTCCGACGGCCGCACGCGCCGCCGCTACCGTCTCACCGTCACGGCGCCTTGCCAGCTGCGGCTCACCGATCTCGAAGACTCGACCTCGAGCCGCTGGAGCTTCAGCTATCGCCAGGGGCTGCTGCGCATCGGCCCCGGCCACGTCGGGATGATCGGCGAGCACGGTGCGCTCTTGGTCTGCAGCCCGGGCGCCGTCGTTACCCGCCAACCCCACGTCACGCGCCACGCCGTGGCGTCGGCCAGCTCTCGTCGCGCCGCGCGCGCGCCGCGCTGCACGCGCTGGCGTGGTCGCCGCGCCGAGCGCATCGCCTGCTCGCTGCGCCACGACGGCACGCGGCCGGTGTTTCTCGCCTCGCGCGCCCCCGCGCTGGCCGTGACGGTGCAGGGGCGCCTCGATCAGAGCGCCATCAAGCTGCTGCTCGACGACGACATGCGCGCCAGTCGAGCGCGGCGCGTGCCGAGCTTGCGAGCCGCCGAGCGGCTGCTGCGACGCTCGGGCGCGCAGCCCGCGGCGTCCGCCAAGCACGGCAGAGGCCGTCCGCAGAGCTGAGCTCGGAGCGCCCGCGGTCGGCAGCCAGTCGCGACAAGCACGACTTGACAGCCCGCGACGCCGGCGCCGAGCATGCGTGCTCGCCGCAGGAGGCCCCTCCGTGACGCTGCTCGCCCGCTCCACATTTCGCCGCGGAAGACTTCTCCGCGGCCAGGCAATTGCCGTCTTGCTCGCCGGCGCCCTCGGCGCCTGCCAGGTCGCGCCGCCCGAGGTCAACGCGCTGACCCTCGAAGACCTCACGCGCGTGCGCTCGGTCGGCACGGCGCGCGTGTCGCCCGATGGGCGCTACATCGCCTACGTGCTCTACCGCGCGCCGCAGCCGTTTCGTGACGCCGACGGCGGGCACTTCGCCGAGCTTCACGTCGTCGACCAGAGCGGCCGCTCGCGCCCCTACGTCACCGGTGACGTGCACGTGCATCACGTGGCCTGGACGCCCGACGGCAAGGGCATCGCCTACCTGGCCAAACGCGGCGACGACAAGCACAGCGCGCTGTACGTGATCCCCATCGACGGCGGCGAGTCGCGCCGCGTGCTGACCCACGAGACGTCCATCCGTGCCTTCGCTTTCAGCGGGGACGGCAAAGAGGTGGCCTTCATCGCGTCGGGCAAGCGCAGCAAGGAGGTCAAGAAGCTGCGCAAGAAGGGCTTCAAGGCGCAGGTCTACGAGGAGGGGCTGCGCGAGGTGAAGCTCTTCATCGGCAAGCCCGACCCCGAGTCGCGGAAGCACAGCGCGCGCGAGATCACGCTGCCCGGCGTGCCGTCGGCGCTCGGCTTCAGCCCCAGCGGGCGCAAGCTCGTCGTCGCCTTGGCGCCGACGCCGCTCATCGACGACCACTACATGCAGCGCCGGCTGCACGTGATCGATGCCGACACGGGCAAGGTGCTCGGCAAGCTCGATAACCCCGGCAAGCTCGGCCACTCGCGCATCAGCCCCGACGGCGAGCACCTGGCGGTGATCTCGGCGGCGGACCTCAACGATCCGCAGGCGGGGCGCCTGATGGTGGGCAAGCTTTCGGGCGGCAAGCTGCGCGACCTGCTGCCAGGCTTCGCTGGCCACGTGCACGCGCTGGCCTGGCGCGACAAGCGCACGCTCGTCTACGTCGCCTACAAGGGTGTGCAGACGGTGGTCGGGCAGATCGCCGTCGACGGCAGCGGCAACAAGACGCTGATCGGATCGGGGGCGCAGGTGATGCGGTCGGTCTCGCTGTCGCGCGACGGCAAGCGCGCGGCACTGGTCGCTGACAGCCCGGCGCACCCGCGCGAGGTCTTCAGCGTGGACGTCAGCGCGGGCGCGGCGCAGCCCAAGCGGCTGACCAACAGCAACCCGTGGCTGGCCAAAGAGAAGCTCGCCAAGCAAGAGGCCGTGACCTACAAGGCGCGCGACGGTCTCGAGATCGGCGGCGTGCTGGTCTACCCGCTGGCCACGCCCATCGACGCGCGCGGCAGGGCCAAGCCCGTGCCCAAGGCTGTCGCCAAGGCACCGCTGATCGTCTCGGTGCACGGCGGACCGGAGTCGCACGTGGCCAACGGCTGGGTGACCAGCTACGGGCGCCCGGGCCAGGTCGCGGCGGCGCGCGGCTACGCGGTGCTGTACCCCAACTACCGCGGCAGCACCGGCCGCGGCGTGGCCTACTCGAAGAAGGACCAAGCCGACTACGCCGGCAAGGAGTTCGACGACGTGGTCGATGGGGTCAAGCACCTCGTGGCCAAGGGGCTCGTCGACGTCAAGCGTGTCGGCATCACGGGCGGCTCTTACGGCGGCTTCGCGGCGGCCTGGGGCGCCACCAAGCTGAGCGAGCACTTCGCCGCCAGCGTGATGTTCGTTGGCATCAGCGACCACATCTCCAAGGCCGGCACAACCGACATCCCCAACGAGATGCACCTCGTGCACGCGCGGCGCTGGCCCTGGGATCACTGGGATTGGTTTCGCGAGCGCAGCCCGATCTATCACGTCAAGAAGGCGCGCACGCCGATCCTGATCGTCGCCGGCAAGGACGACACGCGCGTGCATCCGAGCCAGTCGATGGAGCTCTTCCGCTACCTCAAGCTGCTCAAGAAGGTGCCCGTGCGACTGGTGCTCTACCCGGGCGAAGGACATGGCAACCGCCGCGCCGCCGCGCGCTACGACTACAGCCTGCGGCTGATGCGCTGGATGGATCACTACCTCGCGCCGGGCGCCAAGCGCGACGCCAAGCCGCCGCCGCACGAGCTCGACTACCCGCTGCGCGCTCAGATCGACAAGGCCAAGCTGCGCGACAAGGCCAAGGCGGCCAAGGTCGAGGTCGAGCCCGCCAAGGCCAGCAAGGCCAGCAAGACTGCCAAGCCGAAGGCCGCCAAGCCGGCCAGGGCCGCCAAGAAGAAGCAGCCGGCGGGCAAATAGTGGTCGTCGGTCGCCTGGCGCCGACGCCCTCGGGGCACCTTCATCTCGGCAACGCGTGCGCCTTCGCGGCGGCGTGGCTCTCGGCGCGCGCGCGCGCCGGGCGCGTGCTGCTGCGCATCGAGGACATCGATCGCGAGCGCTCGCGCGCGGAGGTGGAGCAGGGGCAGCGACGCGACCTGGCGTGGCTCGGCCTGGATTGGGACGAAGAGACGCCGCGACAGTCCGAGCGCGACTACGACGACGCGCTGGCGCGCCTCGGCGCGCGCGGCATGACCTACTTCTGCCAATGCACGCGCGCCGACCTGCGCCGAAGCGGCGGCGTCTACCCCGGCACCTGCCGCGATCGTGGGCTCGCCGAAGGCGCGCTGCGCTTTCGCCTCGACGACGCGCAGCAGGTGCTCGTGCGCGATCGGCGCTTCGGCGAGCGCAGCGAGCGCCCGGCGTCTTTCGGCGATCCGGTGCTGCGCCGGCGCGACGGCACGATCTCCTACAACCTCGCCGTGGTGGTCGACGACATTCGCGACGGCGTCACCGAGGTGGTGCGCGGCGCCGACCTGCTCGGCTTCACCTCCGTGCAGATCGTGCTCTGGCGCGCGCTCGACGCGCCCGAGCCGACCTGGATGCACGCGCCGCTGGTGCTCGGCCCCGCGGACGCGGCGGGCGCGCGCAGCAAGCTCTCCAAGTCGCACGGCTCGATGCACCTGGCGGCGATGCGGGATGCGGGCTGGCAGCCGGCCGACGTGTGGCGGCTTGTTCTGCCCTGGATCGGCGTGCCGAACACCGATAGTCTCGGCGACGCCATAGCAAAATTCGCCGCGGACGGCGGCTCCGCGGCCAGAGGATTTGACCCGCAGCGAGGGCCGCGGGGGCCGATCGAGCTCGACTACGACCAGAGCGTGGCCTGTCCAGCGCCTGGATCTGTGGTCTGGCGAACATCCGCTTGACCCCGTACAATCGCGCCCGCTTGCGACGGCGCTGCCCATGCCGCGCTCGAGATGGAGGACGACAATGAATCGGAATGATCGACGCGAGTTCCTGCAGAAGATGGCGGCGGCCAGTGGTGTCGTTCTGTTTCCGCTGTGGACGGCCGGTTGTCCGGCAGAGACGCCGAAGGGGCCGACCACCGGTCCGATCAAGAGCGGCGCTAGCATGCCGGTGCCCAAGGCCAAGCCTGGCGACTGGAACGCGATCGAGTTCAACAAGAAGCGCGGAAACAGCGGTGCGATCCCGAAGGAGTACCTCAGCGCCATCAACGCCGGCGGCGGTGAGATGGCCATCGGCAAGCACCTGCCGTACATCCCGCAAGAGAACGCGCCCGACGGTCACGTGGTGATCGCCTTCGGCAAGCGCTCGGCCGGTTACCCGCAACACCCGGCGTCGTCGGACCACTGGTTCGATTGGATCCACGTCGCCAAGTCGGGCTCGGACAAGGGCATGATGAGCAAGTTCCCCGCCTGGCCGGGCACCGAAGAGCAGCGCAAGCAGCTCTACGTCGTCGCCGGCGGCTACGACATCTCCGACATCGGCATGGAGAAGGGCAAGCTCACCGTCTATCTCGCCAAGCTGCCCGACGACGTCAAAGGCGGCGACATCCTCCGCATCACGGGCCACTGCACCAAGCACGGCGAGTACGTCAACTTCGACGAGTACGTCTACTAACCGTCGAACAAGCGCGTTCGCGCGCGCTACTTGCGAAACAGGAAGCGGCTGAAGAAGCGCCTGTTGCCCGCGACGATGCGGTAGCCCAGCTCGACGAACCAGACCAGCGGCGGCACGCGCATCACGCGCGCGAAGCGCCGGTGGCCGATCCTCTCCAACACGAACAACGCAGCGCGCCCAGCGCGCAGCCGCTCGCCGTCGCGCGTGATGACGTGCATCGCGCGCGCGCAGGCGTGGCGCAGCGCCTCGTCCATCGGCGGCTCGGGTGCCTGCTGAAACGGCACCAGCTGCAAGCGCTCGTCACGATCCTTCCGCCTGACCCAGGCGGCGCTACGACGTCAGAAGCCTCAGTCGCCGTCCCACAGCACGAGGTGCTTGGTTGGGTCGAGCTCGATGGGCGTATCGGGTTGTGGCGACGTCATCGCGCTTGGCTCCTCAGATATCTGTCGTCGAGCTTCTCGCGCACGACGGTTGCCCGGGTGTCAAAGCACGCCAAGTGCTTGACCTCGCGCGCGTGTGCCGCTGGCACGAACGATGCTCGTGCGATGCGCATGCATAGCGTGCTTATTCGTCTCTGTCTCGCCTTCGTCATCACCTTCTCGACAGTCGGTTGTGGTGGTCGCCCCGCGGTCTCGAGCGGCGACAGCGGGCCTTCGCCCGACAGCGCGCCGAGCGTCCTGCCGCCAACGGCGGACAGTGGGCCCGGCATCGCGCCGGGCTGCACCGACAAGCCGACGCTAACGCTGCTGCGCGAGGGCGAGCAGGTCATCGCGCGCCTCACCAACACCACCTGCAAGCCGCTCTGGCGCGTTCAGGGCTGCTGCGGCGAGGGTGAGCCGCTCGTCGAGGCGCCGCGCGATGACGGCACCTGGGGGCTGGCAAAGTGCGCCAAGACGGGCCCGATGGCCTGCTGCGACGGCATGCCCACCTGCGACGAGCTCGCGCCGGGCGCCAGCGTGGACATCCAGATTGGCCCGCTGCGCGCCGCGCTGTGCTGCGGCACGACGTTTCGCGTGCGTCTGCCGGTCTACGGCGCGGCCGACTGCTTCAACCGCTTCGGCCCCGTGCAGGAGATCGCGTCGAACGCGCTGAAGCTGCGCGACAAGGACACCTGCACGTTCCCCAAGACCAACTGCGGCGATACGTTCTGCGACGCAACCAGCGAGGTCTGCGCCGAAGTTCAGCCGCAGAGCAGCCCACCGCGCAAGGCGTGCCAGGCGGTTCCGCCACAGTGCAGCAACGATCACAGCTGCGGCTGCGTCGGCAAGGCCGTCTGCGGCACGGGCATCTACACGTGCATCGACGTCAACGCCGAGAACACGGTGCTCTGCACCTGTCCGAACTGTTAGGGAGCCGAGGGCGGTCAGGCTTCAGGACATCGAGCGCCAACCGAGGAGCCTCAACTTCGACTTCCAACCTTCCACTTCGACTCCCGACTTGGCCTTGGACCTAGCCTTAGGGTTCCACTTGGAGTCGAAACGGAAGTCTGGGGTTACGGCCAAGGCCAAGGCCAAGTCGAAGTCAGGGTCGAAGTCGAAGTCGAAGTCGAGGACGCTCGGCGTCTCTCGTGGCGGGCGACGTGCCCGTGCCGGTCGCGTACTGCTGCGCGCGTGGCCAGCGGATGTCAGAGGTCTGAGGCCGCCAAATTGACGTCTATGCGGGGGCGGCGCGGTCGAGGCGCACGACCACCTCGAGGTGTGACGTGTGCGGGAACATGTCGACGCCGCCGGCGCGCGTGACCTGGTAGCCGCCGCCCAGCAGCGTGGCGAGATCGCGCAGCAGG
>JAGQIK010000412.1 GCA_020431405.1 Myxococcales bacterium
CCTGCCATGACCGCAGGCGACGATTCCTCGCGAGCCCGCATCGCCGAGCTCGAAGCCCGCGTGGAGCGGCTGCAAGCGCGCCTTCAGCTCGACCGCGAGGTCGACGAGCTGCTCGAGCGCGCGATCCGCGAGCACCTGTCGCTCGAGCAGACCCTCGAACGCATCTACCCGCTGATCGCCAGGCGCATCGGGCTGCGCGCGGCGCTGGTGCGCACCTACGACGAGGGGCTCGCCATGCGCGACTTCTTCCTCGGCGAGCCCACTGCGGCCGAGGCGCTCGGCGAGTCGGTAGACGTGCTGTGCGTTGGCGGCGACGACGAAGCGACGCGCGTGGTGCGCGAGAGCGCTGGCGGCACGATCATCGCGCAAGAGCTCGACGTCGCGGGCGAGCACTTCGGTGCGGCGGCCGTGCTGCTGCGCAGCGACCAAGACGTCGAGCAGGCGCAGGTGCTGCTCGAGGTCGCCTGCGAAGAGCTCGACAATCACCTCGCCGCCATCGCGCGCGCCCGCCTCAAGCACCGCGTCACCAGCGAGCTCTCGGCGGCGCTCAAGGAGCCCGTGCTCGATGACGGCATCGACCGCGCGGTCGCCGTGCTCGCCGCGCACGTGCCGTTCTCCACGCTGCTGCTGGTCTATCGCCACGAAGACGACGCCGCCGGCGTGACGCTCAACCTCAAGGTCTACGACGGCAAGCGCGCCACGCCGACGCGCGACGACCCGAGCAAGAGCTCGCCCGCCATCGCCTCGACCCTCGCGCAGGACATCGAGATCGACGACTTCCTGCGCTCCAAGGCGCTCGACATGGTGGCCGGGCGCGACGATGCCCTGGCCCACCACTTCGGCATCCAGCGCTACCGCGAAGAGGTGCTGATCAACGGCGTGCGCGACGAGCGCATCATCGGGCGCGTGGTGCTGACCCGCGGCGGCGAACTCCATCGCGGCAGCGAGCTCAACACCTTCGACCGCGATCTGCTCGAGCGCTTCAGCGACTACCTGCGCCAGCGCATCGTCGACTTCAACCACGAGTACAAGTCGCTGTCGTTGTGCTTCGACCCGTGCACCGTGCGCCAGCTGCTCTCCGACTCGGGCTACCGCAGGCGCTATCTCGACCCGCGCCTCGGCGACGTGGCGATCATGTACTGCGACATCTCCGGCTTCACGCGTCTCAGCGAGCAGGTGCTGCGCGAGCCGGTCGCCATCGGGCGGCTCGTCGACCTGTGGTCGGCCCACGCGGTGCAGCTGATCTGGCAGACCGGCGGCGTCTTCGACAAGATGGTCGGCGACTGCGTGATCGCGCTCTGGGGGCCACCGCTCTACCCGTTCGCGCCGCGCGAGGCCTGCCGCCGCGCCCTGCAGACCGCGCGCGCCATCCGCGACTTCACGCGCACGCTGCACGAGCACGAAGCGCTGCCCGAGCTGCACGGCCTCGAAGAGCCCGCCGGCGTCGCCACGGGGCTCAATTTCTGCCCGCTGTTCGTCGGCCGCTTCGGCCCCAACGAGGACTACACCGGCTTCAGCTCGGGCATGAACAACGCGGCGCGCCTGCAGGGCCTCGCCGTGCGCGACGAGATCCTGTGCATGGAGTCATTCGTCGAGATGCTCGACGACGCCGAGCAGTTCGGCGAACGGCGAGCGGCGCCGGTGAAAAACGTCGAGCGGCCGCTCGCCTTCCGCGCGGCCCACTGAGCGGAGCGTCGAAAGCGCGATGGCCAAGAAGACAAAAGCCTCCAAGGGGCCCAAGACGCCCAAGGCGCCCAGGGCACCCAGGGCACCCAAGGCACCCGACGCATCCAAGGCAGCCGGCGCAGCGAGGCCGCCCAGGCCCTCCAAGGCGCCCAAGGCACAGCCGGTGGTCGAGGGCCGCGTCGAGCCGATCGAGATCGGCCAGGACGGCCTGACCGTCGCCACGCCGCGCCACCGCTACGCCGTGCCAGCGGCCGTCGTCGGCGACCGCGTCACGATCCAGCCGCTGTCCATGCGCGGCCGCGCGCCGCTTCGCGGGCGCTACCAGCCGGCGCACCTCAAGCGCGTGCTCGAGCACTCCAAGCTGCGCGTGCCGGCGCCCTGCGTCGTGCTCACGCGCTGCGGCGCCTGCTCGCTGCAGGAGATGAGCTACCGCGCGCAGATCGACGAGAAGAACGCCGCGCTTCGCCGCGCGTTGGCCCGCTTCGGCGTCGCCCCCGAGCGCGTCGACGACGTCGCGCCGCTGTCGTCACCCTTCGGCTTTCGCACCAAGCTGTTGATGCCCGCCGAGACCGTCGACGGCGCGCTGCGCTTCGGGCTCTACCGGCGCGGCACGTTTCGGCTGACGCCCGCCGAGGGCTGCCCGGTGCAGCACCCGCTGACCCTCGCCACGCTGGCGCTGGCGCGCCCGGTGCTCGAGGACGCCGGCGTCGTCGCCACCAACAGCAAGAACAGCGAAGAAGGCTGGCTTCATGCCCTCGCCGTGCGCGTCGATCCAAAGAGCGCGCTCTCGGAGCTGACGCTCTGCGCGCGCGATGACAACGTGCCGGGCGGCAAGCGCACCATACGCCGACTGCTGTCGCTGCCCGGCGTGGCGTCGGTGTTCGTCAGTGCTTCGGCGGAGCGCTCGAGCTACCCGCTGGTGCCGCCCTTCACGCACCTCGGCGGCGCCAAGCGTATGACCTTCAACATCGGCGGTCTGGCCCTGCAGCTCTCGCCCGGCTCGTTCGTGCAAACCAACGCCGAGGCGGCCGACGCGCTGATCGCGCTCGTCGACGCGCAGCTCGGCGACGAGCGCCTCGGCGCGTTCGTCGATCTCTACGGCGGCGCGGGCGTCTTCGCACGCGCGCTCGCCGGGCGCTGGGAGCGCGCGCTCGTCATCGAAGAGAACCCCTCGGCCATCACCGACCTCGAAGGCTATTTGCGCACCAAAGACGCCCCGAAGAACCTGCGCGCGCGGCGCGGGCGCGCCGAAGGACAGCTGCGCGCGCTGGCCGAGTTCGGGCCCGACGTCGTGCTGCTCGATCCACCGCGGCGCGGCACCAAGCCGGGCGTCGTCGAAGCGATCGTCGAGGCCAAGCCGCGCACCATCGTCTACGTCGCCTGCGGCTTTGGCGGCCTGCTGCGCGATCTCGCCACGCTGCTGGGCGGCGGCTACCAGGTCACGCGCGCCGGCGGCGTCGACATGTTCCCGCACACGTCACACCTCGAGGTGGTCGTGCGCCTCGACCGCGCGCCCTCCGCCTAGACAGGCCTCAGGCCTCGGGCCTCGGACCTCGGACCTCGGGCCTCGGGCCTCGGGCCTCGGGATCGAACGCGGGCGTCGTGTGCACGCTTCGCCGTGGCGCGGTTGCGCTTCGCGAAGGTGGCGCGGGGCTGACGTGAGGCCTTCGGAGGTGTACCAGCTCTGCGCGAAGCGCGCAGCTGCGCCCGCCGGCCGCTCCCGAGGCCCGAGGCCTGAGGCCCGAGGCCTGAGGCCCGAGGCCTCCCTAGCAGTTCGGACAGGTGCAGAGCACCGTGTTCTCGGCGTTGACGTCGA
>JAGQIK010000413.1 GCA_020431405.1 Myxococcales bacterium
CCGCGCCAGCCGCCACGCCCGCCGCGCCACCCGCCACGACCACTGCGACGCGAGCTGCGCCCACGAGCAAGCCCGCGAGCAAGACGGCCGGCGTGCGTGCGACGACCCTCGGCGCCGAGCGGCGCGTGCTCGACCAGGCGCGCGCGGCGCTGGCGGCTCGTCGCCCGGCCTCGGCGCTGACGCTGCTTCGCGCGCATCGGCGGCGCTTCGCGCGGCCGGCCCTCGCCGAGGAGCGCGAGGCGCTCTTCGTGCTGGCGCTGGTCGACCTCGGGCAGGGCAGTCAGGCGCGCGCTCGGGCCGCGACGTTTCGTCGGCGCTATCCGCGCAGCCTGCTGTGGCGCGCGATCGAGCGCGCGCTAGCCAAGGTGAGCAAGTGAGCCGACGCGTGGCGGCGTTGCTGCTCGCGGTGGCCGTCGCCGCAGGCTGCAACGCGGACAAAGCGGTGGGCTCTTTCGCTGACGGTGGGCGCGGCGACAGTCTGCCGGGCGACGCCGTCTCCGGCGACGCCTATGGCAGCGGCGGCAGCGGCAACGGCGTGCTACGCGTCAGCGCCGTCATCGAAGCCAGCGAGGAGGTCGACAACGCCTCGTCCGCCGATCAATTCAAAGCGGAGCTGACCGTCGACGTGACGCGCGCCGGCGCGGCGGTGACCGATGCCGTCGTCACCATCGCCAGCAGCGCGGGCACCGTCACGCTCTCGCACGAAGGTTCAGGCCGCTACACGGCCGAACAGGCAGGCTACGCGCGTCGCTATCAGCTCGACGTCGTCGCCGGCGCCGACGCGGTGCGCGGCGTGCGCGCCGAGGGGCCGCGGATCCACACCATCGACAACCCCAGCGAGGGCGCTCGCCATCCGACGGCGCAGCCGCTCGAAGTGCGCTGGACCGCCGGCTCGGCCACCGAGGTAACGGTGGAGAGCGAGCGCATGCCGCGCGCTACGACCACCGACTCGGGGCGCTTCTCCATCGCGGGCACGTATCTGACGGCAGAGGCGGGCAAGGAAGAGACGGATCGCGTCCGCGTGCGCCGCAGCAACGTGCAGCTCGCGGCAGGCGGCAGCGCCGGCTCGGATGTCACGGTTCTCGTTCGCAACCAAGTCGAATTCCTGATCGACGCCCGATAGCATTCACGATGGGAGGACTTAGATGACACGTCTTGCAACGACTACGGTCGCCGCCGCGGTGATGCTGCTCGCCGTCGCCTCGGCGCCGGCCTGCGGTGGTGACTCGGTGGGCAACCAGGGCCTCACCGTCGGCGGCTCGTGCGCCAACGATCGCGACTGCGACCAGAAATGTCTCACCGGCGGCGACTTTCCCCAGGGCACCTGCAGCGTGCGCTGCAGCAACGACGCGCAGTGTCCAGGCGGCACGGCGTGCGTCGACAAGGACGGTGGCTACTGCTTGCTGACCTGCGACTTCAGCTCCGATTGCCGCGGCGGCTACACCTGCAAGGGCAAAAAGCGCGTCGACAAGAGCGGCGAGGTGCTGGTCTGCATCGAGTGATCCGCGTCGACTGGTCGGGGCGCGCGCCCTAGCGCGGCGCGGCGAGCTCGGCGGCGAGCGCGTCGGCCGATGTCGTCGGCGCCTCGCAGCGCTGATCGCGACAGAGATACGCCGTGGCCGCGCCGTCGCGCGGCGCCATAGCCGCGAGGTACGGCAGGCGCTCGCCGAGCGCGGCGCGCGCGGCCTCGTCGGCGAGCAATACGACCATGTCGGGACGGAAGCTGCGCTCGGCGGCGCCGAGCAGCGCGCGCGTGTCGTCGGCGTCGCGCTCGCCGGCGATGACGAGCGTCGCCGGTGGATCGCGCAAGCGCTCGGCGGCCACCAGCATCAGCGGCATCACCTGCGGCATCTGTTCGAGGCGCCCCGAAAAGAAGGCGATCGTCTGCTCGGCGCGCGCGCGCAGGTCGTCGCGCCCGACAAGCGCCGCGAGCCGCACCAGCTCGAGCGCCATCACCGAGTTGCCCGAAGGCTCGGCGCCGTCGTAGTCGTCTTTGATACGCAACAGCACCGAGGTGTCGCGGCCGTCGGTGGCGTAGAAGCCGCCCTCGTCGCGGTCGAAGAAGCGCTCGATGGCGTGGTCGGCGAGGCGCTCGGCGAGCAGGAGATCGTCGAGCTCGAAGCGCGCCTGGTACAGCTCGACCAGCGCGTGCGTTAGCTGCGCGTAGTCTTCGAGGTAGGCGGCGACAGCGCGTTCGCCGTCACGATAGCGGCGCCATAGCGCCAGCGTCTCGCCGTCGAGGAGCGTCTCGCGGACGAAGCGCGCGGCGCGCGCGGCGGCCTCGATGTAGCGCGGCTCGCCGAGCACGCGGCCGGCGCGGGCGAAGGCGCCGATCATCATGCCGTTCCAGGCGCACAAGACCTTGTCGTCGAGGTGCGGTCGCGGTCGCGCGGCGCGCGCTTGCAGCAGCCGCGCGCGGGCGCCGTCGAGAGAGACGCGCACGTCGTCCGTGGCGAGCGCGGCGCGCTCGGCCTGTTCTTCGACCGTCGCCACCACGTGCAGCACGTTCTTGCCGGAAAGCTCGCCGTGCGGATCGTCGGCGTTGCCCTCGGCGGCGATCGCGTAGTGCTCGCAGAAGAGCGCCGCGTCGTCGGCCTCGAGCAGCGCCTCGATCTCGTCTTTCGTCCAGACATAGAAGGCGCCTTCTGCCTGCTCGCTGGGGTTTTCGGGCAGCGGGCTGTCGGCGTCCTCGGCCGAGTAGAAGGCGCCGTGCTCGGCATCGCGAAGATCGCGCAGCACGTAGTCGAGCACGCCGCGCGCGGTGGCAGCGAGCGCCGCGTCGCCGCTGAGCTGGTAGCCGTCGACGTAGCTTCGTGCCAGCTGCGCCTGGTCGTAGAGCATCTTCTCGAAGTGCGGCACGTGCCACAGCGCGTCGACCGAGTAGCGGTGAAAGCCGCCGCCGAGCTGGTCGTACATGCCGCCGTTGTGCATCGCACGCAGCGTGTGCAGCACCATGCGCGCCGCTTCGCTGTCGCCCGTGCGCGCGTGATAGGCGAGCAGAAACTCGTGCGTCACCGGACGCGGAAACTTCGGCGCGCCGCCGAAGCCGCCGAGGCGCTCGTCGTAGCTCTGCCGAAACGCCTCGAAAGCAGCGCGCGCGACGGCGTCATCGAGCGCGCGCGGCGGCGCGGCGCGGTTTATCACCTCGCGCAGCTGCGCCACCGTCTCGCTGGCGCCGGCGGCGATCTCGTCGCGCTTCTCTCGCCACGCCTTGGCCAACTGCGTCAGCAGCGAGGCGAAGCCCGGACGGCCGCCAAACTTGCCGTCGGGTGGGAAATAGGTGCCGCCGAAAAACGGCGCCAGCTCGGGCGTCAGCCACACCGACATGGGCCAACCGCCGCGGCCCGTGGTGGCCTGCACGAACGTCATGTAGACGCGATCGACGTCGGGGCGCTCCTCGCGATCGACCTTGATGTTGATGAAGTGCGCGTTCATCAGCGCGGCCACCTCGGCGTCCTCGAAGCTCTCGCGCTCCATCACGTGACACCAGTGACAGGTCGAGTAGCCCACCGAGAGGAAGATCGGCTTGTCCTCGGCGCGCGCGCGCGCGAGCGCTTCGTCGCCCCATGGATACCAGTCCACCGGGTTTCGCGCGTGCTGCAGCAGGTAGGGGCTCTTTTCGCTGGCCAAGCGGTTTCTGCCATCGCTCATCTCCCGACCATAGCAACCCGCGCGCGCTCGTCCTGCGCTAGCCTCGGGTCATGTCTGCAATGCGCTTCGTCGCCGTCGTGCTCTCGCTGCTGACTCTCCCGGCGCTCCAGCGCGCGCGGGCCTGTGCGCCGGCGCCGCCGCCCGGCGTCGAGGTGGAGATCGCCGACGAGGAGGCGGTGATCGTCTGGGACGCCGCGCGCGGCGTGGAGCACTTCATCAGGCGCGCGGCGTTTCGCGCGCGAGGGGACAAGGGCATGCCGCACTTCGGCTTTCTCGTGCCCACGCCGAGCAAGCCCGAGCTCGCCGAGGCGCCCGATGGCCTGTTTGCCACCCTGGCCTGGCACACGCGCCCGCGCGTGGTGGAAAAGTGGCGCACCGCGCTCGACGTCAACGTCAGCTGCATGCTGTTTCTGGCGCGCAGCAAGCGCGGCGCCGACCGCGGCCTGGCGGTCAGCGGCGTGCGCGTCGAGCACCGCCAGCGCGTCGCCGGCTACGACGCCGTCGTGCTCTCGGCCGACGACGCCGACGCGCTCGCCGCGTGGCTCAAGAAGCACGGCTACGCGCAACGGCCGAGCCTCGCGCAGTGGCTGTCGCCCTACGTACAGGCCAAGTGGAAGATCACGGCGTTCAAGATCGCCGCCGGCAAGCGGTCAGACGACATCGCCACCTCGGCGGTGCGCATGAGCTTCAAGGCCGAAAAGCCGTTCTATCCGTATCGCGAGCCCGCCGACATGCGCGAAAAGCACGACAGCGCCGCCAAGCGCCGGCTGCGCGTGTTCTTCGTCGCGGCCGAGCGCTACGCAGGCTCGCTCGCCGGCGTCGAAGGCGGCTGGCCAGCCAAGGTCAAGCTCGCGGCGCCGGTCGACGCGCTGCGCACCGAGCTCTCGGTCGCCAAAGGCATGGCCTTGCCGGCGAGCAGCAAGCCGCTGTGGCTGACCGTTTACTCAGACACGTCGTCACCGCGCCCGGGCGTCAACGACGTCTTCTTCGCGCCCGCGGCCAAGCTCGGCGTGATGCGCCCGCCGCCCGTGGTGCGCTGGCGCGAGAGCAAGATCCCGCTCCCTGTCGATCTGATCCTGCTCGTGCTGCTCGCCATCGTGCTGGTGGTGCGCCGCGTGCGCCGTCGCAAGCGGTCGAGCACCTAGCGCCGCCTAGCGTCGCGCGAGGCGCTCGGTCACGGCGCCTACCATCGGCGCGAGCGCGGCACGGCCGGCGGGAGAGGCTCGCCCGAGCTCGTCACGCATGCGGCGTCCGATCGCGCCGAGCGTGGCCGCGAAGGCGAGATTGAGACGTCGCGCGGGGGCGAGCATGCCTGCGGCCGGAAGCTTTGCGCCCGCCGCCTCCGCGACGCGCGCGATGAAGCGCACGAACACGCCGGGCTGGAGCTGAGCTGCGTTAGCGCCGAGGCGCGGCGCCGCCACACCAAAGGCCGATCTCAGCGGGTCAGCGACGGCGCGGATGCGCAGCTGAGGCTGCAGCTCTCGCGACCCCGCTAGCCGCGTCAGCACGCCGAGCAGACCGACCACGCGGGCGTCGGCACTGTACTTGCCGAAGTCTCCGCGCAGCAGCGCATCGACCCCGCGGCCGGGCGCGAGCTTTGCCGCCGCGCTGCGCACGACGTTTTCGTCATTGGGCGCGGCTTTGATGCGCCGTACGGCGCGGCGGAAATGCAGCGCTTCACGATGCATCGTCACGATGGCACCGAGCAGGCGCGCGATCGGCACGCGATCGACGTGCTTGCTGCTGTCGATCGCCCCGCGCATGACGGTCACTATCCCCACCGACACGGCGCGCAGCGCGGAAAGGCCTTCTTCGGGGCGGCCGAGCGTGGTCAGCACGGCGCGGCAGCGTGACAGCGCCTCGGCCTTGGGCGACGACGCGCCGCTGACCCACGCTGGCCCGGACCAGCAGTGGGCCGCGTCGAGGATCATCGCGTACGGGTCCTTGACGGAAACGCTGGCGCCGCTGGCGGGCGGCCTGTCTTGATGCGAGCTGCACGATACGACCGAGATGGCCGCTGCTACACCCCAGTTGAAGCTAAGCACGCGTTTCATTGCTTGCACCTTCACCCTTCACAGCGCGTCGCGCGCCGACGACGGAATGACCAGCACGCTGCACGGCAGCGCGCGCAGAATCCGTTCGGCGGTGGTGCCGATCGGCAGGTGACGAAGTCGAATGCGTCCGCGGCGGCCGATCACGAGCAGGTCGGCAGCGCACCGTGCGACATGCTCGACGATGCCGACGCCGATGCTGTTGGCCGCGACGATCGGGCGGCGAACCTCGGGAACGGCGTCGTGCGGCAAAGTGTCGTCCCACGCATCCGTGCTCACGGCCTGCTCGTTGATCTCTCGCAGCGTCGCCTCGAGCCCGGCTACATAACGCTGCTTGAGCTCGGGGTCTGTCTGCGTCGGCGTGCGATAGTTGATATTGCGCCACGGCGGCCGATAGACGTGAAGCAGGTCAACATTGGCCTGGTCGGCCGCGGCTGTCGCGAGCGCCCAACGCGCGATGCGCGGTGCCGCCGCCGACAGATCTACGCAGCCGACAACGTGGCTGAACGGACGGTCGTGCCTGTCGTCGACGACGAGCACCGGCGCATGGCAGCGCCTCGCGCACATCGCAGCCAGTGCCCCTGCGCCAGGTCCGCGACCGCTGCCGCCCGACAGGCCGAGCACGAGTAGCTGGCGTTCGCCGTCGATGGCCGCCAACAGCTCGTCGCTGGGGTAGCCGACGACCACACGCGAGTGGGCGCTTTCGGCGCCGTCGCCGAGCCACTGCCGAAGCTGTTCATGCGCGCGCTCTGTTGCCATCTGCTCGACGGCTTCCTTCGACATCCGCATCGCCATCGCCAGCTCACGAACGATGCGTCGATCGATCACGTGCAGCACGACGAGCTCGGCGCCAGCGCCTCGCGCCCGATGGGCCGCCTGCGTTAGCGCCGATCGAGAGCCGATCGAGAAGTCGACGCCAACGACCACACGTTCGATTTCAAGCAACCTCGTCTCCTCTCGGCAAGCCGAGCTGTGAAACACAGCAATGTTCGCGCCAGGCCTTCTCCCTCGAACCCGTGGCGTGGCCTCCGATCGCTCGCATCTGCTCGGCTCGGCTCGCCGCGGCGCCGTCGATCGGAGTTACAGAGTCCGTTACCCGCTGGTCTGGACCTTGCTGGGCAGTTGCTCCATGAGCGACCTGACCGTGGGCGAGCTGATGAGCCGCAGCCTCGTCACGCTCGAGGCCGAGCAGAGCGTGCCGCTAGCGCGCGAGCTGATGGAGATGGAGCGCATCCGTCACCTGCCGGTTGTCGATGGCAAGCGACTGATCGGACTCGTCACCTATCGGGACCTGCTCGCGGCGCATCGACAGCGTGTCGACGGCCTTATCGCCGAGCTCGACGAGCCCATCGACCTCGCCATCCCCGTCTCGCGGGTGATGCGCCGCCAGCTGTGGACCGTCAACCCGCAGACGCCCGCCCTCGAAGGCGCACGCATCATGTCGGACCACGACTTCGGCTGTCTGCCGGTGATCGACGACGGCGACCTGGTGGGCATCGTTACCGAGGCGGACTACCTCGAGATGGCCATGCGCACGCTCGCACGCGAGCGTGTCGAAGGAGAGCTCGTCAGCCGTGGCTCCACGGCGCGCATCACCAGCATCTGCCTCGATGTCGATGACCTCGCCACGACCCTGCGCTTCTACCGCGTCGGCTTCGGCTGGTCGGCGACACCCGACGGTCGAGCGATGGTGCTGTCGATGCCAGGCACGACGACGCTGACCCTGCTGCCGCGCTCGGCGCGAGCCGAGTCGAGGGCGCCAGCCGCCGCGAGGCTGCGGGTCTACTGCCCCGACCTTCACGGCGTGCTCTCGCGCCTCGAGGCACTCGGCGCGCGACCGGTGACGCCGTTGACGAGAATCGACGACGAACAGCTGGCGACGTTTTCCGATCCGTCGGGAAACCTCGTCACTGTTATCCGGTGCGACGGCGACAGGGGCTAGCGTGGAATCGTCGACCCAGGGCCCACAGGCGCTTGGCATCCTCGCGGCATTCGACTTTAGCGCCTGCGCGCAGCATGGCGCGAAGGTCGCCTCCGCGCTGGCGACGCGCCTCGCGTTGCCGCTGACGCTGCTTCACATCGTCGACGACGAGGTCGTGGGGCTGCTCGACAGCGTCTTCGACCACGGCGAGTCTGTCGAGACGGCTTGGGGCCTGTGCGAGACGGCCGAGATCACCATTCGCGAGTGGGCGCAGGCGCAGCAGATATCGGCGCGCAGCGAGGCCCAGCTGGCACACCCGCTCGAGGCGATCCTCGAAGCGGCCGAGCATGCCGAGCTGCTCGTGCTCGGCCGCACCGGGCACCTTCCGGCCGCCGCCGGCGTCAGCGCGATGGCGCTGCAGTGCGTGCGACGGGCCTCGTGCGACGTGCTGCTGGTCGGTGACGGGTTGCCGCAACCTGCCCTCGAAGCACGGCGCGTCGCGGTGGTCGCCGTCGACACGATTCCCAACGCACCCGAGCTCGTACGCCGCGCCACGCGTTGGCTCGGCGCTTCGCTCGCCATCGACATCGTGCACGTCTATCGCCCACCATGGCGTGCAGCCGACAATGAAGCCGGCGTGCCGCTCGCCGACGACGAGCGCGCCAGGCTCGTCGCGCAGCAGCAACGTGACCTCGAGCAGCTCGTCGCGCGAGCGCTGCCGAGCCTGCCGGACAAGGCTGCCGTCAGCGTCCACGCCATCGCCGCCGAAAGCGTCGTCGGCGGCCTTCTGCGCTACGTCAGCGCGCGGCAGCCAGACTTGCTCGTTGTCGGCCGACGTGGCCGTCGCCGCCTTCGCGACGTGTTGCTAGGCACCGTCGCCGAGCGGCTCAACAGCGCGGCACCTTGCAACGTGCTTACCATCGGGCATCTCTCCCCGATCGAGCACGACTAGATGTCGCCCGAGGACGGCCAGATGCAGCCATCGTTCATCTGCCCAACCTGCGGCAAGTCACGCTCGTCGTCACAGCGGGTAGCCGCCGAGCGGCTGCTGGACAAGATCCGCAGCCGCATTCAGGCCAACCTGCCCGGGTGGGATGGTCAGGTGACCTGCCGAACCTGTCTGCGTCACTATCGCGTGCTCGTCCTACGTGAAGCGATGGAACGCCAGCGAGGCTCGATCGACGACCTCGACGCTTCGATCCTCGCGCGCATGGAGCAGAATCAGCTGCTGGCACGAAACCTCGCGCAGCCACCGCCGCGGCTCGGAGCGCGCGTCGCCGACGCCGTCGCGACGTTTGGCGGAAGCTGGCTCTTCTTGGGGCTGTTTGGCGGCGTGCTCGCCGTCTGGATGATGGTCAACGTGCTGCTGCTGTCGCGTCCGTTCGACCCCTATCCGTTTATCCTGCTCAACCTGGTGCTGTCGTGTCTGGCTGCCGTGCAGGCGCCGGTGATCCTGATGAGCCAAAACCGCCAGGCTACCCGTGACCGCGCGCGCGCGGAGCATGACTACGAGATCAACCTCAAGGCCGAGCTCGAAGTGCGCCTGCTGCACGAGAAGGTCGACCACCTCGTGCTCGACGAGTGGCAAAACCTGCTCGAGGCGCAGGCGGTGCAAACCGAGATGCTCGACGAGCTGCTCGAGCGCGTGAGTGACGACGAAGCGCACTAGCAGACAACCACCGGAGGACCGAGATGCTTACGCTACCCATGCAGGCACATCGTGGCCACGCCATCACGCTCGCGTTGCTGCTCGCCCTATCCGCATGTGCGACGACAGCCGAGGTCAGCGTGTCGCGTTGAACGCCACCGTCGCGATGAATGCCACGGCCGGTGTTGCAGGTGCGACGTGGTATCGCGGCCCCGCCGCGAGCGTTATCAAGGTGGCAGGTCGCGAGCCGCCACGCGTGGTCCACATCGCGCCACCGAGCCCGGGCGTCGTCGCGCGCGTGCGCGTCAAAGGGGGCAGCGCCGCCGTGGAGCGCCGCGTCGCATTCAGCCCCAGTTCGGGTCGCCGCGGACGACGCTGGTAACTCGCGAGTCTCGCATACGGAGAAGGAACATGACCGCACCACAGTTCTCGCAACCGGCCGTCAGAGTCAGCCCTGGCGCGTTCGAGCACGCGCAGCACTACTACCCGCGCGTGCTCAATTCGCAGATCCACCCCACGGTGGCGCACTTTCTGGCGCTCTCTACCGAGCGACTGGTCGCGCGCTACTGTCACATGAACCCGCGTGTCGATCGGGAGCGGCTTCACGAGCTGTTCGCCTACGAGCCGCGCTTCTTTGCCTGGGCGGGATCCGATCTGTTCAACGTCGCGACAGCCCAAGGACAGCGGCAGATGGTCATCATCGAGACCAACTCGTGTCCGTCGGGCCAGAAGTCGATGCCGCTTCGCGACGAGACGGCGGAGGAGGGGGGCTACGCGCTGCTGATGGAGCGCACGTTTCTTCCGAGAGCACGGGCGCGGCGGCTCCCCCCTGGCGAGCTCGCGGTGGTCTACGACAAGAACCCGATGGAGAACACTGGATACGCCGCGGCGCTCGCCGGTGTCGCCGGCGAACCGGTATGGCGCGTGCTGTGGCACGACCGCGATCCGGATCCGTCCGCGCGCTTCGACGACGGCGTGCTGCACGTACGCGACGAGGCTGGCAGCTGGCACCCGATCCGAGCCGCATTTCGCTACGTCACGCAAAAGCCATGGAACCGCCTGCCGACCAACGTGCGTACGTTCCTGCTCAACTCCACGCGCTGCTGCCTAGCAGGCGGCCGCAACAAGGCCGTGGCCGCGAAGGCCTACGACATCTTCAACGCCGAGCTTGCCGGCAGCGGTCTCCAGATCCGAACCCCCGAGACGATCTGGGACGTCGGCCACAGCGAGGTGCCGCTGTGGGTCAAGAGCCTCGGCGGCCTCGCGGTGATCAAGAACCCCTACAGCAACGCCGGTCAGGGCATCTGGACGATCACCAACGACAGCGAGCTCAAGGCCTTCATGAAGCTCGAGCAGGACTACGACCAGTTCATCGTTCAGAGCCTGATCGGCAACTACCACTGGTCATCCAAGGGGCGCGCGGGGCGCCTCTTTCACGTCGGCACCGTGCCGAACAAGCACGTGGCCAGCTACGTGGCGGACCTGCGCATGATGGTCCACTGGACACCGGACGGCTATCGGCCGCTGGCGATGTACGCGCGCCGCGCTCGGGAGCCGCTGACGGAAAAGCTCGAGGCGCAGCAGAGCTCGTGGGACATGCTCGGCACCAACCTCTCGGTCAAGCTGGGCGACGGCGGCTGGGACAGCGAGACGCAGCGGCTGATGCTAATGGACCGGCGCGACTTCAACGCGCTAGGCCTCGGCATCGACGACCTCACCGAAGCCCTCGTACAGACGCTGCTCTCGGTGATCGCCATCGACAAGATGGCACGCGAGCTGACCACACAGAAGGGCCTATTTCGGCTCAAGCTGTTCAGCTCGATGAACAACGACCCCGCGCTCGTCGGCGAGATCACGCGCTGTCCGGGCGGCCGCGTGCCCGCGCCCCTGCCGGAGCCGTCGGCGTAAAGCACTCAGGCCTCGTCGAGCCCGTCTTGATAGAACATGGCGAGGTAAGGCCGACAAAGCAGCAGCACCGGCGCGCGGGCTTCGGCTGCGACGCGTTCGGCCATCGAGCCGAGCAAGATCGCGTCGAGCTCGCTATCGCCGTGCGTCGCGAGCGCCAGTATCGCGCCCTCGTCGGTGGCGAGGCCATCGAGCGCCGGGGCAACCTTCTCGGCGAGCAGCAGCTCGGGCACGACGTCGTCGTCGAGCGACGCGGCGAGCACTTCGAGCCGGGCGCCTGCTGACTCGCGCAGCGCCGCTTCGAGCTGGGCCATCGCACGCTGAGTGACGGCCGAGTCGTCCCTTAGCAAAGACGCGTATGGTGTGACGACATGTGCCAGCGTCAGCTTGGCGCCGACCCGTCGCGCGAAGTCGAACGCTGCGCGGGCGCCGAGGTCGCTGATCGCGCTCAGGTCTGTCGCAGCGACGACGTGCTCGATGGCCGGCAGCTGATCGAGGTTTCGCGGCTCGCCTTCGGAGCACAAGAGCAGCGGGACTTCGGCGTGACGTGCGAGGCGCTTGGCGGTCGTGCCGAGCCCCGGCGCGTCGGGGCCACGACCAGCCACGATCAGATCGGCGCCGAGCTCGCTGGTCAGCTCGAGCAGCCCGCGCCAGACCGAGTGCTCGCTGACGATCGCCATCTCGGCGTCGACGCCGGCGTCGCGTAGCGCGTCGCGGTCGCGCTCGAGCCTGCCGAGCGTAATGGCCTGACGCTCTTCGATATACGCGCGCACCATCTCGAGCCCTGGCAAGCGCCAGCGGATCGTTCCGTCGACGTGCGCGAGCGTGATCTTGGCGCCGACAGCTCGCGCCAGACGCACACCTTGAGCGTATACGGCCGCAGTGTGCGAGCTCAGTGATGTGGCAACGACGATGTGTGATAGGTCCATCAAGTGTTCCATGCGGCCTCCAATGCTTCATGTTGGTGCAACCGCCGTACCCGCCCTCGAAGACCGTGAGATGACATGCTCGCGCCCATCGCCTGGGCGCGACCAGAGCTCGGTTGCACGCAAAGCGGAGGTTGCAGTGCCGAAGACGCTGGCGCGCGACCTGCAGACGTTCTTCGACAAGCTGCGAGACGGCCAACGTCGAGGATCTGCAGCACGGCTGTCTCGCTATCGCTTGGCGAGACGATATTCCGGAGCGCGGTATGTATCGAGCGACGCTGCGCGTGACCCTAATCATTGGAGCGCTCGTCGGGGTCAGCGCGTGTGCCACCACCAGCGCGTCGAGTCGCGGACGAGCGCGCAGTGCGCCCGCGGCGTTCGGCGCGTTCTATCCGCACCTGGAGCGGCACGGCCGCTTCTTCGTTCACCATCACCTCGGCTGGGTTTTCAAGCCGAACCATCAGCGCGTCGGCGACGACTTCTTTCCGTACGCTTCGCACGGTCGCTTCGTGGCCACCTCGCTAGGCTGGGCCTTCGTCAGCGATCTGCCCTTTGGTTGGATCACATTTCACTACGGACGCTGGAGCCACGACGACAAGGCGGGCTGGATTTGGCTGCCGGGTCCCCACTGGGCGCCGGCCTGGGTCGGCTGGCGCGAGGGCCCCGGCGTCGTCGCTTGGGCTCCGCTGCCGCCGCGCGCGCCGGCGAGCGCACGCGCCTTGAGGCACCTCGCACCGTGGGTCGCCAGTGCGCGCGCGGCGCTGGGCGTGCCGCTCTCGCCGCCGATGCTCCTGCATGGGCCAGCGCTCGCACGAGCGCTGCGCGGCGCTGCCATCATCGGCGACAAGGTTGCCTCGGACCGCGTGCGCTGGTATCGCGGCCCAGCGTTGCCAGCGCACAAACATCAGCTCGTCGCGCCACAGCCGAGCACCTTGGCGCGCCTCGAGCAAAAAGGCGAGCTGCTCACGCTGACGCCGCTCGGCCCGCTCGTGATCAAACCGCGCGCGGTCAAGCCCCGCTCGCACTCGCGCTTGCGTGTCAGTCCGTGGTCGGAGCACCGACCGATCTTCCCCGTCATGCCCGGCGTAGACGCGTACTAGCGACCGCAACGAGCTTGCTTGCATCGAGTGAGTGGCAGATGAGCAGACAACGGCCAATGCTTGCTGTCTCGACCGCCGTCGCAATGTCGGTAGCCGCACTCCCGAGTGCTGGCGCCCGCGGCCCAGCCACCGCGCCGGCGTGGTCGCAACCAGCTCGCGAGCGCGCGGTGACACTCGCCGAGCTAATGCGCGCTGCGCGCCAGCATGCTCGACGAGTGGCGATCTCGCGCGGCGAGCTGGCGTTGGCACGCGCCCAGGTGCTCCGCGCGAGCGCGTCGCTGCTGCCGTCACTTGCGGCCACAGGGGCATTGCTGCGCAATCAGTACTCCGCCATCGCCACGTTGCCAGCGGCGAGCGGCTCGCGGCAGGTCACCATCCTGCCCAACAATCAGCTCGACGCTCAGGTCACGCTCGGCGTGCCGCTGGTCGACGCTTCTGCCTGGGCACGCCGCGCGCAGAGCCGCCGGGACGTGTTGGTGGCGGACGCGACGATGCGAGCGACTGTCGAGGACGTCCAGCTCACCATGGTGCGGCTCTACGCTCAGGCGATGGCCGCGCAGAGCCGTCTACGCTCGGCCAAACGCACCGAACAAGCCGCGCGGAAAGACCTCGCCGTCATCGCGGCGCGACGCAGTGCAGGTACCGTGACCGAGCTCGTCGTTGCTCGGGCGCAGCTCGAACGCCACCGCGCGCGCCAACTGATCGTCGACACAGGCCGCGTCCTGCTCCAGACGCTGCGCGCCATCGGCACCCTCGCAGGCCGCAAGCCGCCTGCGCGCGTAGCGGTGCTCGCCGTGCAGATGACGAAGGTGCTGCCGCTGCGAACGCGCGCGGATAAGGGCGAGCTGCGCCGCGCGCTGCGCTCGAAGCCGGAGCTACGCCAGGCACGCGCGGCGCTCGCCTCGACGCGGGCCTCCATCTCGGCAGCGTGGCTCGGCCTGCTGCCGTCGGTGGTGCTGGCCGCGAGCGAGCACTTCACAAACGCCACCGGATTCGCCGGACGGGTCGCCAGCTATCAGCTCAGCGCCTCGCTGCGGTGGACGTTCGACCTCACGCGCGTCGCCGAGATCCGCACCCAGCGTGCGCAGAGGAGCCTGGCTCTGCAGAAGCTGCACACGGCCGAAGATGACGCGCGCGACGCGTTGGCCAACGCGCGGCTCGACGTGCGGTCGGGCACCGTAGCGTTGAAGATCGCGCGCGAGGCCGAGGCGGTCGCGGGCCGTGCGGCAAAGATCGCGCACGCTCAGTTCGCGCTCGGCGCCGGCTTGCAGAGCGACGTGATCGACGCCGAGCGCGACCTGGTGCGCGCGGAGGCCGATCGCGCGCAGGCCGAGGCCGACTTGCTCGTTGCGCGCCACACGCTTCGTCGCGCGCGCGGCGAGCCCCTCGCAGCGGCAACGCACCAGCAACCGCAACGTGCCGACATCGGGCAGGGGCTTCCGTGAGCGCTTCGACCACGCGCGACGACGGCGAGGCCAGCGCCTCGTACACGTCCGACATCACCGTCCAGCGGCCGATCGAGCCGCCGCCTCCGCGCGCTCGAGCGACCGGCCGCCGTGCGCGGCGAAGTCGTAGACGCGCCCTGCTGACGCTGGCGGTGCGCATGCTGCTACACGACCGGCTCAAGCTTGCTGGTATCCTCGTCGGCGTTGTCTTTGCCACCGTGCTCGCAGGTCAGCAGGCCGGCACCTTTCTCGGCTTGCTACGCAAGAACACGATGTTCGTCGCCAACGCGGGCGCCGACATCTGGATCATGCCGCCGTCGACGCGTCAATTTCAGGCCGGCGACACGATCTCGGACGCAGCGCTCACACGCGCCCGCGCTGTCGCCGGCGTCGCCTGGGCTGCACCGCTATGGCTCGGCGGGGCCACCATCAAGCTGCCGCAGGGGGGCGCCGAGCAGGTCCAGCTCGTCGGCATAGACATGTCGCGAAGAGCGGGTGGTCCTTGGAATCTCGTTGGCGGCGATGTCAGCAAGCTGGCCTTACCCGACGCGATGGTCTTCGAGGATGCGGAGCGCGAGCGCCTGGGTGGCCTCAATATCGGATCGCTGCGCGAGATCAACGGCCATCGCGTCCGGGTGGTCGGCTTCACCTGGGGATTGTTGCCCTTCGGGCCGTCGTACGCCTTCGCCTCCGAGCGCCTCGCGCGCGAAGTGCTCAAGGTCGAGCAGCATCGCCTCAGCTACGTGATGGTCGGGGCCAGCGCGGGCGTTGCGCCCGACGCGCTCGCCAAGCGCCTCCAGCGCCAGCTGGCGAACGTCAAGGTGATCACGCGCGAATCGTTCATACGCAATACTGTCAGCTACGTGCTGCTGCGCACGCCGATCGGCGTGACCTTCGGCAGCTCGGCGTTGTTTGGTCTGCTGGTCGGCCTGGTGATAGTTGGCTTGACCATGTTCTCCGCGGTGGTCGACAACGTGCGCGAGTTCGGCACGCTCAAGGCCATCGGTGCACGAAACGGCGACCTCGCGCTGCTGCTCGTCGGACAAGCAATCGCCGTCGCGCTCGTCGGCGCGCTGATCGGTCTGGCGATCGTCGGTCGCATCGCCACGGCCGTACGTTCGCCAAAGCTCGCGCTCGACCTGCCGTGGCCGGTGCTGGCGACACTCGTGGTCGTGATGATCCTGTTGTGTGTCGTCGCCTCGCTTCTCGCGTTGTCGCGGGTGCGGCGACTCGAGCCCGGGTTGGTGTTTCGTGGCTAACGCCGTGCAGGCCATCGGCGCGAGCAAGACCTATGGCGAGGGCCGCATCGCGGTGCAGGCTCTCAAGCCGACGGACCTGACCATACCGCTCGGTCAGATCTGCTTTCTTGTTGGCCCTTCGGGCAGCGGCAAGACAACGCTGCTGTCGCTGATCGGCTGCGTGCTGCGACCAACTGCTGGTCGCGTGGTGCTCTTTGGAGACGCGGTGTCCGAGCGGCGCGAGCGTGATCTTCCGGACCTGCGCCTGGCGCTGGTCGGGTTCGTTTTTCAAGGGCACAATCTGATCGCATCGCTCTCCGCGCTCGACAACGTCGCGTTGCCGCTGCGCTTGACCGGCACACCGAGCCTCGAAGCTCGACAGCGTGCGGCCCACCTGCTCGACGCCGTCGGTCTGGGCAAGGAGCTAGCACGGAAGCCGGCGGCGCTGTCGGGCGGTCAGAAGCAGCGTGTGGCGATCGCGCGCGCGCTGGTCGGAACGCCCCCGCTACTGCTGGCCGACGAGCCAACCGCATCGCTCGACGCGGCAGCTGGCCGACACGTCGTGGAGCTGATGGTCGAGCTGTCGCGAAAAATGCGCGTCACCCCGATCATCGTCACGCACGACAATCGCATATTCGATCTCGCCGAGCGCATCGTGCAGCTCGAAGATGGACGCATCGTCGCAGACTCGCTCACTGCGGCTGCTGGCGGTGCAGTAGGGAGCGCGACATGACGTGGCGTGAACGGATCGGACACGTGCGCTGGCTGATGCTAGGCGTCCTGGCGTCTGTCGTGATTTGGTCGACTGCCGACCTGATGCTTCACGGCGGCGACTTCGCCCCCTCAGATCGCGATCGCGTGCGAGTCAAGCGCACGGCACGCGGGTTCGGACAAGGCAGCGCCGCTGACCCTCGCACCAGCGTTCCCGACTCGACGACCCTGATCGGGGGCAACGGCCTGGTCGAGCCCTTGGGGCGCGAGATTCGAATCGGCTCGGCGGTTGCTGGGCTGGTCAAGCGTGTTCTCGTCAAGGAGGGCCAGCAGGTCAAGGCAGGCCAGCCTTTGGTGCAGCTCGACGACTCGCTGGAGGAGGCGGCTGTCAAGATCGCGACGGCGGATCTCGGTTTCGCGATCGCCACCTTGAGGCGAACGCGCGGAGCGCTGCGCTGGGAGGACCGACGCGCGGCCTACGCCGACGCCGACGCCGCGCGAGCGCGCGCCCAGTTGGCGCAGCAAAACTACGAGCGCATTCGCAAGCTCGTCGCACAAGGCGCGGCCACCGAGCAGGACCGCGACAACGCAAAGCTTACGGCCCAGTCAGAAAGCGCCTCGGCAAAAGCGATGGCGGAGCGGGCTCGCGCGGCAAAGGCTGGCGCACGCGCCGACGACCTCAGCGTGAGCGTGCGTGCGGTGATGCAGGCAGAGGCGCGACTGGCCTCTGCCCGCGCGACTCGACAACGGCTCCTCGTTCGCGCACCGCGCGCGGGCCAGATACTGCAGGTGCTCGTGCGCGCCGGCGAGTACTTCAGCCCCGCCGGGCCCCCGCTGAGCACGGGCGGTCCGGCCTCGGGCTCGTGGTTGCTCGTGCTCGGCGACACCGGGCGGCTGCAAGTGCGCATGGATGTCGACGAGCGCGATATCAGCAAGGTCAAAGTCGGCGCCCGCGCCTACGTCACGGCGGACGCTTTTGGCTCGCGGCGATTCGAGGGCGTCGTCGTCGAGATCGGACGCCGCATGGGGCGCAAGAACGTACGCACGGACGAGCCCACGGACCGCATCGATACGACGATCCTCGAGGTTGTGCTAAAGCTCGACGGCGTTTCCAAGGAGCTCGTGCCCGGGCTTCGCGTGGCGGCCTACGTGTCGACGAAGTGAGCGTCGAGCGCGACACCGGAGCGGGGTGACCGTGACGGCCAACGTTGGGTCTCCAACGGTTCCTTCCGGGCCAGCACCGAGTGTTCCAGCGCTGCCGCGCAGACCGCGACTCGGCTACGAGCATGGGCGTCGCGACAACGTACGAGCTAGGCCTCGACGAGCAGCACCGAGCACGGCGCGAGTCGCACGACGCGCTCGGCGGTGAGGCCTACGAGCAGCTCGACGATACGACTGTGACCGCGGCGGCCGACCACCAGCAGGTCCGCGTCGAGCTCGCGCACCTTCTGAGCGAGGCCGCGTGCGACCTTTTGATGCTCCAAGAGGCTTACGTGCGCGACGGCACCCGCCGCCGAGGCGGTGGCCACGAGCTCGGCGAGCCGTGCCTCGAGGTTGTCGATGATCGCCTGTTCGAACGTCGGCGGCGTTTGAGTGCGTTCTCGATAGCGCAGGATGTGCCAGTGACCACTGTAGACGTGAAGCAGCTCGAGCGCCGCGGCGTTGTCGAGCCGAACCTGCTCGGCCGCGCGCGCGACGACCGCTTCGCTGCGAGGCGAGAGGTCGACGCCCGCGACGATGGTGCGGAACGGCCCGTGGTGTTGGGCCTGCACGAGCAGCACGTCGGTCTTGCAGCGGCGCGTGCAGCGCGCGGCGACGGCGCCGATATCGCCCTGATCGCTGGCGCCCGCGCTCGAGCCGAGGCACAGCAGCTTGACCCCGAGCGCCATCGCGCGATCGATCAGCACCTCCGGCGCGTGTCCGCGCACGACGTCGAACACCACGCGGCGCGGCAGATCGATCGCCGACAGCTCGTCTTCGAGGTGCGCCGTCGCCTGCTCGATGGTCGCCGCCTCGAGCGCGTTGACCTGCGCCTCGTCGAGCACGTCACGCAGCTGATAGAGCGTGGTGCGTTCGACCACGTGCACCACGCGCAGCGTCGCGTCAGCGCGCGTCGCCAGGCGCGCCGCCTGTCTCAGCGCGGCGAGCGAGGCGGGTGAGAAGTCCACCCCTACGACGATGGTGTAGCTCGATGCTGTCATCGCTCGAGGTTATCGTGGCGTGATGCGGAAAACCTAAGCCCGCTCAGTGGATCTGGAACGTCTGAATGGGGATCGCCGTGGGGCAGGACTCGGTCATCGCAGGGCCGCCGACGTGCTCGTTGGTGGCCGTGTAGGTCTCGCCGCTCGTGAACGAGGCGGTGCGGTCGGCGCGCTGGTACGTGTTGCGGATGAAAGGCGTAGTGCACACGCTCGTCGAGCAGAGCTCCACCGAGAGGTAGTATGTGCCGACAGCGCCGCCCACCACGCCCGCACGAAAGTCGAGTGTCTTGACGCTGGAAGGTGCCGCGTCATCGGCTGTGCCTCCAAGATACGCGTTCGAGCCCACCTCGTAGATCCCGACGATGACCCGCCGAGTGTCCTCGTCGACCGGGACGCTTACGGTCATCGGGTCGCCTGCGGCGTAGTCGGAGCCGAGACCCGCGATCGGGCCCGTCATCTCGGGGACGCCGACCGTGTTGCAGGTCGTCGTCCCGCCGCCGCAAGCGCGGATCTCGTTCGCGCAGTTGACTGAGAGGCAGTTCTCGTCGACGCACGCATTGGCCTCCCCGCACTTGACGAGGTCGGTGACCAGCGCGACGGCCGTCGGCGTGCCGCGGGCCAAGCACGCCTTGACGCACGGGTCGTCTCCATCGGCGCACAGGCCCACGCAGTCGAAGACCCCTTGGCAGTCGATCCCTTGTGAGCCCGCGTCAATTTGTGAGCCCGCGTCACCATCGGACATGCCCGAGTCGGGGCGGGCGTCGGATCCTCCGCCGCACGCTGCGAGCATCAGGCCCAGACAGGACACGAGCGCGACAACCATCGATGGCAGACTTTTCAAAGTTGCACTCCATTCCAGCGTTGTAGGTAGCGGCGAGCACGCGGCGTGCCACGCCGAGCGGAGGTCCTGCCACCGACCGCCGTCGGCGGCGGTCGCTGGCGTGGTCGGAGACGCGACCGCCGGTGGCGGCGGCATGGGCGATGCAGCATCGCGGCGCGTGGCTCCGATACGCAGCCGAGGAGGCTGCCGACATGTTTCGCTCTACGCAGCGCGTTGAACCAGCGCGACCGACCGTCCTGCTCGGCGGGCTCGACGTCGGTGATCGCATGCTCCTTCGTCATCTGCTGGAGCGCGCCGGCTACGCCGTGACGCCCAGCGCGACAGTCGAGGAGCTCGTCGAGCAGCTCGAGCGCGTCGGACAGGCCGCGCCGGCGGTGGCCGTGTTCGGCGCGTGCCCCGGCGAGGGCGAGCTACCAGACGCCGCCGACGCCGACGCGGAGCTCGCCAACAGCGCGCGCCGCCTGCGCGCCGTCACGCAGCTTCCGCTGGTGGCGCTCGCTTACGCGCCTTCGGCCTTCCTGCAAGCGGTGCTGCAGCGCGCGCGCGTGGCACTGCTCGTGCGCCCGCTGCGCTTCGAGCAGCTGCAGGGCTGTCTGGACAGCATCGTGCACGACCCGGCGCCCGGCGCCTGGCAACAGAGGCACTGATCCATGAACGACCAGACACCCTCGCGCGTCATCGTCTTTCCGCCAGTCATCCCGATCAGCGGGTTTCTGCTCGGCGCCGGCGAGCCCATGGGTGCCCGCGTCCGCGGATCCTGGCCTGCGCATTCTCGGCGGACTGCTGTCCGTCTGTGGCGTAGCGGGGTTCGTCTGGATGGTGCGCACGATGAAGCGCTTCAAGACGCCCATCAACAACTCGAAGGTGCCCACCACGCTCGTCGAGGCGGGGCCGTATCGCTTGACCCGAAACCCGATGTACCTGTTCGGCGCCGTTGCCTACAGCGGGCTCGCGCTGCTGCTCGTGCTGCCATGGTCTCTGGCGCTGCTCCGGCTCTTTCTCCATAATGCCCGGTGTCGACACGTACTAGTCTCGACGTGCCGATGTCACCGGCAACGACCACACCGCGCCGTCTGACGATTCGCGCCGTCGCGACGGGTGCGCTGCTCGGCGCGCCGCTGGCGGTCTGCAACATCTACGCGGGCCTCAAGATCGGTTGGGGCTTCAACATGTCAGTCGTCGCCGCGCTCGCGGGCTACGCGGTATGGCGTGCCCTCGGTGCCTTCGGCAAGGCGGGCGGCTTTTCGATCTACGAGAGCAATATCAGTCAGACCGCTGCATCTGCGGCCGCCTCGATCTCGTCGGCCGGCCTGGTGACGGCGGTACCCGCATTGACGATCATCACGGGCAAGACGCTGTCGCCGGTCGCGCTGGGCGTGTGGTTGCTGTCCGTATCGCTCGTTGGCGTCGTGGTCGCGGTCGCGCTGCGCCGGCAGTTCCTCGAAGAGCAGAATCTTCCCTTTCCGCACGGCGTCGCTGCCGCCGAGCTACTCAAGCAACTGCATCGCGCGCCATCCGAGCCGGACGAGGGCGACCACGCTGCGAGCCCAGCGCTGAGGACAGCCACGCTGCTGGTCGCGAGCGTTGTCGCCGCCGCCGCCAAGGCGCTCACGGAGATCATGAAGATTCACCCGCCGGCGTTTGGTGGCGCGTTCCAGGTCGTGGTGGCTGGCGCGCGCACGACGCGGCGGCTGGCGCTCGCGTCGCTGGGCTTCGCCATCGAGCCGGGCCTGCTGATGGTCGGCGCCGGCGCGGTGTCCGGCGCGCGTGTCGGGTTGTCGATGCTCGTGGGCTCGCTTGTCACGTGGCTTGTCATCGCACCGCGGGTGCTCGGCGCGAGCCTCATCCCGTGGCCGTCCGAGGACGCGACGGTCTACAAGTCGCTCGTGTCGGAGTGGCTGATCTGGCCCGGGGCGGCGTTGATGGTGTCGGCCTCGCTGGCCGGCTTTGTCTTCGCCACGGTGGCGATGTTTCGGCGACGAAGGAGCCGCGAAGAGGCAACGTCCACCCCGGAAGACGTCCGCTCGCGCGCACGCCGTAGAAGGCTCTGGATCGGTTGTGCGGCGCTGGTGTCTGCCTTGTCGGTGACGTTACAGATCGTGCTCTTCGGCATCCACTGGTGGGTCGCGGTCGGGGCGGTGCTGATGAGCTTCGCGCTCGCCGTCGTCGCTGCGCGCGTCTCGGGCGAGACGGGCATCACGCCCAAGGGGCCGATGGGCAAGCTGACTCAGCTTCTGTTCGGCGTGGTCGCGCCGGCGGCGCCTGCAGCCAACCTGATGACCGCCAACGTGACCGCGGGCGCCGCGGCGCAGTGCGCCGACCTGCTTCACGATCTCAAGACCGGAACGCTGATCGGGGCTATCCCGGCGCGACAGATCGTCGGGCAGCTGTTCGGCGTGCTCGTGGGCGCCATCGTGGGCGGTTTCGTCTATCCGTTGCTGCTGCCCGATCCGGCGAGCACCGTCGGCACGGCGAGCTGGCCAGCGCCCGCCGTGTTGATGTGGAAGGCCATCGCCGAGCTGCTCGGGGGCCACGAGAGCTTCGCTCCGAAGGTGGCCCAAGCCGTGATCGCCGCCAGCGCGCTCGGTGTGGCGCTGGCAGCCGCCGAGCACTTCATGCCGAAGTGGGGCAAGCGCCTGCTGCCCGGACCGACGAGCCTTGGCCTCTCGATGGTGTTGCCGCCGTACGTGTCGTTGGGCATCGCCGCCGGCGGCATCGGAGGCTTGCTGTGGACCAAGCTGCGCCCCAACCGCAAGTCGCTGGTGATGGTCGCCGGCTCGGGGTTTATCGCCGGCGACAGTCTGACAGGTGCTCTGCTCGCAGCTATCGCGACGGTCCGCGGCGTCTGATCATCCCGGCGACGCGCAACGGCTACCAGTGGTAGTACATGCGAAAGACCGCCGTGTACTGCTTCTGCTCCGACTGCAGCTGCGTCGCTAGCAGCACGCCGAGATCGAGGTTGCGACGACCGCTGTAGACCACGCCCGACTCGAGCAGGTGCGCCGTGCTATCCGAGCCGCTCTCGGCGCCGAGCGCGGCGGTGAGCTGGTACACGAGCGGCAGCGCTATCGGCACGTAGCGCCGCAGATCGAGGGTGGCGCCGACGCCCCACACGATCTCCTTGCTGGTCGTGGCGTCGCTGCCGGCGACGCTGGTCTTGCCAAAGCGAAACGTGAAGCTCGACTGCAGCCCGACGAGCGAGATCGGCGCGAAGGCCACCATCAGCTCGGGGAAGATGGTCCACTCGTTGACATCGCGCAGGATCGTCGAGGCGTTGAGGGTGCCGCTGTTGAGCAGCTCGGTGACCACACCGAGCGGCGAGATGCTCTTGCCGATGGCATAGCTGCCGCCGAAGGCCGCGCCGATCTGCAGCATGCGGCCGCGCCAGATGCGGCCGATGAGCCGACCGCCGAACTCGGCGCGAAACAGCGCGCCGAGGTTGAGCGCGCTGTCTATGTTGCTGCCGGAGGCCACGGCGCCGCTGGCGCTGATCTGCAGGCCGATCCAGTCGTAGAAGCCGAGGCCGAAGTCGAGGCGCGGCGCGAGCACCGCGGCGTTGACCGTCAGCGACTGCGCGTTGCCCTGTTGATCGATCCCCTGCGGCACGTTGAAGCGAAACGCGCCAACGCCGAACGACATACCGGCGTAAGTCGACGCGAATGGCCACGACACGAGCTCGGAACGAACGAACGCGTGGTCGTTGAGCGAGCGAGACTGCGCCTCCTCGGGCTGCCGAGGCGCAGGCTCGGGTGGTTTTTCTGCGTGGGCCAACGGACCCAGGGTCGCGCACGCAAGCGCGACGGCGAGCGATGGGACAAGAACGTGTTTCATGACACGACCTATGCCGACGAAGCGGCCTGGGTATGACGCGCTTTGAACACTAGAAGTCGTCGCCGAAGCCTCCTCCGCGGTCGTCGTCGAAGTCGCCGCCGTCGAAGTCGCCATCGTCGTAGTCGCCGTCTTCGTAGTCGCCCGCGTCTTCGTAGTCGCCGTCGTCTTCGTAGTCGCCGTCGTCTTCGTAGTCGCCGTCGTCATACGATCCGTCGAAGTCGTCGACGTAGACGTCGTCGAAGTCGTCGAAGTCGACGACGTCGGTCCAACCCAGATCGACGCCCCACGGATCGATGATCGTGTAGTGCGGCATCACCGCCCAGGTCAGCATCGAGGTCCAGAACAGCGCGGCGTAGAGGTCGTCGATGGGCGACGGGTAGTAGACGATGTAGGGATCGTAGTACTCGACGACGGGGGCGCCGCCGTCGCGCCGCCGGCGGCGCTTGCGGTCGCGTTCGCGGGTGGGCTGCGCGACCTTGGCGCCGGCGTCGGCGACGACCACGCGCGCCTCGGCGAGCGTTCCGCGCAGCGCGTCGGCCAGGCGCTGCACGAACGACTCGAACTGCATGCGGTGCGCCTCGAAGGCCGCGGGGGTCTTCATCAACGGCTCGACGCGCACGCGATAAGCGTCGGCGCTCTCGCCCGGTCGCGGAGTGAACTCCTGGATGCGTGCGCCGATGGTCACACGCGCCGCGGGCTCGTCGACCTTGTGCTCTCCGCGGGCGTCGATCTCGATGACATGGTGCAGCCCCGACTCCTCGTGCTCGACGACGAGCTTGAGCGTCTCGAAGCCCTCGCCGAAGACGGCCGAGCTGTCGTGGAAGGCGAGCATCAGATCGACGAGGTCGTCGGGTCGGCCCTCGCGATCTTCGAACAACACCTGGTCGTCGATGGCCAGCGAGATGGCGTTGGATGCGCCGACCCGCTCGAGCGCCTGTCGTGCGCCTTCGACCAGTGTGGCGGCGTGCAGCGACGTCTTGAAGCGGTCGGTGCGCAGGTCGACCTTGCCGCCGAACGCGCGTTTGAACTTGTCCCAGGCCTTGGGCGCGCGCAGCACTTGCTCGCCCTTGGCGCGGATTTCGATCACGCCGTGAAGCTTCATGGTGGTTCCTCTTACTGGATAGCGGGATCTAGAAGCAGTCGACTCCGAGCAGTGACGTCATGAAGGCCTGACAGCTGGCGACGCCCTGGTCGACGGCCGCGCAGTCACCGCAGCCGTTTGCCAGACAGCGCGTGCAGACATCGATGGCGATCTGCTCGTTGTCGGCGAGCTTGTCGTAGGTGCCGGTGCAGCTCCAACCTGTATTGCACGCCGTGCACCGGGTCAGAAAGATATCGTAGTTGGCGCAGGCTGCCTCGGCCGACGGCGAGCTGGGGCTGCCGCCGCCACAGCCGACCGTCGCGAGCGCGACCGCGAGCAGGACGAGCTTCGAGATTCGGTTCATGCTCCAGGACCGAGCAAAACTCAGGCCAGTCGATCAGAGCTTCCGACTCCGGAATGCTGTAGCGCTGGAAGGCCTTGGACTTGCTAAGGTGACCAACAAGAGGAGACGACATGCGTTCATCGCTCGCTCTCGCCACGGCTGCCGTGCTGCTCAGCGTGGGCTGCGCCACCTCCCGCCCGAAGCCCCAGCGCGGAGCACAGATGGGTGGCGACGATCGCGGAGAGGCAAAGCGCTGCAAGCGCGAGCTCGCGCACGCGCACGAGCAGACCAAACGTTGCCATCAGATCTCCGAGGAGCGCCGAGCGCGCCTCGCTCGTGCGAGGTCCAGCGCGGCGCATTGTCGTGGCGCGCTGCGCGTCGAGACTAGGTTTCGCAAAGACCTCTCGCGCGAGCTGCGCGGCGTGCTCGGTACCTCGGGCCTCGCCGTCCGTGATCGCGACGGTCGCCTGGTCCTGAGGCTCCCTGCGGCTGTGTTGTTCCGCACGGCCCAGTCGACGCTGAGCAAAGGCGGCGCGCTGACGATCGAGAAGATGGCGCCGATCCTCGCGCGCCTTCGCAGTCGACGTTTTCTGGTGGCCGGACACACCGACACCACACCCGTGCGGCGGGGCGCCAAGTTTCGCAACAACTGGGAGCTGTCGGCGCTGCGCGCGATCGCGGTGGTCCAAGCGCTGGTGCGGCACGGCGTCGCGGCGACGCAGCTCGCGGCCGCGGGCTATGGCCAGCACAGCCCGATCGCAGCCAACGACTCGGCTGCTGGGCGACAGAACAATCGGCGCATCGAGATCATCTTGATGCCGCGCACCACCGCGCCGAGCGAGCGCGGCGTGATGCGCTGACTGCGGCCGATGGTATGCTGACGTGCGCTGGCGAGCGACGCGCGCGACAAACGGACACGTCAACGAGACCCGCGAGGAGACGATGGCAAGCGTCATCATCGCCACAGACCTCGGCGATCTGGCTCCGATCGGCTACCGCTATGGCGAGCTGTTCGCCGCCGCGCTGGAGCTGTCCGTAGCGCTGGTGCATGTCGACGAGTCGGCCGAGCTCAAGCTGCCCGGTGGCGAAGAGCTCCTCGCGCAGTACCGCGAGGACGTGCGCGCGATGCAGCTGCGCGCCATCGGCGACGCCAGCGCTGATCTCGCGGCGCGCTCGATACGGGTCGAGTACACGGAGCTCTGCGAGGGTCCGGTGTGGCGGCAAGTGCTGCGCGTGGCGCACGAGCAGGGCGGGCAGCTCGTCATCGCGAGCAAGCCCACGGACAGCCGCATCGCGGGCTCGACGGCGCTGCGCCTGGCACGCCACAGCGACGTGCCGCTGCTCATCGTCGACGCGGCGAGCGAGACCCGCGCTCCCGAAGCGATCGACGTCGGACGTCTGATCGTGCCGCTCGACCTGAGCGACCATACGGCCAAGGCCCTCGTGCCTGCGCTCGAGCTGGGGCGCGCCTTTGGCGCCGACGTGGTGGCGGCACACGTGCTGTCGCAGCAGATCCAGCCTTCGTTGGTCTCGAGCGAGGGATTCGAGGCGGCCACGCACCTCCAGGCGGCACTGGGTCAGCGCGCAGAACAGCGCCTGCAAGCCATCGCAGGCGGCACCGACAGCGTGCTGCTCTCGGGCAGCGTCGCGCACGCACTCGACGCCTTCGCCGATCAGCCCGACGACATGTTTGTGGTCTCCTCGCACGGCCGCGGCGCGCTGACGGCCGTGCTGCTGGGCAGCACCACCGAGACGCTGCTTCGCGCCACGCGACGACCCGTGCTGATCTATCCGCGTCGCGCGCTGCCCTGATGGCGCAGGGCGGCGCGTCATATCAGGACGTCGACGCGAGCTATCTCGAGAAGCGCTCGCTGCGCAAGGGCGCCACCACGGCGCTCTTGTGGGCGCTTGGCGTCGGCGCGGTGATCTCCGGCGACTACTTCGGCTGGAACTTCGGCCTCGCGGCGGGCGGCTTCTGGGGCATGTGCATCGCGACCATGCTGATGGCGCTGATGTACGTCTGCATGGTCTTTTCCATCGCCGAGCTGTCGGCGGCGCTGCCGCACGCGGGCGGCTTCTACGCCTTCACCCGCGCGGCGCTCGGCCCGCTCGGCGGCTACCTGTGCGGCGTCACCGATACCATCGAGTACGTCATCACGCCGGCGGTGATCGTCGACGGCATCGGCGGCTATCTGTCGCAGCTCGTGCCCGACGTGCCGGCGTTTGTCTGGTGGCTGCTCGCCTACGGCATCTTCGTGGCGATCAACATCCGCGGCGTGGAGCTGACGCTGCGCGTGGGCCTCGTCATCACCGTGCTGGCCGTGGCGGTGCTGGTGGTCTTCTACAGCGGCGCCATCGTCACCGGCGCCTTCAGCGCCGACCGCCTCTTCAACATCGCGCCCGAGGCCGGCCAGTCGGCGACGTTTCTGCCGCGCGGCGTGCGCGGCGTGTTTGCCGCCTTGCCCTACGCGATCTGGTTCTACCTGGCGATCGAGCAGCTGCCGCTGGCCGCCGAGGAAGCGCACGACGCCGCCGCTTCGATGCCGCGCGCGCTGCTCTACGGCATCGGCACGCTGCTGGTGCTGTCGCTGCTGACGTTGGTGCTCAACTCGGGCGTCGGCGGCGGCGCGCTCGAGGTCTCGGCGTCCAAGGCGCCGCTCGAGGTCGGCTTGCGCGCGGTCTTCGGGCGTGGCGCCACCTCGGCGGTGCTCACCATGACGGCGCTGGCGGGCCTGGTGGCGAGCTTTCACAGCGTGATCTACGCCTACGGTCGCGTGCTGTTCTCGCTGTCGCGCGCGGGGTATTTCCCGCGCTCGATCTCGCTGACGAGCAAGAACCAGACGCCGCACGTGGCGCTGCTGCTCGGCGCCGTCATCGGCCTCGCCGCCACCTTCGCCATCGACCGCTTCCGCAAGGGCGTCGTCGGCGCGGCGCTGCTCAACATGGCCGTGTTCGGCGCGGTGATCTCGTACGCCCTCGTGATGTTGAGCTATATCCGGCTGCGCGCGACACGCCCGGAGCTTCCGCGCCCCTATCGCAGCCCGCTCGGCGTGCCCGGCGCGGCCCTCGGCGCGCTGCTGTCCATCGTCGCGTTGGCGGCGACCTTCTACACCGAGGAGTACCGGCCCGCCGTCTACGGCGTGGCGATCTTCGTCGGCCTCGCGCTGCTCTACTACCTGCTCTACAGCCGCACGCGCCTGGTGGCGCAGGCACCCGAGGAGCAGATCGCGCTGTCTCGCGATCACCAAAAACGCTGACCTGTGGCTATAATCTAGGCCATGCGCAAACTGTGGTGGATCGGCGTGCCAGCAGCCTTCGCGCTGCTGCTGAGCGGTATCATACCGGCCTGCTCCGGTGAGGTTGGTGGAACGGGCGGCCTGACCGACGGCGGCGGCAACGGCAGCGGCGACGGCGTCGGCGTCGGCGACGGCTCGGGCGTCGGCGGCGGCGATGGCAGCCCCATCGCACCCTGCGTCAACTGCAAGAACCAGGGCGTGGGCAACGGCGGGTCGCCCTTCGATCCGGGCAACAACGAGAGCAACGCCGTGGGCACCGATCCCGGCGGTGCGCTCGTCATCGATCAGAAGGGCAGCGCCAGCCAGTACAACCGCTTCCTGTGGGTCGCCGACACGAATCTGCCCGGCGTGGTCAAGATCGACCTCGACACGCTGCAGATGGTCGCGCGCTACCGCACCGGCGGCAACAGCACCTCGCGCACGACGGTCAACGTGCTCGGCGAGGCCTTCGTCGGCGCGCGCACCAGCGGCACCCAGGGCAAGTTCGGCGTGACCAAAGTGCTGCCCTACGGTGACAAGTGCCCCGACACCAACAACGACGGCAAGATCACCACATCCAAAGGCCCCGACGACGTGCTGCCTTACGGCCAGGACGACTGCGTGGCGTGGCACGTCGAGACCGAAGGCGACATCCGCGGGCTCGCCGCCGAAGACATCGCCGGCGTCAACCCGGCCAAGGACGGCTGCGCTGGCTTCAACAAGAGCGAGTTCCCCGACGCCGGCGTGCCGAGCAAGCCGAGCGAGCACTACCTCTGGATCGGCGGCCTGCACGGCAAGATCTACAAGCTCGACGCCAAGACCGGCAACGTGCTGATCAAGATCAAGTCGCCGTCGCCGGTCTACGGCATGGCGCTCTCGGGTGACGGCAAGCTGTGGACCGCCAACCGCATGTCGTTCGTCGACACCAAGCAGTGCAAGGACACAGCGACCTGCGAAGCGGCGCCGACCTGCACCCAGACCTGCACCGAGACGGTTTGCCCGGCCACCTGCGACGGCGCGGTCAAGGGCGTCTACAGCAACATCAGCGGCTACGGCATCACCGTCGACTTCAAAAAGCGCGTCTGGATCAGCTCCGGTCCGACCAAACGTTACGATCCCTCGGCGCCGGTGGACCAGCGCTACAAGACCGGCCCCAGCACCGGCGGCGGCGGCATCGCGGCCGACGCCGACGGCTGGGTCTGGGTCTCCTACAACAACAAGACCGTGCGCATCCACGGCGACACCATGCAGCACATCGAGATCGACGCGCCCAACAAGGGCGTCGCCGTCGACACCAAGGGCCGCGTGTTCGCCATCCGCAACACCGGCGTTCACCTCATCACGCCCGGCGCCACGCTCAATCAGTTCCAGCTGCAAAACGACATCATCACGCTCAAGGGCTTCGCTTACGCCTACTCCGACATGACGGGCGTGCAGACGCGTCTCGCCGCCGACATCGCCGGCTGGTATCAGCACAAGTTCACCGGCTGCGACAAGACCGAGACCGCCTGGAAGATCCTCAACTGGGACGTCGACGCGCCCACGGGCACCGCCGTGATCTTCCACGTGCGCTCGGCGGACACCGCGGCGGACCTGGCCAACGCCAAGTGGATTCCCGTGACGTGCGTTGGCCCGCCCGGCGGCAAGGGCCAGGCGCCGATTCCCACCGGCGCGACCAAGGGCAAGCTGATCGAGGTCAAGGTCGACCTCAACGCCACCACCGACCCGCAGACGCAGACGACCGTCTCGGCGAAGGTCAACGCCTTCAGCGTCGACTACAGCTGCGCGGTGCCGATCAACTAGCCTCCGTCACCGCCGTAGGTGTTACGGCGCGCACCCGATCGGTGGAAGTCGCGCTGTCCGCCGCGCCCTGCGCCGCGGCGATCTCGCACCCACCTCGCCGAAATCACGTCGACCCTGGCGCGGAACAGAACTTGCTCCTCCGCACGCGACCACGGAGGACACAATGTTCAAACAAGCTACAAGATATCTCGCCGGCGCGGCGGTCATCGCGGGGCTGCTCGTCGCCGGTTTTCCTCGTTCCGCCAGCGCGCGCCCCGAGCGCCAGGTCAGGCGCAGCGACTACAACGCGACCATCAAGGCCACGGGGCGCGCGATCCGCAAATGGGTCTTGCGCAACCCTTCCACCGCGCGCCGCATCAGGCGGCTCAACGAACGCCAGATCAACTGGGACCAGGCCGGCGTTGGACTGCTGCACTACGCGCTGACGCCGCGCCTTCTGCGACCGCTCGTGAGCCTATGGAACGCGGGCACGGGCGAGATCAGTCAACGCGCGCGCCGCAAGGCGGCTCCGCTGATCAAAGCGCGCACCGAATGGATCCGACAGGAGCTCGTGCGACAAGGCATCGAGCCGGGCAAGCTCTCGAGCAGCGACATCGATCGCTCGGCTGACAACTTCGTCAAAGACCTTCCGGCGCTCGGGCGCGCCGCGGCCAAGCACGGCGTCAACCTGCGCAACCTGCCCGCCGAGCTCGCCGCCAAGCTCGTCGAGCACCACGTGCGGACGCCCGACGGTAAGATCAGCTTCCCCGCCGGCTCGCTCGACTACGCGATCGGTCGCAGCTCGAGGTAGCGCGAGAGCACGCGGTCGCGCGCGGCACGGACCTCGCCGGGGGCCACCGGGAGCGTCGCCGTGACCGTTTGCGTGTCCTTGCTCGTGCTGTTGAGCTCGACGTGTGCGCCGTCGGTGCCGAGCTCGAGCTCGACCGCGCGCGCCAGGCGCGAGCGTGCGTGCGCCGCGGCGTTGCCCGGGACGGTGATCGTGACGACGCAGCCGACGGTGGAGGGGATGCGCGTCAGCACGCGCGTGACGAATAGGCCGTTGGGCAGCGTGATGATCGCGCCGGTCTTCTCGCCGGGGTCGACGCTCGAGCACTCGACGATGTCGCTCGACAGCAGCCGCTGTGCGACGAGCTGGCCGCGCGTCTCGCCGACGGCGATGAGGTCGCCGAGCGCCGGTCTATCGCCGGCGGCGCTGCGCAGCCCCCAACCGAAGACCGAGCGCGACACCACCTGGACGGCACGCGCCACCGCCACGGCCAGCGCGACCAGCACGAGGTGCAGCGACTGCTGCTTGGGCCGCCAAAGCCACGACAGCGTCATGATCACGCCGACGAGCGTGGCCAGCCACACGCCGCGGTTGGCGCGCTGCGCCAGGGCCGCGTCGCGCAAGGTGCGGCGCAGCAAGCGTCCGACGAGCACGGCGACGACGATGGCGCCGACGATCACGGCGATGCTGAGCCACAGCTGAGTGCCGCCAAAGATGTCGGCGAGCGCCTCCGGCGAGATGCGCTTGCCGAACATGCGCACCGGCGCGCTCACGTGCTGCTCTCCGTGGCCGGCGGCGGAGGCGCAGTCTCGGCGACAACCGTCGTGTCGGCGGCCGCCGGGGTCGTCGCGGCCGCAGGCGCCGCCGCGGCTGCAGGGGCCGCCGGGGCGGCAGGCGCCGGCAAGCGTGCCAGATAGCCCGCCAGCACGGCGTCGCAGGTCTCGGGCAGCACATCGAACGGCATCATCATCATCGCCTCGAGCTGCACGCCCTTGTCGTCGATGCCCTTGATGAACACGCGCGGTCCCACCGGTCCGAGCGTGCAGTCGTGCGCCTCCTCGAACTGCTCGACGGCGGCGCGAAGGTCGCCCTCGTAGCGGCCGAACACTTCGGCGGCGGCCGCCGTCAGCGCCTCGCGTGCTTGATCGAAGTCACGGTCCTTGGGGACCAGCAAGGTCACGGTGCGAAACGCGTAGGGCAGGCCGCGACTCTCGTTGCGCACGACCTTGGACAGGAGCTGGCTGTTGGGCAGTGTCTGCACCGTGCCCATGGCCACGCCCTCGCGCCCGAGCAGCGACGTCGATAGCAGGCCGTGATCGATGACCTCGCCCGACGCGTCGCCGACGATGACGCGCTCGCCGATGCGAAAGGAGCGCGAGGCAATGCGCATCCACCAGCCGAGGATGCACTGCAAGATCTCGCGCAGACCGATGACGATCGCCACGGCGAACGCGCCGAGCAGCAGCGCCACGGATTTGAGCTTCTGCGCCCAGATGATGATGATGATCGAGACGAGCGCGATGAAGATCACCGCGCGCGCGACGCGATTCGCGCGCCGGCGCTGCTCGGCGGTGAGCTGGCTGCGCTTGATCGCTCGCGAGAGCAGCGCGCCGGAGGCGAGCAGCACGGCGACCGCCAGGACGGTCAGGATCGGGCGCGTCTGCGCGAAGTTGTCGACGAGCCACTGCATCAAGCGATCGCGCGACGGATGCTAGTCTGCCTCGGGGGCGTTGTCGAGCACGCGCGATCGAGGGGCTGACGGCTAGCCGCGGCGGCGTCGGCGTCGGCGCAGCGCGAGCAGCAAGCCGATCAACACCAGCGGGATGACCTGCCCCGCGGGCGCGCCGGCGATGGCGCAGCCGCCGTCGTCCTTGGTGGGGATCGTGCCGGTGTCGGCTTTGGGGGCGGTGTCGCTGGCAGCGGTGGTGTCCTTCTTGGCGTCCTGGCCGGCGTCGAGCGGCTTGACCGAGTCGAGGAAGTTGTAGCTCGGCTGGATCAGCGCGGCCTCGGCGGCGGTCAGGCCGCTGGTGGCGATCCAGGTGTGCGCGCCGCGCGTCTTGATCTGCTCGACGTAGGCGAGGTTTTCGCGGGCGGCGACGGCGCGCGCGGCTGCGGCGCCGCCGTTGTGCAGCATCAGGTAGCCGACGGCGCAGGCGCGGCCGCCGTCGTCGATGAAGATCGGGCGCCGCCCCGCGACGCGGTGGTTGTGCGGAAAGACGCCAGCCTTCCAGTAGCGGTGCAGCAGATCGAGGTTGCGCGCGCGGGCCGCCTTGAGCGACTCGGAAAGGTGCGAGACGTCGCGCGCGCGCAAAAGCGATTCGACCAGCTCGAGGTGGCGTTGGATGCGCACGCGATCGACTTCGACGAGCGCGCGTTGCGCTTTTGTGAGGGTAGGGGCGTTGGCGCTGCGGGCGTTGGCGCTGCGGGCGTTGGCGACGAGCAGCCCGAGCGCGCACGAGACGAGAGCAACTCTTCTAAGCATCAGCTTCTCCTATGGATGCCGTCGCATGAAGCAAGCGCGAGGCCAGCGCGCGCCTGACATCTATCACCGCGAAAAGTGGCGTCGAGGCGCCGCGGTCGCGGGGTGGCGCGTGACAGAAATCTGAGGTGCTGTGCGCCGTCGATGGCGGTGATACCGTCGCGCACCTCAAGGAGGAGCGCATGCGCTACAACCAGTTTGGACGCACGGGTCTGGTCGTCTCGCGCCTCGCCTTCGGCGCGATGAACTTCGGCGATTTCGACTTCAACGGCTTCAAGGCCAACGTCGACGAAAAGCTCGCGCGCGAGCTGGTGGCGCGCGCGCTCGATGGCGGCGTCAACGTCTTCGACACGGCGGACATGTACTCGGCCGGTCAGTCCGAGCGCATTCTCGGCAAGGTGCTCGGCGCGCGCCGCAAGGACGTCGTGCTGGCCACCAAGTGCTTCTTCCGCAGCGCGCCCGACGTGCTGCACGCTGGCCTCTCTCGCCGCCACGTCATCGCCGCCGCCGAGGCGAGCCTCGAGCGCCTCGGCACCGACTACATCGATCTCTTGTTGCTGCACAACGTCGACCCACGCACACCGCACGAGGAGACGGCGCGCGCGCTCGACGACCTACAGCGCAGCGGCAAGGTGCGCTACGTCGGCATCAGCAACTTTGCCGCCTGGCAGGCCGAGCGGCTCATCGGCACGCAGCGGCGGCTGCGCTTCGACGCGATCTGCGCGCATCAGGTCTACTACTCGCTGCTCGGCCGCGACATCGAGCACGCCGTGGTGCCGCAAGCCGAGCAGGCAGGGCTCGGCATGATGGTCTGGGGGCCGCTGGCGGGCGGCTTCCTCAGCGGCAAGTACACGCGCGAGCAGCCCGACGGCGGCGGCGCGCGCCGTGCCACGTTCGACTTTCCGCCCGTCGACCGCGACATCGGCTACGACGTGGTGGACAAGCTCAACGAGATCGCCGCCACCCGCGACGCCAGGCCGGCCCAGATCGCCATCGCTTGGGCGCTCTCACGTCCCTGGGTGCACACGCTGCTGATGGGACAGACCAAGATGAGCCAGCTCGAGTCGAACCTCGCCGCTGCCGCGCTCGAGCTGAGCAGCGACGAGATCGCCGCCCTCGACACACTCACCGCCACGCCGCCGCCCTATCCGCACTGGATGCATTGGGGCGATCAAGTCACCGAGGCGGCGATCGCCGAGGGCTTCACGCCGACGGTCTACAAGCCGAACTAGATCGATCCAGGTCTAGTTGTCGTCCTGTACGAGCTGACAGAGCGCGCGCAGCTGCGCCGCGTCGCACGGGCTGTGCAGCGTGGCGCACGCGCCGCGCGATAGCAGCGTCGCGGCCCACTGGCCTTCGCCGTCGCCGGTGAGCAACGCGATGGGCGTGGCCGGGTAGCGCTCGCGCGCGCGCACGAGCGTCATCTCGGCCTCGGCGATCGGGGTCGACTCGTCGACCACCAGCAGGCTGACGCGACCCTCCTCGTCGGCGTGGGCCAGCACCTCGAGCACCTCGACGCCGGCGGCCGCGTGCACCAGGCGAAAGCCAGCGCCGCGCACGGCGCGCGCGTTCTGGCCGTGCACGCCGCCGCGCGGGTCGAGCAGCACCAGCGTGCGCACGGGCGCTGCCTGGAGGTCTGGCGGCGTGAGCGACGCCGGCGATACGAGGCCCACGCGCGTGGCGCGCCGGGCGCGGCCGTGATGGCTGGGCGCCGGCAGCAGCAGCGTGAAGCGCGTGCCGCGTCCCGGCTCGCTGTCGACCTGCACGTGGCCGCCGTGGTCGCGCACCAGGTTGTAGACCGTCGAGAGGCCGAGTCCGGGGCTGCTGTCCTGCTTGGTCGAGTACATCGGCTCGAAGATGCGGCGCCGCGTCTCGGCGTCCATGCCGCAGCCGTTGTCCTCGACCACCAGCGAGATGTAGCGCCCGGGCTCGACGAAGGGGCTCATCTCGTGTGCGTGGCTGAGGCGCATCTCCTGCGCCGAGACGCGCAGCTCGAGCGCGCGGCCGTCGTCGTCGGCCATCAACAGCGCGTCGCGCGCGTTGAGCGCGAGGTGCGTGAGGATCTGGTCGAGCGCGAGCGGGTCGGCGAGCACGCGCATGCCGGCCGGCACGCGGTTGAGCGGCACGATCACGCCGTCGAACGAGGCCGAGAGCAGAGACAGCACCTTGTGTACGGCGTCGGCGAGATCGACGGCGCGCGTCTCGGGAGCGCGGCGGCGCGCGATCTCGAGCAGCCGGCGCGTGAGCTCGTTGCCGCGTTCGACGGCGCGGCCGATGTCGCGCAGGCTTTCGAGCGTGTCTTCGTCTACCGGCAGCTCCTCGAGCGTCTCGCTGAGGTAGGTCACGTTGCCCTGCACCGCGGCGAGCAGGTTGCCGAAGTCGTGTGCGATGCCGCCGGCCATCTGGCCGAGGGCCTCGAGCTTTTGCAGCTGCTGCAGCTGCTCGTCGATGTGGTCGTAGTGCGTGAAGACCAGCACGTGCTGCGTGCCGATGTGAATGCGATCGCCGAAGCGCAGCGCGCGCGCCTGCACTGGCAGGCCGTTGACGCGCGTGCCGTTCTTGCTCGAGAGGTCCTCGAGCATGAAGTGTCCGGGGTGCGGCTGCGTGATGCGGGCGTGGGCACGGGAGATCTCTTCGCGCTCGATGCGCAGGTCGGCGTCGAGGCCGCGGCCGATGACGATCGGGTCGCTGCCGATGCGGTGCACGCGGCTCTGGCCGTCCGCGCTGAGCACCACCAGCTGCGCGTGCTCGACGGCGGCCTCGTCGAAGGGCGGATCGAGCGTCGTGACGCTGTCGCCGAAGCGCTCGAAGCGCTCGCCATCGGCGTGCCGACCCTCGAGCGCCACGTCGATCGCGAAGCGGTCGCGTCGCGCTGATCGCTCGCTGTTCACAAGCGATCCATCGGCGGTTTTGCCTCCGCATGCAGGGTTCAAGGGCGCTGCAAATGTGTCTCGCGCACGCTCGCATAGTGCAGTGAATCCGATGATTTGCCTGTATTTCCTCGCCTTTCACGTCCTCGCCACCGAGCTGACACATCGCGCCATCAGATCACAGGCGTGTCAGACGACGCGTCACACCACGCCCGGCGAAGCCCCATCGAGCGGCTGCGCGACGAGGGCCGCTTTCTGACCACGCTGGGGCTCGGCTTTGTCGTTGTCGGCCTGACCTATCGCATTCCCTGGCTCGCCGCCTGGGTCGGCTTCGCGCTGGCCGGCTACTCGGTGGTCGCCAACGACAGCATCCAGACCATCGGCACGTTCTTGTCGTCCAACAGCCGCACCCGCTGGCACGTGCTGTGGCTGTTCGTCGCCGGCGTCTTCGCCGTCACCACGGTCTACGGCTGGGCGACCCACTCGGGCGACGTCAGCTACGGTCGGCTGTCGGCCAAGGGCTTTCAGCACGCGCCGACCAGCTTCAGCTATTTGCAGCTCGCGGCGCCGCTGTTTCTGCTGGTGCTCACGCGCCTTCGCATGCCGGTCTCGACGACGTTTCTGATCCTCTCGAGCTTTGCCAGCAAGGCCCAGGGCATCAAGGCCGTGCTGCTCAAGAGCCTCAGCGGCTATGGCGTCGCCTTCGTCTCGGCGCTGCTGCTGTGGCCGATCCTGACACCCATCACCGACCGCATGATCGCCCGCCAGCGCGAGGCCCATCCGGCCTGGCGCGCGGCGCAGTGGATCACCACCGGCTTTCTGTGGTCGGTGTGGCTGATGCAGGACGCGGCCAACGTCGCCGTCTACCTGCCGCGCTCGCTCTCGCTGGGCGCGATGCTCGCGTACGTGTCGCTGATCTCGTTCGGCTTGGCGCTGCTGGTGGTGCAGCGCGGCGGCAGCATCCAAGGCGTGGTCAGCGAAAAGAGCAACGTCCTCGACGTGCGCCCAGCGACCCTCATCGACCTCGTCTACGGCGCGATCCTCTACGTCTTCAAGGTCATCAGCAAGGTGCCGATGAGCACCACCTGGGTCTTCATCGGGCTGCTCGGCGGCCGCGAGCTCGTCATCAACCTGGTGACCCGCGAAGACCGCCGCAGCCTGCGCGACGTGGGGCGCATCATCGCGCGCGACGTGATGTTCGCCAGCATCGGCCTTGTCGTCTCGCTGCTGCTCGCCGTGCTGATCAACCCGGTGGTGCGCGAGGCGCTGCTCGGCTAGCGACGCCGCGCGCCGTCAGCCACTATGCTGGTTGACGTGAAGACCGCCCGCGATCACACAGCGCGGTCATGACCGCCTCGTCCTCCAATGTGCCCTCGCGCGTGCGCTGCTACTGCGTCGACACCACCGACGCGCGGCGCGGCGACCAGGGGCTCTCGTGGATCGAGCTCGACCGCGAGGCGCGGCGTGTCAGCTTCATCGGCCCCAACAACCGCGAGATCGAGACCCACGACACCGCGGCGGCTGCCAGCGCCGCCTTCGACGCGCTGGTGGCGCGCCAGCGAGAGCGGGGCTGGGCGGTGGTCGACGACGAGGTGGCGGCGCACGAAGCGCTCAGCGCGCGCGAGCCCGAGCTCGAGCAAGCGATCCGCGACGCGCCCGACGACGACCAGCTGCGCGAGGTCTACGCCGACTGGCTGCAGCAGCAGGGCGACGTGCGCGGCGAGCTGATGGCGCTGCAGATCGCGCGCGGTCAGGCGCGCCGCGGAAACCCCGAGCAGTCGCTGGGGCTGGCCGAGCGCGCGCTGCTGTCGCGTCACGGCGGCCATCTGCTCGGCGACGTCGCCTGGTCGGAGCGGCTCTCGGAGGTCGAGCTCTCGTGGGCGCGCGGCTTCGTCATCGAAGCGGCGCTGCGGCTCGCCGTACACGACCCCAAGGCCGTCGCCCACCTGTTGCGCGCGCTGTTCGCGCTGCCGGTGTGCATGCTGCTCGAGCGCGTCAGCGTGTCATCGGATCGCGACAGCGCCGCGTTCTTCGACGGGCTGCGCGGCGCGCGGCTGCCCGAGAGCGTCGAGAGCCTGCGCGTCGGCGATGGCCGCGACGTCACCGAGCGCAGCGGGCACGTCGACGCCTCGGAGGTTTGGCATCAGCTGACCGCGCTGCAGCGGCTGAGCGTTAGCTGCGGCGACTTCGTGGTGCCCGAAGGCGCTGGGCTTTCGCGGCTGCGCGAGCTTTCGGTGCGTGCGCGGCGGCTGGGGTCAGGGGCGATGGCGCGTCTTTCGCGGCTGAGCATGCCCGCGCTCGAGCTGCTCGAGCTGCGCTGCGGCACCGCGGCCTACGACCCGTTCTGGCGCCGTCGCTATCGCGCGTACTACTGGGACTACTACGGCGACGACGACATCGATCGCCCCGGCCTCGCTGCCGACGAGATCGTGCAGCTGCTCTTCGCGCGCGGCTACGGCGCGCTGCGGCGCCTCGAGCTGAGCGAGCTGTCGTGTGGCGACGATCTGGCAGAGCGGCTGGCGGGCGCGCCGCTGCTGGCGCAGCTCGAGGTGCTGGTGCTGCGCGACGTGGCGATGACCGACGAGGGGGCGCGGCGCATCGCCGAAAACCGCGACGCGTTCGAGCATCTCTATGCGCTTCACCTCGAGCGCAACGTGATCGGCCGGCGCGGCGAGCGCATGCTGCGGCGCGCGCTGGGCGACCGCGCGATCGTCGGCTTGCAGCGGGAGCAGGGTTAGAGGCCACGGGCCGCAGGCCACGGGCCACAGGCCACGGGCCACAGGGGTCGATCGCGGACGCTCTGCACGCGTTGCAGCGCGAAGGCGGCGCGGGCCGGGCAGCGAAGCTACGCTCCAGCGTCTCGCTCGAAGTCTGCCGCCGCGGCGGCGAAGCGTCTCCCGCGCCCCGCTTGACGGCCCTGTGGCCCGTGGCCCTGAGCCCGTGGCCTCGTCTTGACGCGACCGACAAAAGCGATCAGAGGCGCGCCCTCTGGTCGCACCCATGAGCACTCCCGACGACAACGTCGAGCCGGCGCGTGACGCCGCGCTCGAGGCCGCCATCGTTGCGGCGCCTGCCGCCCTCGAGCCGACGCGCGTCTACTGCGACTGGCTGTGCGAGCGCGGAGACGTGCGCGGCGAGCTGATGGCCATCCAGCTGCAGCGCGAGCTGTGTCGCGACGCGCGCGAGGAGCGGCGGCTGGCTGTCGAGCAGCGCGAGCTGATCGAGCGCCACTACCTCGATCTGTTCGGGCGGGTGGCCTCCTCGGGCCAGCTGCGCAAGGTGCGTCTGGTGTGGCGGCGCGGGCTCGTGCGCGCGGCCGAGCTGTGGCTCGAGACCGGCGATGGGTTCGACGAGGCGGAGCGTATGTTGGCGGCCGTGCAGCAGCTTCCGAGCGCGATCGTGCTCGAGCGGGTGTTGCTCTCGGTCGCCGATACCTTCGGCGCGTTCAGCGGCGCCATCGGGCGGGTCGGGCTATCGCCGTGCGTGCGCGAGCTGGTCTTCGACAGCAACCGCTATCGCGAGGGCGAAGTCTGCTGGGAGCTGATGCAGCCGGGCATCCAGCACGTCGAGCGGCTCGACCTCTGCTGCGAGCGCGTCACCCTGCCCGACAAGCCGCGGCTCTTGCAGGCGCGCTCGTTGTCGCTGCGGCTGGGCAGCATCAGCTGCGGCGAGCTCGAGACGCTCGGCAGGCTCGAGGCACCCGAGCTCGTGTCGCTTTCGCTGGCCGTCACCGAGTATCACGGCGGCCGCGGCTGGCTCGGCACGCTCTACGCGCCGCTCGGCCGCGAGGTCGTGCCGCTGTTGCGCCCAGCCGGCACGCCGGCGCTGCGCGAGCTGGAGCTTCGCCGGCTGCGTCGCGGTGACGAGGTGATCGAGGCGCTGGTCGGCGAGCCGTGGCCAGCGCTCGAGCAGCTCGGGCTGGTCAGTTGCCGCGTCACCGACCAAGGGGTCGCGCTGCTGTGCAAGCACGCGGCGACCCTCGGCAACATCGCGCGCCTCGACCTGAGGCGCAACGCGATCACGGCCGGCGGCCGGCTGGCGCTGCGTCGCGCGTTTGGCGAACGGGTGCTGCTCGGCGGCAACCCTTGAGCGTCCGCTAGTTACGATCGCGCCACTGTCCACCTGGCAGGGCTGCTATGGTTTGGAGCCCCGTAAATGAGCGCCATCGAGACGAAAAAAGACCGGCCGCGGCTGCGTGTGGCCCAGCTCGTTCGCGACACCGACGCGGAGGGGCCCGGGCGCCGCTTCGCTCTGTGGGTCCAGGGGTGCACCCTGCGCTGCGCGGGCTGCTGCAATCCCGAGATGTTCGGCGAGCGCGGCGGCGAGCTGCGCGAGGTCGCCGAGCTCGTCGGGCTGGTGGCGTCGACGCCGCACATCGAAGGCCTCTCGCTGCTCGGCGGCGAGCCGCTGCAGCAGCCGGCCGGCGCCGCGGCGCTGCTCGCCGGCGTGCGCGCGCGCGGCCTGAGCACGATGGTCTACTCGGGCTACACGCTGGCCGAGATCGAGGCGCAGGCCGAGCGCGACGCGGCGGTGCGCGCGCTGCTCGAGGCCACCGACCTTCTGGTCGACGGGCGCTACGACGAGACGCAGCCCGAGCCGACGCGCCGCTGGATCGGCTCGCGCAACCAGCAGATGCACTTCCTCAGCGATCGATACGCGCCCGACGACCCGCGCTTCGTCGCCGACAACCAGGTCGAGATCCGCTTCGAGAACGGCCAGCTGCTCGTCAACGGCTGGCCGGCGGCGGCCGATGCGCTGCGCGACGCGCTGCGCGCGGGGCAGAGGAACAACCGATGAAGCGCGTCGCCGCGAGCGAGCATCGCGTGCTGAGCGTGGCGCGCGCGCTGGTCGGGCAGATCGGCGCCGACGCCATCGAGCCCGTGCTGCGTTCGAGCTACGCCATGCCGCCCAAGCTCGGCTCCACGGCGATGGCGCTGCTCGAGCAGACGCTGCGTGCCGGCGTGGTGCTCGCGCTCTGCCGGCGTGGCGGCTGGCGGCGCGTCGAGCACGCCGACGCCGAGGGCGAGGTGCGCCGCGGGCGAATGTGGCAGCGCCACGGACCGCCGGCGCTGCGCTTCTCGCCGATGTCGGTGCAGCTCTGCCGCTGGCTGGCGGGCGAGGCGTTGGTGACCTCCGGTGCGACGCTGTCGTGGCGCGGAAAGCCGACGCTCGGCGATCAGCTGCTGCTCTATCTGGCCTGCGACCTCACGCTCGCCTGCGACGTCTCGCGGCGCGTCGCGGTCTCGCCAGCCTTTCGGCGCTCGCCGCTGTGCTGGCTCGGCTTTCCCGACGTGCTCTCCGCGGGCGAGGCCCCCGAGGCGCGCGAGCTCGACGCGTCGTCGTTCGATCCGTTCGTCGCCGGCGGCGACGGTGTCGTCGTGCTCGAGGCGCTGCAAGACGATCTCGTGGCGCGCTGGACGCGCATCGAGCGCCTAAAAGGGCGTGTTCGCAAGCCGTCGGCGCTGATCGCGCTCGGCGAGAGTCAGCGACGCGTGCTCGATCTGCTGATGGATTCGGCAGAGCGCTACGGGCGGCGCGACATCTGCGCCTTCGTCATCGAAGCCAGCGCGGCGCTGATGCGCGGCCCGCGCGACCCAGCGCAGTGGATCGGCAACTTGACCCGCGCCGCGTCGCTGTCAGAACGCCAGCGCGCGCGCGAGGCGGCCGGCGCGCTGCTCGCCGGGCTCGAGCGGGTCAGCAGCTGGGTCGAGGGCGCGCGCGGCACACGCTTCTTTGACGATGACTACGCGCTGTCGCAGCTTCTGCTGCGGCGCTTCGAGCCGCTCGGCCCGGAGGGGCTTTCGCGCGCGCGCGCGCTGCGCTCGCAGCTCAGCGCGCTCGATGCCGACGCGGCAGATGTTTCGGCGCCCGAGCAGGCGCCGTCGTGAGCAGTACCGGCCCGCAGTCGGGTCGCCACAGGAGGAACCGATGAGTCGCGCCTATCGAATCGCCGTCTCCGAGACGCTGAGACGACACGTCAAGGTCGAAGACGGCGTGCAGACGCAGCTCGAGCTTCTTCACGTGCTCGCCGCCGAGCGCATGCGCGAGATCCTCGCCGCCGAGCTGGCCGAGCTCGGCTTCGAGCGCGACGGGCAGGTCTGCCGGCGCGTCGACGAGGACGGCGTGGAGGTGACCGTCGACCTCGACGCCGGCACGGTCACCGTCAAGCTCGCCGCCGAGGAGGAGCTCGACATGACCGCGCGCGAGTCGGCAGCCTCGACACGCGCCGCCAACCCCGAGCTCGAAGAGCAGCTGCGCCAGCGCGCGCAAGAGCGGCTCGAGCGGCGCGCCGACGCCCGCACCGAGCGCATGCGCGAAGAGGTGACGGCGACGCTCGAAAAGAAGCTGCGCGATCTGCGCGCCGAGCTCGACGGCGCCGTCAACCGCGCCACCGGCGCGGCGCTCAAGGAAAAGGCCGCCGAGCTGGGCGAGATCGAAGAGATCACCGAGGACGACGAGACGGGATCGCTCACCATCCGCGTGCGCGTGTAATACGCACCCAGAGATACCATGAAGCTGCGTGAAGAAGACCTGCCGGTCGAGCTGTCGCCGTTCGAGGCGGTGGAGGCCGCGTATCCGAAGGAGCTGACGTCAGCGCAGGAGAGCCTGCGGCGCTCGCTGCCGGTGATGATCGAGTGCGACAAGGAGCTGACGCCCTTCTTCTATAAGTGCCTGCGCGACCGGCTCAAGAAGGACGAGCTGCGCTGCATCTACCTCGACGGGCGCGTCGAGGTGCAGGGCGGCATGCCGCAGAGCATCGTCTCGACGATGATCGGACAGCTGCGCGAGGCGGTGCGCGGCGCGGTGGACCGGCGCGTGGTCGTGCTGCCGCACCTCGATCTGATGACCACCTCCAGCGGCGCGCTGACCAGCGAGGCGCGCGAGGTCATCTCGCTGCTCTACGAGAACCCGCAGCTTTTGTGGGTTGGCTTCAAGGATCCGTCGTTCGTGGTGCCGAAGGTCATCGAGCGGCTCTTCGCGCGGCGCGAGAGCATCATCGGCATCCCGCGCGATCGGCTGCGCTACCTCGTCACGCAGCGCGAGTCGCGCAAGTTCGGCAAGCGCCTCAACCCCTATCAGCTCTACAAGTACGTCTCGGGCGTCAACGCCGTGAGGCTGCGGCGGCTGCTCGAGTCGGTGCAGGCCGAGGACTATGCCGAGGACCCCTCGCGCGCCTACGACCAGCTGCGCCAGGCCACGGTGGCTGGCGACGTCTCGATCCCCGACATCGATCTCGACGACGACATCGGCGGCTACGACAAGGTCAAGCGGCGCCTCAAGCAGGAGATCATCTCGCTGCTCGCGCGCAAGGACGGCCTCGAGGACGCCGCGTCGGTGCAGCGCATCGAGTCGCTGCTGCCGCGCGGCATGATCTTCTGGGGCCCGCCCGGCACCGGCAAGACGCTGTTCGCCAAGGCGATGGCCACCTCGTTGGGCGCCGCCGTGGTGGTCGTCAGCGGCCCCGAGCTGAAGAGCCGCTGGGTCGGCGAGAGCGAGGAGCGCATCCGGCAGGTCTTCGTGCGCGCGCGCCAGAGCGCGCCGTCGATCATCATCTTCGACGAGCTCGACTCGTTCGCCACCGCGCGTGGCACGTATACCGGCTCGGGCGTCGAGCACTCGATGGTCAACCAGCTGCTCACCGAGATGGATGGCTTTCGCCTCAACGAGCTCGTCTTCGTCGTCGGCACGACCAACTTCGCCGAGTCGCTCGACCCGGCGCTGCTGCGTCCGGGGCGCTTCGAGTTTCATCTACAGGTGCCCTATCCGGCAGCCGACGACCGGCGCGCGATCTTCGAGATCTACGACCGCAAGCTCTCTTTGCAGCTCAGCGCGCGCGCGCTCGACTACGCGGTCAAGCGCACGGCGGACCTCGTCGAGGGCACCGACACGCGCTACTCGGGCGATCACATCCAGGCGCTTTGCCGCGCCGTGGCGCGCCGCCGCGTGCGCGACGAAGTCAACGCGCCCACCGAGGTCGACGACATCGAGCGCGCGCTCACCGAGTATCTCGAGCGGCCCGAGCTGACCGCGGCCGAAGAGCGCGTCGTCGCGACCCACGAGGCGGGCCACGCCGTCTGCGCGCTGTACTGCCCGACGGCGCCGCCCATCGATCGCATCTCGATCCGTGGCGATCTCGCCGGCGCGCTCGGCTTCGTCAGCTACTCCGATCCCGCGCATCGCTACGTCACCACGCAGGCGGCGCTGCGCGACTCGATCTGCACCCTCTACGGCGGCCGCGAGGCCGAGTCGCTGCTGCTCGACGACGTTTCTATCGGCGCGATGGGCGACCTGCAGCGCGCCACCGGCATCGCGCGCGGTCTCGTCGAGCAGTTCGGCTTCGGGCCGGACTCGCTGGGCCTGCGCATCTTCGAGCAGGACAAGGAGCGCCCGGGCTTTTCCGAGGACGCGCGGCGCAAGCTCGAGGAGGCGGTGCGCGCCGTGCTCGACGTCGAGCAGGCGCGCGCGCGCCAGATCCTCGCCGAGCACCAAAAGGAGCTCGAGGTCTTGCGCGATCTGCTGCTCGAGCACAAGGTGCTCGACGCGACGGCGCTGGCCGAGATCGGCATCAAGAAGAAGCGCGGCGACGACAAGACCGGCGCGCCGAAGAAGCGCGCCGCCAAGGCGGCCGCCACCACCACCAAGGCCGCGAAGGACCCAAGCGATGGCTGAGCTGACGATTAGACTGCGCGTTGATCCACAGACGGGCAAAAAGGACGTGATCATCAGCTACGAGGCCGACGACGACGCCATGCCGCTCGAGCACGAGGACGAGCACAAATCGCTCGTCGACCGCCTCATCGAAGGCGGCGCGCTCAAGGCCGCCGAGGTGGGCAAGATCATCGTCGAGCGCGAGAGCCGCAAGGGCGAAGCCGCTGCGCTCCCCGTCGGCGAGACCGGCGAACAGCGCGAGTCCGAAGAACAAGGACAATAGGGTCACTCTATGACTCGCAAGTCCCCGACATCGTTGGCCGCACAGCCCACAATGACAAAACCCGACGACGGGTGGGATCGATAGACATGGCCGTGCTCGTCTTTCCGGGCGCCGCGGCGCTCGAGGCCTGTCTTCGCGGCGAGCTGGTGCCGCAGGAGATCCAGCGCGCGCCGGCGCGCTTTCGCGAGGGCGACGACGGCGAGATCGTCGTCGAGGTCAGCGGCATCGACCGCAAGCGTCGCGCCGAGCTGAAGAAGCTCGGCGTGGGCAGCGCGCGCGCGCTGGGGCGCACCCCCGACGTCAACGAGGTCAGCTGCTGGGCCGAGATCTTGCGCCCCGTGTTCGTCGGCGACGAGGCGCTCGACTCGGCGGTGGCGCTGTTTTGGCTCGAGCGTCAGGAGGACCTCGTCGCGCTGGCGGGCGAGCTGTTGCGCCTCGGCTGCGACCGCCAAGAGCTCTGCGCGCTGCCCGACGAGTTGATCGCGCAGGGCGGCCCTGCGGCGCTGGTGCGCGCGGTGGACCCGCCGTTCTACACGCTGGTGCGCGCGCTCGACCGGCCGGGTGGCTTGCGCGCGTTCGTGCCGGCGCCCGCCGGCCAGGAGCAGATCTTCGTCGAGGCAGGCTATCGCCACCCGCTGGTCGAGCACGTGCAGCGCGGCAGCGCGCCGCTGCTCTTGATCACCGCCGAGGGACATTTTGTCCCGCTCGAGGAGCTTTCGTTTCAAGGGCTCTATCAGCTGATCGACGTCGCCCCGCCGCGCGGCGACGCGCGCCACGCGCCGCTGCCGCCGCCGCCGCGCGTGCAGGTCACGCTCACGCTGGTGCCGCGCGCGCGCGAGGCGCTGCCCACGCTGTGGGTCATTCGCGAGCGCGCTATCGAATCCGTCGAGCGTCTCATCGAGCGCCTGCCCGAAGCCGAGCTGTCGAAGCTGCTCTTCGCGGCCACATCGTCAGCGGGCGGCGACAGCGGCGAGCCCACGGTGCTGCTTCGCGTGCGCCCCGGCCGCGGCTCGCCGCCGGTGCTCGATCTGCCCGGCGAGGCCTTCGCGCCGTGGCTCGAGATCGACAACCTCTACCTGCCGTCCGACGCGATCCTCGAGCCGCCCCTGCGCCGCGAGACGCTGCGCAATCTGCTCGCCGAGCGCTCCGACGAGGTCTGCTGGCTCACGCCGCTCGACGCCGAGCCCAGCGCCGGCGGCAACGGCGCGGGCAACGGCGCGGCCGCCACCGCGGCTGCCGGCGTACGCCCACCCGAGCGCGCGCGGCCGTTCCAGCTCGAGCGCGCGCCGGAGAGCGCCTTCGCGCCGCTTTCGCACTGGGTGCAGTACGTGGTGCACTCCAGCGCAGAAGCGCTCGAGCCGTGGGTTCGCTCGTCGACGTTCGACTTCGAGGCCTTCGAGTCCACCGGGCTCGAGTGGAGCGACAGCCCACCGCAAGAGGAGCGCGAGCCGCGCAGCACGCGCAAGCGCCGCCGCCGCCGCGACGACATCGACGACGAGCCCAGCGGCGAGCGCGCCAGCGAAGCGCTGCCAGACTACGAGATCGAAGACGACGAGATCGACGACGAGCCGGAGCCGATGCTCGAAGCGCCGCCGCCGGTGGTGGTCGAAGAGGGCGCAGAAGCCCAGCTGCTCTCGCAGCTCGAGGCGCGCTATCTCGAGCTCGAGGCGCCAGCCGATGATCCCGAGCGCACGCGCCTGTGGGCCGAGATGGGCGAGCTCAACGCGCGTCTCGAGCGCGAGCGGCAGTCGCGCCTGTGCTTCGCGCGCGCCGTGTGGGAGCTCGACGGCGACGCGGCCAACACCGTGGTGGCGCGTTGGGCCGCCTCGATGGGCGTCGAAGGAGACGATGTCGCCGCCTCCATCGGTGACGGCGCCGACGCCGAGGCTGGCCTGGTGGTGCTCGGCGTGCTCGGGCCGGCGCTCGCCCAAGCCGACGGCGCGCTGCTGCAGCGCGTGCAGCTGTGGCTCGACGAGAAGGACGGCTCGCTCGACGTGCGCACCATCTGGCTCGCGCGCGTGGCCCTCTCGCGCGCCGTCGGTGGCGATCGACTGCAGCTTCTGCGCGCGCGCGATCGCATCGTCGCGCGCCTGTCGCGCGGCCTCTCGCTCGCGCGCGACGTGCCCACGTTCATGCGCTTCGCCGGCAGCAGCGGCGGCAGCGAGGGCGCCGCCCATCGCCAGCTCGTGCGGCGCCTGACGGCGTTTCTCGATCGCTTCCGCAAGACGCGCCGCTCGGTGCCCTTCAACGCCGGCGCCGACGCGCGCACAGACGCCTACGGGCTATTGCTGTTCGCCTACGGCTTCGCGCGGCTAGGCGAGGCCGAGCACGCGCGCGCTCTGCGCGAAGAAGCGCTCGGCGCCATCGACACCAGCGACCCGATCCACGCCATCGCGGCGCCTGCCTACGCCGTGCGCGTCGACCACGCCCTCGAAGGGCTTCCGCTCGAGACCAAGCTGCCCGACGAGATCGAGGCGCGCCTCAACGAGCTGCCCAAGTTCAAGCGCTACACCATCGACCGCCTGCGCCACGCCTCGCAGGTGCTCGAGCCGCAGGAGCGGCTGCAGATCTACACCGGCTTTCTCGGCGACGCCGACGATCCGCGCGGCGCCGAGTTCGCTTCGCTGCGCGGCCTCGGCGACGCGGCGCAGCTTCGCGTGGCGGTCGACGAGGTGCTCGCGATGGCCGAGGGCTTCGCCGACGAGCCGCAAGAGCGCGCGCGCCTGCTCGACGGCGTGATGGACTTCTTCCCGCTGCTCGCGGAAGCCGAGGCGGTCCCGCGCATCGAGCGCGTCGCCGCCGCGCTGGAGGGCATCGAAGCGCCGCGCCGCGCCGAGCTGCTCGACGAGGCGCTGATGCTCGCCGCGCTCTTCGGCCGCGCCGCGCTCGTCGAAGCGCTCGCCACGCGCTTGCAGGTGCTGTTCGCCGAGCTCGGCGAAGCGCACATCGAAGTGCTCGGGCGGCTGCTCGGCGGCGTGCTGCGCAGCCTGCGCCGCGCTGGCCTCGGCGAGCGCGCGGCCGAGCTGCTGACGGCCGCCGAGTCGGCGGTGCAAGGCGACGAAGGCCCCGCGCTGCAGGCGCGCCTCTCGCTCGGCACGGCGCTCGCCGATCTGGGCCGCTACGACGAGGCGCGCGCCATCGCCGGCGTCGCGCGCAAACGCCTCGCCGACGTGGTCGGCGCCAACAAAGGGCCACCGCTGCTCGAGACGCTCAATCTCGCACGCGGTCTCGCCGAGCTCTACGCCTGTCTGCCGCTCGACGAGGCCCTTGGCGGGCTCGAAGCGCTCAGCGAGCACCTCGGCTCGGTGAGCGACATCTACTCGTCGAACACGCACTTCTGCGTCTCGGTGCTCGAATTTGTAGAGTCGCTGGTGCTCGGCTACGCCTCTGACCAGCTGTCGCTCGGCGAGGTCGGACGCCGCCTGCTCGACGAAGACGAGTACCTCGTGCGCCGCCGCGTACACCGCGACACACGCCTGTAGCGCGGCGGCCGCAGCCGCGCGCGCACGCTCTGCCCAGCGAGTGGGCAGGGCTTGCTCACCTTCCGCCACGCGCCGCAGGATCTCGCGCACTTGAGTCGGGCACGCGCTGTGCTCCTGGCCACAAACCGTGGCCAAGGAGCACTCGATGACAGCGAACGATCGCTACTGTGTCGTCGACCTCGACGATGCCGCGCGGCTGTTTCGGCGCCTTTCGCGGCGCGCTCTCGGCGAGGGCACGCGCTTCGATCACCTCACCATCGCCGGCGGCGGCATGTCCATCGGGGGTCAGTCCGCGCACGCCGGGCGTAACGCCCACCG